>NZ_CP054023.1:0-300000 GCF_005862305.2 Rhizobium indicum | reverse complement strand
TGAACCGTCATCACAACTCCTTTGCGGCTTCATCCGCACCGTGGGTCGATCGAGGTTTCAACGCATAAAACAGCGGTTCACGCGTTGATGAGGTTCATGCGGCCATTCAAAACACCTGCCGCGGCATCCGGGTCCGAACCAGCGGCCCCGCAAGAGAACTAGGTGAGCAATCACGCTCATCCATAGTCTATCAAACTAGTAGTGTATGAAAGCGCTAAATGGCGCAGGTGGCAAGAGGTTTGTTGTTAAATCACTTCAAGATATTGAAATATATTAGAATTTAGAACTCTCCTGTGGGAAGTCTGGCGAGTTTTGCACCCCGAACTGCGAACGGATCGTTGCAAATGTCAGATCGCCAGCGACCTCAGCGGCCCTCGCCCGGATATTGTTTTGCCTTCAGCAGGCCCGCCAGATGCGCCGTGTTGCGCGCCAGCATGTCGACGGCTTTCGTCACGACCTTCGGCACCTTGTCGAGATCGACGAAATTGGTGGAACCCATCGCCTCGCCAACCCAATAGGCGACCGCATTCGCCGGAATGGTGAAGCCGACGTCGTTCAGCGCCTGAAAGAGCTCGGCCGATACATGATGGGCGCCGTCCTCATTGCCCACGACGGCAACAGCCGCGACCCTGCCATAGGAAACCATACGGCCATCTTCGTCCGTTTCCTCGAGGAAGGCGTCCATGCGCTCCAGCGCCCGCTTGCAGACACTGGACGGCTGGCCGAGCCAGATCGGCGTCGCCATCAGCAGGATATCGGCGGAGAGCACCTTGGCGCGGATATCAGGCCAATCATCGCCGGGGCCTTCGTCGGATGTTACGCCCGGCTTGACGTTGAAATCGGCAAGGCGGAGCACTTCGGTCACAACGCCGTGTGCGGACATTGCCTTGTCGATAAGACCGATCATCCGGTCGGTCGAGGACGCCTCCTTGGCGTCGCTGCTCTTCAGCGTGGCGTTGAGGGCGAGGGCTTTCAGCGGCATGGGTCTCTCCGGCACCGGTCGGCGGTTGGCATTCGCCTGCTGCAACCCCTTCGCCCACAGATTGTTCCCGCCGGGATGCGAGGAGACCTCACGTAAAAATAACCAACTGGTGAATTCTTTACTTGAACCCCCAAATGGAATCGGCAAAAGTGAAGGTGCAATCAATCCCTTCATGGATTTGCCGTCTTTTCGGGCCAGCGTCCGACCACACATCTATTGGAAAAAATACCGTGAGCAGCGATGTGTTAACACGCGCGACGAAGCCTTCGGCTTCGATGGCGCTTGCAACTGCGGCAGGCTGGGGCCGAGGCCTCTTCACATTGGTGCGCATCACCATGATGGCCTTCCGCCACCCCTGGCAATCCGGCTTTGCAATCGGCGCCACGCTTGTTGCCTCCACCTTCCAGCTGATGATCCCGCGCCTTCTCGGCCAGGCCGTCGACCATACGCAGATGGCGATGAGCGGTGGTGCGGCGGGTCTGCTGGCACAGGACGCGCTTTTGACCACGGCATTGTTGCTGCTTGGCGCCAGCGTGCTGCGCGGCCTCTTCACCATGGTCCAGAACTATTACAGCGAAGCCGTCGGCCATCACATCGGATATGAGTTGCGGCTGGCCTGCTACGAGAAGATCCAGCGGCTCTCCTTCAGCTTTCATGACACCGTTCATTCCGGCGACCTGATCACCGTCGGCCTGCTCGATCTCGAAGGCGTGCGCATGTATTTTTCCACCGCACTCGTCCGGATGATCCTGCTGTCGACCCTGATCGGCATCGGCGCCTATATGCTGCTGTCGACCGATGTCGTGCTCGGCCTCCTGGCGCTGAGTTTCGTGCCCTTCGTCGGCTGGCGCTCATCGGTGACGCAGCTCAGGCTACGCGCCACCTGGCTCGACCTGCAGGAGCGGCTTTCGGTGCTGACCCGCATCATGGAGGAAAATCTCGGCGGTATCCGCGTCGTGCGCGCCTTTGCCGCCCACGAACACGAGATTTCGAAATTCGAGGTGGCGTCGAAGAGCGCGCTGGCGCTCGCGCATCAGCGCGTCGGCATCCGCGTCACCAACACCAGCGCCATGACCTTCTCCTTCTTCGCTGCGATGGGTCTGGTGCTCTGGGTCGGCGGCGGCAAGGTAATGTCGGGTGAAATCACCGTCGGCACGCTGGCCTCGTTCCTGACCTTCATGACCATCCTGCAGATGCCGGTGCGCCAGCTCGGCCTGATGGTCAATGCCTTTGCCCGCGCCTCCACCTGCGGCTCGCGCCTCTTTGCCCTTCTCGACCTCGACGTCGCGATCAAGGATGCGCCGGATGCGACAGAGCTGAACGTCACGGACGGCGTGCTGCGCTTCGAGAATGTCAGCTTCGCCTATCCCGGTTCGGAAAAGCGCAGCGTGCTCGACGATGTCTCCTTCGAAGCCAGGCGTGGCCAGACGATCGGCATCGTCGGCCCGCCCGGCAGCGGCAAGTCGACGATCGCCCATCTCATTCCCCGCTTCTACGACGTCAGCGGCGGCAAGATCACGATCGACGGTCAGGACATCCGCAAGGCGACGCTGCAATCGCTGCGCCGGGCGGTTGCCGTCGTGCAGCAGGATTCCTTCCTGTTCACGACGACGATCGAAAACAACATCGCCTATGGCGACCCATGGGCGAAGGAAGGCCGCATCGAGCGCGCCAGTGAAAGCGCCCAACTTCACAATTACGTGCTTGGCCTGCCAATAGGCTACGGCACCGTCGTCGGCGAGCGCGGCGTTTCGCTGTCCGGCGGCCAGCGGCAGCGTCTTTCGATCGCCCGCGCGCTGATGTTGAAACCGGCGGTGATGGTGTTCGACGATTCGACAGCGGCTATCGACGCCGCCACCGAACAGCGCATCCGCGGCGCCATGCGCCGCTATGCCGCCGACCGGGTGACGATCATCGTCGCCCACCGCCTGAGCTCGCTGATGCATGCCGACCAGATCCTGTTCGTCGAAGACGGCCGGATCGTCGAGCGCGGAACGCATGAAGCGCTGCTTTCGCTCGGCGGGCGCTACAAGGCGCTCTACGACCTGCAGGTGCGGCCGGGCGACGAGGTCTTGAGCGCCTAGCAATGAATTCCGTTCTTCTGCCCACCAGGGAGAAGAGCGGACAAGCAATGACTATGCAGGCCACCGGACGTGATGGCCGCGGGAGGAATGGCATGGCCGAGGAACTGGAAACCGAGCGTCCCGACGTTCGCGAGGATGGACGCCGCCCGCCGCGGGCGGTGGTCGGTTCGCATCGCGTCGAGGAGGAGATGTTTGGCAAGGCCTTCGACGGCAATATCGTCAAGCGCATCTGGGTTTTCGTTCACCCCTATCGCCGCCAGGTCCTGTGGTCCGTCGTCGCCGTTCTGACCTTCACGATGATGCAGCTCACCATCCCGCTGATCATCCGCTATGCCATCGACCACGGCATGTCGCCGGGCGGCAACCATTCGGCCCTGGTGTGGTCGATCGTCGCCTTCACGATTGCCATCCTCATCAACTATGCGGCAAGCTATGCGCAGGAGACGCTGGTCGGCGGCGTGGCCGAGGACGTGCTCTTCGATATCCGCAAGGCGATGTTTTCGCATCTCCAGCGCGTCTCGCTGTCCTTCATGGACAAGACCGAAGTCGGCCGGTTGATGTCGCGCCTGCAGGGCGACGTCAACTCGATGCAGGAATTCCTCGAAACCTCGGTGCTGTCAGTCGGCGACATCGTGCTGCTCTTCGGCATCGTCTTCGTGATGCTCTATCTCGATTTCAAATTGGGGCTGCTGACGCTCTCGGTGCTGCCGGTGCTGTTCATCGTCCGGCTGTTCTGGCTGCCGCTGGCCCGCAAATCCTTCATGGCCGCGCACGAGACCAATTCGGTCGCGAACGGTGCGCTTGCAGAAGCGATCCATGGCGTGCGCGCCGTCCAGAGCATGGACAGGCAGGGCGTCAACTTCACGCTTTACGACGACAAGGCGCATGCCAACCTCAAGACGCATCTGACGGCGGCGCGCTATGCGCAGGTGATGGTGCCGATCGTCGACAGCCTGACCGGCGTGGCGATGGCGCTCGTCATCGTCGTCGGCGGCGCGCGCGTTCTCAATCAGGCGCTCGATGTCGGCGTGCTCGTCGCCTTCCTGTTCTACATCCAGCGCTTCTTCGACCCGATCCGTTCGCTGACCCTGCAATATTCGGTGATGCAGCGCGCCATGGCGTCCGGCCAGCGGCTGACCGAAGTGCTCGACGTGCCTGTCGACATCAAGGACGCGCCCGACGCCAAAGCCTTGTCGCGCGACATGGACGGATCGGTGGAATTCAAGGACGTCGTCTTCGGCTACAATCCGAAACACCCGGTGCTGAAGCACGTCAGCTTCAAGGTCAATCCCGGCGAGACGGTGGCGCTGGTCGGGCCGACGGGGTCCGGCAAATCGAGCTGCATGTCGCTGATCCATCGCTTCTACGACGTGCAGCAGGGCCAGGTGCTGGTCGGCGGCGACGATGTGCGTGATCTGACGCAGGATTCGCTCGGAGCGCAGATCGCCATGGTGCTGCAGGAGCCCTTCCTCTTTACCGGCACCGTCTTCGAGAACATCCGCTACCACAAGCTGGAGGCGACGCGCGAACAGGTGATCGAGGCCGCCAAAGCCGTCGGCGCGCATGACTTCGTGATGCGCCTGCCCGATGGTTACGACAGTGTCCTCGGCGAGCGCGGCGGCAACCTCTCGCTCGGCCAGCGCCAGCTTTTAAGCTTTGCACGCGCATTGGTGGCGGACGCGAAGATCCTCGTCCTCGACGAAGCGACGGCCAATATCGACAGCTATACCGAGATGCTGATCCAGAAGGCGCTGGTGAAGCTGCTCGAAAACCGCACCGGCCTCGTCATCGCCCATCGCCTCGCAACGATCCGCGAGGCGGACCGCATCATCGTGCTGCAGAACGGCGAAATCATCGAAAGCGGCGACCACCGTCAGCTGATGAAGAACGGCAAGCTCTATTCCAAGCTCTACAATCTGAACTACTCCTCCTTCGACGACATTCCCGAAGACGTGCTGGAAGAGACGGCGGCAGCGGAGTCGGCGACCTAGCGCATCGTGCTTTCCGAAAATCGGAATCGATTTTCGGAAAGCACGATGCGAGGATTGAAAGTGTTAGAGCGACCTTTGTGCGTCCATGAGGACGCACGGCGCTCTAATCTCAGGCGACATGCATTAACGCCTGTCGCAAAGTTTGAACGAACCGACGACTTGCTGCCGCATTTCCCTTTTATCCGGGGCGAGTGCCACTGAGGAGAATATTATGAAGAGAGTTACCAGCAGCCTGTTGATCGCAACGGCCCTTGTTGGATTGGCCATTCAGCCCGCTGCGGCGCGTGATCGCCATCACCACGATAACACCGGTCGAATTATCGCCGGCGGCGTTGCCGCAGGTGTTGTTGGCGGGCTAATTGGCGGCGCAATCGCCAATGGCGGCGGCCCTCGCTATGTCGATGGTCCTCGCTATGTCGAACCCGCGCCGAGATGCTGGTATGAGGACCGCGATGTCCGCAACCGCTACGACGGCGGCTATCATGCCGAAACTGTACGCGTCTGCGAATAACCGGCAGACTTGGCCTTCCCCATGGCGGCGCGGATCTGATCATACGTCGTCGCCGCTGATTTTCGCCCATCAACCGAGGCTGCATCCGGCAGCCTCGGTTTTTCTTTGCTTGGGCCAATGAAGTTAATTCGCAGTCACTCCTCATAGCAAAAATTTCGGGCTGCCACGGCCGCCTGTCATCCGACTGTCAGAGACGATCAATAGCTGAAAGCCAATGAATGATGGTCCAGTGAACGGCGACAAGACGCCAAAGAAAGAACGCATGCGCTTCGTCAGCGCCGAGCAGGTGGCGCAATTGGCGGGCGTTTCGCGCTCCGCCGTCTCGCGTACCTTCACGCCGGGCACGAGCGTCGCGCCTGCAACGCGCGAAAAGGTGCTGCGGGCGGCTGAAGAACTCGGCTACCATGTCAACGACCTGGCGCGCGGCGTGCTTGCCAATCAGAGCCGCCTTGTCGGTATCGTCGCGACCCGGCCGGAAGTGGGTTTTCGCGCGCATCTGGCCGCAGCGCTTGCCAAATGCCTGATCAAACGCGGCAGCATCCCGATTCTCATCAACACCGGCCAGACGGAAGAAGAGCTGCTGGCCGCCCAGAAGATGCTGATCGGCCACCGTGCCGAGGCGATCATCATCCTGTCCGGCTCGCCGCCGGCGAGTTTCTTCGAACTCGCGCAGCGAAATGGCCAGCCGCTCGTGGTGATCGGCCGTTCGGAACCCGACGCCGACCATGTGCGCGCCGGCAACTCCGAGGCCTCCCGCAAGGCGGCGACGGCCTTTTATGAAAGCGGCAGACGGCGGCTGGCGGTCATCGGCTCCAACACCGGAACGCCTGCTATCATCGAGCGCGAAAGCGCCTTCCTGTCGACAGCCGAGTCGCTCGGTGTATCCGTCGTCGTCGGGCGTGGCGGCGATTCCGATTATGACGGCGGCGTCAGCGCCGCACGCGCGCTCTTCTCGCAGACGATCAAACCCGACGCCGTCTTCTGCGCCAACGACCAGATCGCTTTCGGGCTGATGGATGTCGTGCGCCTGGAAACGCGGCTGCGCATTCCCGAGGATGTCGCCGTCATCGGCTTCGACGACGTGCCGGAATCCTCCTGGCTGAGCTATCAGCTGACCACCTTCCGCCAGGACCCGCTGACCATGGCGCAGCGCGCCGTCGAACTGATGGAGCGGCGGCTTGAAAACCCGGACTTGCCTCCGGGTTACGAACGCGTCATTCCGGAGCTCGTCATCCGCCAGAGCTTCAGACTCTGACCCCTCCCTCTGTCTTTTCGCAGGCGCCATCCTGTGGCAAGAAGGGCTGACGGTTTGACGCATGTCGTTATCCCAAAACCGCTGCACAGTTTTGGGCGACATGCATTGGGGAGGAAGATCGCCGCAGATGAAGGGAATTCGCCAGCTCGCCGAGCATCTCGACATTTCGATCGGAACGGTGTCCCGTGCTCTGAACGGCAAGCCCGACGTCAATGACGAGACGCGCCGGCGCGTGCTCGCCGCCGCTGAAGAGCTCGGTTACGTCGCCAACCAGTCGGGCCGCAGCCTTCGCCAGGGCATGACGAACGTCATCGGGCTGATGCTCGAAGTGAGCCGCGAGACGATCGAAAACAGCGACGACTTCTTCCTTGGCGTCACCGACGGGCTGCAGAGCGTCTTTTCTCGCCACAAGCTCGATCTCGTCATGCTGCCCTGCCCCGATGACGAGGACCCGCATGAATATCTGAAGCGCATGGTGGCGCGCCGGCTTGTCGACGCGCTGATCCTCTCGGCGACACGACGAACCGATAGGCGCATCGAGCTTCTGGAAAAGGCCCGCATCCCCTTCGTGGCGCTCGGGCGCAGCGCGTCGGGCGGCAGCTACACCTGGATGGACCTCGATTTCGAGGGCGTGGCGGCGCGCGGCGTCGACCGTCTGGTCGCCAAAGGCCACCGGCGGATCGCGGTAGCTGCCCCCTCCTCCGACATCAATCTCGGCTATCTCTTCGTCGACGCCTACCGCCAGGCGCTGCAACGGCACGGTATTGCCTTCGACCCGGCCCTCGTCATCCGGGTCAAGTCGAGCGAACAGGGCGGTTATCAGGCCGGCCACGAATTGCTGATGATCGAAGAGCGGCCGACGGCGATCATCCTGATCCACGAGCTGATGGCGATCGGGCTCTACCGCCGGCTTGCCGAGGCCGGCATCGTGCCCGGCCGCGACCTCGCCGTCGTCGGTTTCCGCGAGGAGCCGCGCACGCATTTCCTGCAGCCGACGCTGACCTCCTTCCGCATGTCGCTACGCGATCTCGGCGCGCAGCTCGGCGAAACCCTGCTCGCCACCATGCCGGCCTATGCTGATCACTATCCGCAAGGCGCCCGCAACAGGATCTGGCCGCTGGAACTCGTTCCAGGCGAAAGCGACGCTTTCACGCTGACGGCCTGAAGCCCGCCGCGGAGATACTTTTGGCGGCTTGATCAGACCCGGCTAGGGGCCGCCGAGATTTCCGACCGAATTGATGGCAGCAAGGCCCGCCGCAGCCCCTGCACCCGCGTTGCATTTTCTCCGAGGCCACGACCAGTCATGTGGCCGCACCTGGAGACCGGGTGCGGCCTGCTTCGATCATTCAGCTGCGGCAACAGCGGCGCGGCGGCCGATCGTTGCCTGGGTCAGCACGAAGGCTGCGAAGGCGCAGAGGGCGATGCCGGCGGCCATCGGAACGGCTGTGCCGTCGAAGAAGACGCTCGATATGACCATAGCAACGGCGGCAATCACGAAGTGCAGCGTGCCCATCAGCGACGAGGCTGTGCCGGCGATCTCGCCGTGATCCTCAAGCGCGAGCACCGCGCTCGTCGGGATGACGAGGCCGAGGAAGCCGTAGCCGATGAACAGGAAAGTCGCCAGGACAGGCAGTTGATTGAAGCCCGCGGCCATCACCACCGCCATGACGACCATGGCAAGGGCAAAAGCGCTGACCGCAATCCGCATGACGCGCACGAGGCCGAAACGCTCGCCGAGCCAGCCCGTCGCCTGCGATACCGCGAAGAACGACACGGCGTTGATCGAGAAGGCGAAGCTGTATTGCGTCGGCGTCAGCCCGTAATGCTGAATCAGCACGAAAGGCGAGTTGGCGAGATAGACCAGGAAGCTCGAAATGCCGAGGCCCCCGATGAAGGTCAGCGTCAGGAAATTGCGGTCGGCAAGCAGCAGGCGGTAGGCCGCCATGGCGCTTTTCAAACCGCTGCCGCTGCGTTCGGTCGCCGAACGGGTTTCGTCAAGCTGGGTGGCAAGCAGGACGAGGCCGATGAAGGCGGCGATCGTCACGGCCCAGAATACGCCGCGCCAGCCGTAGAACTCGATGACGGCGCTGCCGGTCAGCGGCGCCAGGATCGGCGAGATCGAGAAGACCAGCATTAACAGCGACATCAGGCGGGCGGCCTGCACGCCGGTATGCATGTCGCGAACGATGGCGCGCGGAATGACCATGCCGGCGGCACCGCCGATACCCTGAACGAAACGGAAGGCGATCAGCGTTTCGATATCGGTCGCCAGCGCACAGCCGATCGAGGCGACGGCGAAAAGGCCGATGCCGAGATAGAGCGGCAGCTTACGGCCCCACATATCCGACAGCGGACCATAGACGAGCTGGGCGAGCGCAAAGGAGATGAAGAAGGCAAGAAGGGTAAGCTGGGTGACGTTGTTATCGGCATGCAGGTCCTGGCCGATGGACGGCAGCGCAGGCAGATACATGTCGATGGCGAAAGGCCCGATGGCCGACAGAAGGCCGAGAATGAGGGCAATGCGAAAGAAGGGAGCCGTCATAATGGTGATCTTTCATAAAAGCGCAGCGGAAATACCGGATCGTCGCTCCGCGACATTGCTCTGAGAGCGCCGTGCGTCCTCTCGGACGCACAAGGACGCTCCAACACTTTAAATCTACGCACGTGCTTTCCGAAAATCGGTTCCGATTTTCGGCGATGCGCGGGCTCAATGATGATCGTTCGCGCAAAGACGAAGTTGGGAGCTCATATCTCAGCGGCGGAACCAGGAGTGTCAACAAATTTGGACACGTATGTAAAATTAGACGCCATTGTCTAAAACGTCAAGACGTCTTATCTTCACTCTCATGAAAGATCGCATGACACCGGCAGTCCGGATGACGGGGCATACGCAGCGCGGACAATGCGCCAAGCGCATGTCGATCCTCGATGCCGCGGCAGACGTATTCTGCCGCCAGGGTTTTGCCGGCGCCAGCATCGACGAGATCGCCGCCGTTGCCGGTGTCTCGCGCCAGACGATCTACAATCACTATCGCGAGAAGGAAACGCTGTTCGTCGCCGTCGTCGAAGACGTCATGAACCGCGCCAACGCCATGCTCTTCTCCGTGCTGTCGACCTTCCCGGATCGTGCCGACAATCTGGAAGACGATCTGACGGCCTTCGCCGTGCGCCTCAACAAGAACTGCATCTGCAACCACGATGGAAAATTCCTGCGCAAGCTGGTGCAGACCGAGGGCGAGCGATATCCGCACCTCTTCGAAAGCTGGCGCCAGCAGGGGCCGGGCAAGCTGACCACCGCACTGTCCGCACTTTTCGGGCGGCTTGCCCATAAGGGCGCGCTCGCCATCGATGATTTCGACGTCGCCGCGAGGCAGTTCGTGGCGCTCGGCAATGCCGATCTGCAGATGATGATCCTGCTCGGCGGCACGCCCACCGACGAAGAACTGGAAAACGCGGCGCGTAACGCCGTCCATACCTTTCTCAAGGCCTATGGCAGGCCGGAGGCGGAAAAGGCCGGCCATCCGCCGCAGCTCGCAGCCATATCCGGCTGATCAGGCCCTTACGATCGGGCCCCGTCCGATCAGGTAAAGACCGTCATTTGTGAGGGTACGACCGCAAACATGCCGACACGGCGCGCGGCAAGGTATTTCACCAGCTGTTCGACAACCGAAGGCATGACCGGCTTCTGGACCACGCCGACCGCGCCCTTGACGCCGTCAGCCACCACTTCGGGATTGCCGGTCATGAAGACGACGGCAATGCCATGCTCCTGCGCCAGCCGCCGGCCGATCTCAGGCCCGGTCGGGCCGTCGGCGAGATTGACATCGACAAAAGCAATGTCGGCAAGCGGCGCCAGCCGCAGCGCCTGTTCGCGATCATTCGCAAGGCCCGCAACCTGCATCCCCATGCCTTCCACCGTCGCCTCAAGATCGAGGGCGATCAGGAATTCATCTTCGACGATCAATACTCTCTGTTTCATGAGATCATCTCGTTGCCAGCGCCGCACGACATTGGTGGCCATGATACGTCCCCTTGGTTACGCATAACTCGAAAGAGGTATCCGCTCCGGCAGTCTATCCGACGCGAAACTCATGGCAGTAACGGGCAAGTCGACGATATGTTCCGCGGTGGAACGCCGTTTCTTGTATTTAAGATATTGTTAACGTTGACAAATTCTTAAAAATAGAGAACATGAAGAAAAAAGGCGGCACCCGATCGTGCTCAGTCTCAACTGCGCGCCTTCTGGATGGGGACGCGGTAAGGCGGTATTAGCCATTCTGTGAGCTCGAAGATGAGGATCAGGTTGAGAAGCAAATTTGTCATTTTAGCCGCCGTGGTCGTCAGCTTGTTCGCTTACACGAAATTGATGGCCAGGATCGGCGCGGGCTCACCACCTCCAGATGCGCCGTTGGAGCAACAGGCTGACAGCATTCGCGTTCATAAAGCCGAACGCCGGATGGTCCTTCTCAAAGGGGATACCCCCATCTCAACATACCGGATTTCTCTTGGGCAGGCTGCCGATGAGGGTCCCAAGCAACGAGAAGGTGACGAGAAAACACCTGAAGGGCGTTATGAAATAGACTGGCGAAATCCCAAGTCCATGGCGCATCTGAGCCTGCACATTTCATATCCAGGCCCTGATGATCGGCGCAACGCTGAAGCCGGTGGCTTTCCTTCCGGCGGCAATATCATGATCCACGGGCTTCCCAATGGCTGGGGCCTATTCGCAAACGCCCATCGACTGTGGGATTGGACGGATGGGTGTATTGCGGTCACCAACTCGGAGATGCGCGATATTTGGGCCCGCGTCCCCAACCACACGCCCATAGACATCATGCCCTGAACTGTTGCGACGAACGCATTGCATCCCTGTGTTCGGAGCCGACAATCCCAGGACCGACAGGATCGATCAGCCCTTGACCTTCATCACGAGGACCGGCTTGCCGCGGTAGTCGGCGGGAAACAGCGACTTCAGGTTCTCGATTTTCGGCAGGTCGTTGTAGACGATATAGGGATAGGTCGGATTGAGCGTCAGGAAATCCTGATGATAGGCTTCAGCGGGATAGAAGCCTGTGCCTTCAGACACCTTGGTGACGATCGACTGCGGGAAGACATGCGCCTTGTCGAGCTGGCTGATATAACTCTCGGCGACCTTGCGCTGCTCCGGATCGGCAACGAACAGCGCCGAACGGTACTGCGTTCCCCGGTCCGGCCCCTGAAAATTCAGCTGCGTCGGGTTGTGCGCCACAGAGAAGAAGATCTGCAGCAACTTGCCGTAGGTCACCTGTTTCGGATCGAACTTCACCTGGACGGCTTCGGCATGGCCTGTCGAGCCGGTGCTGACGGTCTCGTACTGCGCCGTTTTGGCGTCGCCGCCTGCATAACCGGAGACGGCGCTCTCGACACCCTTCACGTGCTGGAAGACGCCCTGGACACCCCAGAAACAGCCGCCGGCGAAAATGGCAGTCTCGGTGCCTGAGCCAGCCGCCTCGTCGACGGCTGGCGGCGGGATGACGACGGCATCTTCGGCCGCGCCTGCGGCACCCGTACCGAGCGAGAGAAGAGTGGCGGCAAGGAGCGCGGCAAGGCTCCTGCGGTGGGAAGACGGGGACATTGCGCTACCTCCTGCGATCGCCCAAATCCTTGCTCATCCTTGCAAAAGCCGCAAATCACAAGGCGGTCACTCACGCCGATGTGACAGCCAGACGAAAGCGGCTGTGCGAAGATGAAACAGCGCTCAACTTGAGTTGACAATCTCGCGAGGAGTGAGGACAGTGCCGGCCGGTCAGAGCCAGCATTCCGGGGGGAACCTATGTCCGTGCGCTCGTTCTTTGCATTCGCGACAATCGCATTTTCCATGATCGCCGTCAGTTTTCCCGCAGCCGCTGCGGATAACAAGCGCGACATCCAGACGATCAAGGACGCCGATTTCTTCGGCTTCGATCTTCGCACGGAACAGAATGTTTCGCTCGATCAGTGCAAGACCTCCTGCATCGGCGACAAGAGCTGCAAGGCCTTCACCTACAATCCCAAGGTGAAATGGTGCTTCCTCAAATCCGATTTCAAGACGATGAACGCTTTCCCCGGCGCCATCGCCGGCAAGATCGTCGAAACGGCCGGCCAGCAGGAACGGGACATCGGCGCCGCGCCGCGCCTGACCTTCCTGAGCAACGATCTCATCCAGCAGGCCCACGACTTCAAGGACAATCTCACCCTAGCCGACGACCAGCAGGGCCAAGGCGTTGACAGCCTGACGGCCAACGCCCGCCTCGACCTCACCGCCAACAACCTGGCTGACGCGCTGAAGTCCTTCCATGGTGCGTTGTCGATCACACCTGACGACGCCGATCTCTGGCTCGAAACCGCTCGTGCCGCAGCGTCGCTCGGCAGCGCCGAGAGCAGCACGACGGGACAAGCGGTAGTCGACGCGCTAAACGGCTACGAGCTGACGCGCACCACCGCCAAGCGCGCCGATGCGCTCGCCATACTCGCCAATGCACTGGAACGAAACGCCAATTACCGCCCGGCGCTCGACGCCTACAAGGCGAGCCTGGCGCTTGTCGGTGCCAAGGATGTGCAGGCGGCCTACCTGCAGCTGAAATCAACGCAAGGCTTCCGCGTCACCGAACATACTGTCGATGCCGACAGCGCCACGCCACGCGCCTGCGTCACCTTCTCCGAGGCGCTGGTCAAAACCACGGACTACACACCTTTCGTGACGCTGAACGGCGAAGCGCCGAAGGCACTCGAAACCAAGAACAAGCAGATCTGCGTCGAAGGGTTGACGCACGGCCAGACCTATAAGATCGGCTTCCGCACCGGCCTGCCGTCATCAGTCGATGAGGTGCTCGAAGCACCTGTCAGCATCGACGTCTATATCAAGGACCGCAGCCAGATGGTGCGCTTCACCGGCGACAGCTTCGTGCTGCCGTCAACGGCGCGCCGCGGCATCCCGATCGTTTCGGTCAACATGACCTCGGCCAACCTCAAACTCTACCGCATCGGCGATCGCGCCATTGCACCGCTGCTGACCAATTCGCAGTTCCTGAGCCAGCTCGACGGCTACAGCGCCCAGAACATCCAGGATCAGAGCGGCGAACTTGTCTGGCAGGGCTCGATCGACATCGCCAACGAGCTCAACAAGGACATCGTCACCAGCTTCCCGGTCGACGAGGCGCTGCCCGAGCGCAAGCCCGGCATCTATGTGATGACCGCAACGGCGGCAAACGGCCCGGCGCAGGAGTGGAATTCGCAGGCGACGCAATGGTTCCTGGTCTCCGATATCGGCGTCACCACCTATGCCGGCACGGACGGGCTCAACGTCTTTACCCGCTCACTCGCTTCGGCCAAGCCGATCGCAGGCGTCGAGCTGCAGCTGCTCGCCAAGAACAACGAAGTACTCGGCACCGCGACGACCGACGCGGACGGCCGCGCCACATTCACCGCCGGCCTGATCCGCGGCACGGCGGCGCTGACGCCCGCCGTCATTGCCGCCAGGAACGGCACCTCGGACTACGTCTTCCTCGACATGACGCGCGCCGGCTTCGACCTTTCCGACCGCGGCGTGACGGGTCGCGCAGCACCCGGCGCGATCGACGTGCTGACGTTTACCGAACGCGGCATCTACCGCGCCGGCGAGACGGTGCATGCGCAGGCGCTCGCCCGCGACACCGATGGCAACGCCATCGAGAACCTGCCTCTCACCTTCATCTTCAGCCGCCCTGACGGTGTCGAGGACCGGCGGATCGTCAGCCAGACCAGCAATCTCGGCGGCTATACCGTCGATTTCCCGACCCAGGAAAACGCTATGCGTGGCACCTGGACGATGAACATCTATACCGATCCCAAGGGCAGCGCGATCGCCACCAAGAGTTTCCTCGTCGACGATTTCGTCCCCGATCGCACCGACATGGAGATCAAGACCGAGGCCAAGGAAGTCGGTCCGGACACGCCGGCGACGATTACCGTTTCGGGCAAATATCTCTACGGCGCCCCGGCCGCCGGCCTGACGCTCGAAGGCGACGTCGTCGTCAAGCCGACGCGTGAGAGTGCGGCCTATAAGGGCTTCTTCTTCGGGCTTGCCGACGAAGAGGCGAGCGAGGATTCGCGCCAGCCGATCGACGGCCTGCCGGAACTCGACGAGAACGGCGAAGCCTCGACGGATCTCACCATCAGCGAACTGCCGGCAACGACGCAACTGCTGAACGCCACCGTCTATATGCGCATGCAGGAGGCGGGCGGCCGGGCCATCGAGCGCACTTTGACCATTCCGGTGAAAAATCAGGGCGCATCGATCGGCATCAAGCCGGAATTTTCCGACGAGTTGCCGGAGAACTCGATCGCCAACTTCACGGTGATCGGCGTCAAGGCCGATGGACAGAAGCAGGAGGCGAAGGGCCTGCGCTGGAAATTCTATAGCCTCAACCGGCAATACCAATGGTATCGCGAAGGAACGGCCTGGAAATACGAGCCGGTCTACACTGCCGAGCAGGTCTCCAACGGCAGCGTCGACGCGACGATGGACGGCGGCAAGATCTCCGTGCCGGTGACCTGGGGCCGCTATCGCCTCGAAGTGGAAAGCCCCGATGCCGACGGCCCGACCTCCAGCGTCGAATTCGACGCCGGCTGGTTCGTGAGTTCGACCTCGACCGAAACGCCCGACGGGCTGGAAATCGCCCTCGACAAGGACAGCTACAAGATCGGCGAAACGGCCAAGCTGAAAGTCACCTCGCGCTACGGCGGCGAGCTGATGGTGACATCAGGAACCGAAAAGCTGGTTGCCGTACAGAACGCCACGATCGGCGAGACCGGCGGTGAGGTCGACATCCCCGTTACATCGGACTGGGGTGCCGGTGCTTATGTGACCGCCACGCTCTTCCGCCCTGGCGACGCCCAGGACAGCCACATGCCGATGCGCTCGATCGGCATCAAATGGCTGAAAGTCGATCCCGAACAGCGCGCGCTGCACGTGACGCTCGACACGCCCGAAAAGATGCTGCCGCGCGGACCACTGAACATTGGCCTGCAGGTGGCGGGCGCCGGCGCCAACGAGGATGCCTATGTGACGGTTGCTGCCGTCGATGTCGGCATTCTCAACCTGACGCGCTACGAACCGCCGAACCCGGAGGACTGGTATTTCGGCCAGCGCCAGCTCGGCCTCGAAATCCGCGACCTCTATGGCCGCCTGATCGACGGCTCGCTGGGTGCGACCGGCAAGCTCCGGACCGGCGGCGATGGCGGCGCCATCGCGCTGCAGGCAAGCCCGCCGACGCAGAAGCTCGTCGCCTTCTTCTCCGGGCCCGTGAAGCTCGACGCCGAAGGCAAGGCCAATGTCTCCTTCGACATTCCGCAGTTCAACGGCACGGCGCGCGTCATGGCGGTCGCCTGGTCGAAATCAGGCGTCGGCCACGGCGTCAAGGACGTCATCATCCGCGATCCTGTTGTGGTAACCGCGAGCCTGCCGAAGTTCCTCTCCCCCGGCGACCAGGCCAATCTGCGCCTCGACATCGCCAATACCGATGCGCCGGCCGGCGACTACAAGCTGCAGCTGACCGGCAATGACGCGGTCGGCATCGAAGAAGCGTCCGCCTCGCAGACAATCCGCCTCGAGGCCGGAGCGAAATCCGAGCTGACGCTTTCGCTCATCGGCAAACAGCCGGGCGCCGGCAGCGTCTCGATCAACCTCTCCGACGCCTCCGGCCTTTCGCTCGACCAGACGGTCGACGTGCCGGTGCGCCCGGCCTCCTTGCCGATCACCGAACGCAGGGTGCTGGCGCTGAAGCCGGGGGCAAAACTCACCGTCGACAAGAACTTGCTTGCCGACAGCGTGCTGCCCGGCGCCTCGATCAGCGTCAACGTCACCCGTTCGGCCGCCTTCGATATCCCAGCCCTGCTGATGACGCTCGACCGCTATCCCTTGGGATGCGCCGAGCAGACCACCAGCCGGGCGCTGCCGCTGCTCTATCTCGCCGAAGTGGCGAAGCAGGCGGGCATGGAAAACGACGAGGACGTGCAGAAGCGCGTGCAGGATGCGATCTACCGCGTGCTTTCCTATCAGGCCTCGGCCGGCAGCTTCGGCCTCTGGGGACCGGATTCGGGCGATGTCTGGCTCGATTCCTACGTCACCGATTTCCTGACGCGGGCCCGCGAAATGAAATATGACGTACCGGAAAGGGCTTTCGTGCAGGCGCTCGAAAACCTGCAGAACACCCTGTCCTACACCACCGACATCAAGGGCCAGGGCGACCAGATCGCCTATGCCATCTACGTCCTTGCCCGCAACAAGAAGGCTGCGATCAGCGATCTGCGCTACTATGCCGATACGATGATCAACGACTTCCCGACGCCGCTCGCCAAGGCGCATATCGCCGCCGCGCTGGCGCTCTACGGCGATGCGCAGCGTTCGAAGACCATTTTCCTCGACGCGCTGCAAATGTCGGAGCAGTCGATGGTGTCACGCGTGAACCTGTCGCGCACCGATTACGGCACGATCCTGCGCGACGGCGCGGCGATCCTAGCGCTCGCTGCCGAAAGCCGGCCGGTGCCGCCCGTCATCCCGGAACTCGCAAAGGCGGTCGGCAAGGAATGGGAGCGCAGCAAATACAAGAGCACGCAGGAAGAAACCTGGATGCTGCTTGCCGCGCGCGCCATCCAGGGCGGTGACGATGGCCTGAAGGTCGATGTCAATGGCGCCGCACACACTGGTGCCTACATGGCACACATGACCGGCGATGCGCTCGCCGATCATCCGCTGACACTGACCAACCAGACAAACGACACGGTTTCGGCCGTGGTCACCACCGTTGCCGCCCCGACAGTGCCGCTCCCGGCCGGCGGCGACGGCTTCATCATCGAGCGGACCTATTACACGCTCGACGGCGAGCAGGCGAATGTCAGCGAGGCGAAGCAGAACGAACGCTACGTCGTCGTCATCCATGTGCGCGAAACCAATGACTGGCCGTCGCGCATCGTCATCACCGACCTTCTGCCCGCCGGCTTCGAGATCGACAATCCAAATCTCGTCGACAGCGCCCAGATGACGAATTTCGACTGGATCGGCGAGATCTCCGCTGCCCATACCGAATTCCGCTACGACCGCTTCGTCGCCGCCTTCAACCGCGCGGCAGGCGACAACCGCGAATTCAACGTCGCCTATGTCGTGCGCGCCGTCACCCCCGGCACCTACGACCATCCGGCCGCAAACGTCGAGGATATGTACCGGCCGGAGCTTTCGGCCCGCACGGCAACAGGCAAGATGGAGGTCGTGACGGCACAACAATGAGGCGGCGGCACAAGTTTGCGATCAGGTCGGCTGCCGGCATCATTCTTGCCGGCGCGGCTCTCTTTGCGCTCGATGCCGCCGACAGGGCCTTTCCGCCGCCACTCGACAGGGCGAATGCCGTGTCGGCCGAAGTGCTGGATGCCGATGGGCAATTGCTGCGTGCCTTTGCGACATCGGAAGGCCGCTGGCGGCTGAAGACCACGGTCCCCGAGGTCGATCCGCAATTCCTGCGCATGCTGATCGCCTATGAGGATCAGCGTTTCTATGACCACGGTGGCATCGACCCCTGGGCGCTCGGGCGCGCTGCCGTGCAACTGGTCAGCAACGGCCGCATCGTCTCCGGCGCCTCGACGCTGTCGATGCAGGTAGCGCGGTTGATCGAGCCGCGCGAAGGGCGCTCGCTTTCGGCAAAGATCTTGCAATTGGTGCGCGCCGTGCAGATCGAACGGCGGCTGTCGAAGGAACAGATTCTCGACCTCTATCTCACACACGCGCCCTATGGCGGCAATCTGGAAGGCGTGCGCGCCGCAAGCCTTGCCTATTTCGGCAAGGAATCGCGCCGCCTGACGATCGCCGAGGCAGCGTTGCTCGTCGCCCTGCCGCAATTGCCGGAACGGCGCCGGCCGGACCGCAATCTCAAGGCAGCCGAGGCCGCGCGCAAGCGTGTGCTCGACCGCGTCGCGGTCGCCGAGGCCGTTGGCGACGGCGAAGCAGAGCGGGCCGAGGATGTCGCCGTCCCACCGCGGCGCATGCGGTTGCCGGCACTCGCCGCCCATGTCGCCGAAGCAGCGCTGCGCAAGGAGCCGACGGTTCTCAAGCATCAGACGACGCTGAAGAAACAGGTGCAGCAGGGGCTGGAGGCGGTTGCGCGGGCAGCGGCCATGAAGCTCGGGCCGAAGCTTTCGCTCGCCATGGTGATGGCGGATGCGCAAACCGGCGCGATCGTCGGCGAGGTCGGCTCGGCCGATTATTTCGACGCCAGCCGTTCCGGCTGGATCGACATGACGCGCGTCAATCGCTCGCCGGGCTCGACGCTGAAGCCCTTCATCTACGGGCTCGCCTTCGAGCAGGGACTGGTGTCCCAGGAGACCATCATCGAAGACCGGCCCGCCGATTTCTTCGGCTACCGGCCGCGCAATTTCGACATGAGCTATCAGGGCGACGTCACCGTGCGCGAGGCGCTGCAGCTTTCGCTGAACGTGCCGGCCGTCAAGCTGCTCGATGCCGTCGGGCCGTCGCGGCTGATGGTCCGCTTCCGCCGCGCCGAGGTACGCCCCGTCCTGCCGCCGAATGAGACGCCGGGACTGGCGATCGGTCTTGGCGGCGTCGGCATCACCCTGAAGGATCTGGTGCAACTCTATACGGCGCTCGCCAATCGCGGTCAGCCGGCTAGGCTCGGCGACGGTGTCACCGGCGCACCGGCCAAGCTCGTCGGCGAACCGCTGCTGGAACCGGTCGCGGTCTGGAACGTCGCCGATATTCTCTCCGGCGTCATTCCCCCCGCCGGCGCGCCGCAGCGCGGCATCGCCTACAAGACCGGCACGAGCTACGGCTACCGTGATGCCTGGTCTGTCGGCTATGATGGCCGCTATGTGCTCGGCGTCTGGGTCGGACGACCTGATAACAGCGCCGTGCCGGGGTTGACCGGCTATGGCACCGCCGCGCCCATCCTGTTTGAAGGTTTCGCCAAGTCAGGCATCGTGACGACGCCCCTGCCCCGCCCGCCTGCAGGCGCCGTGCGCATCGCCCAGTCCGAGCTGCCCATCAGCCAGCGGCGTTTCGCCCTCAATGCCAGCGGGCTGCTCGCCTCCGGCCGCGAGGCCGCGCCGCAGATCATCTATCCGCCCGAGGGCGCGCATGTCGATCTCGGCGCTGGACAAGGCAACCTGTCACCGCTGATGCTGAAGCTTCAGGGCGGCCGCGCGCCCTTCCGCTGGCTTGCCAACGGCAAGCCGCTGCCCGACCTCTCCCGCCGGCGCATTCAGCAATGGCTGCCCGATGGCGGCGGCTACTCCAAACTGACCGTCATCGATTCGGCCGGACGCGCCGCAAGCGTCGGCGTTTTCATCGACTAGCGCAGCGGCCCGAAAATTCGGGATCGAATTTCGGAAAGCACGATGCGGGGATTGAAAGTGTTACATCGTTCTTTGCGCGTCTGAAAAGACACGCCCCGCGGTAAGGGAACAAAAGCCGCGCTGCAACCGTTGGGGACAATCTCCTTCCAACGTCAGACGGCCCCATGACACTTCCGACATCGACCTACCGGATACAATTCCGCAACGGCATGACCTTCGATCGCGCCTGCGACCTCGTCCCCTATCTCAAGACGCTCGGCATCAGCCACCTCTACGGCTCTCCGATCTTCACCGCCGTCAGCGGCTCGACCCACGGCTATGACGTCACCGACGCCACCGACATCGACCCGGCGCTCGGCGGCTGGGCAGGATTCGACCGGCTGACGGAAAGCCTCGCCTCGGCGGGCATGGGGCTGATCCTCGACATCGTGCCGAACCACATGGCGGCCTCGCCGGAAAACGGCTGGTGGCGCGACGTGCTGACATTTGGCCGGCAAAGCGCCTATTTCAGCCATTTCGACATCGACTGGAGCGAGCCGCTGACGCTGCCGCAGCTCGGCCAGGGTTTCGAGAGCGCACTGGCCGACGGCGAACTGCGCATCACGCTCGACGAAACGCACGGTAACTTCGCCTTCGGTTACTTCGAGACGCTGTTGCCGCTGAACCCTACGAGTTACGGAGCGATCGCTGATCGGCTCGACGATCCGGTTGCCACCAGAATGGCGGAGGCTGCAGCCGTCACCTCCGGCGAGAACTTCAACCGCGCGATGCGCGATATCCTCTTTGAAGGCGGCGATCGGGCCGTGCTCCGGCAAAAACTCGAAGACGTCTCGGCCGATCGCGATTTCGTCAGAAGCCTGCATGAGGCGCAACATTGGCGGCTGACCCACTGGAAGGCGGCGGCACGACATCTGAGCTATCGCCGCTTTTTCGAGGTGACCGGACTGGTCGGCATCCGCGTCGAAGATCCAGCCGTGTTCGAGGACATGCACCGGCTGGTGATCGAGCTGGTGCGCCATGGCAAGGTCCAGGGCCTGCGCATCGACCATGTCGACGGGCTCGCCGAACCCACGGCCTATCTCGACAGGCTGCGGGAGGCGGTGGGACCGGACACCTATATCGTCGTCGAAAAGATCCTCGGGGCCAGCGAGGTCCTGCCGGAGAGCTGGCCGATTGCCGGCACCACGGGATATGAATTCATCGCTGCACTGAGCGAGCTGTTCATCGACGCCGGCGGCTTGCGCATATTGGACGATGCCTATCGCAGCCTCGCCGGCGAGACGGGTGATCTCGAGGAGGGCCGGCGGATTGCCAAGCGACTGATGGTCGAACGCAATTTCGCCGGCGAGACCGACAGGCTGGTGTCGATCGCGACAGGCATCTTTCCCGAGGTGAAAAGAGACGAGATCGCCACTGTGCTCGGCGAGTTGCTGATCGCCTTTCCCGTCTACCGCACCTATGGCGACGGCGGCCCGCTTTCCTGGCAGGATTCAGCGGTGCTTGCGGCGACCGCCTCGCAAGCCATGGCGCAGCTCGACGATCGGCGTGCATGCGACCATGTGCTGACGCTTCTCGAAGGCAAGGTCGAAGGTGACCCGGCCCACGACTTCCGTATCCGCTTCCAGCAATTGAGCGGGCCGGTGATGGCGAAGGCGACGGAGGATACGTTGTTTTACCGCTATAACAGGCTGCTTGCCGCAAACGAAGTCGGCGGCGAACCGGGCAAGGCGCCTGGCGGCCCGGAAGAATTCCACCGCCGCATGGCCGAGCGGGCGCGGCTGCAGCCGCATGGGCTTTCGGCAAGCGCCACCCACGACACCAAACGCGGCGAGGATGCGCGCGCAAGGCTTTATGCCCTGAGCGAGGGCGCGGATGTTTTTGCCCAGGCGGTCGAGCGGTGGCGCGAGATGAACCGGCCGTGGCTGAAGGATCTGCCGGATGGTGCAGCGCCGGAACCCAATGTCGAATGGATGCTCTATCAGGCGCTGGCCGGCATCTGGCCGGAGGACTTCGACCGAGGACAGACCGAAGAACTCCGCGAACGCTTCACCGATTACGCGGTCAAGGCCGTGCGCGAGGCAAAACTGCGCAGCGACTGGACGGAACAGGATGCCGACTACGAGGAAGCGGTCACCACCTATGCCGCGGCACTGGTTTCGCCTGACAATGACGTCTTCCTCGAGGATTTCGAAAGGGTGCTGCAGCCTTTCATCGCGGCGGGTTACCTCAACAGCCTGTCGCAGACGCTGCTCAAGCTGACGGCCCCCGGCATTCCCGATATCTACCAGGGTGCGGAGGGTTTCGATTTCAGCCTCGTCGATCCCGACAACCGCCGGCCGGTCGATCATCAGCGGCTGACGGCCTGGCTTGATGAAGCCGGGCCGATCGCCAAGCTGCAGGCGGCAGCGTTGAAGCAGCGCCTCGTCGGGATCGGCCTGCAGCTGCGCCAGCGGCACGGAGACCTCTTTGCTGGAGGCGACTATCTGCCGCTGAAGGTAACGGGCAACCGGCGCGACCATGTGCTTGCTTTTGCCCGGGTGCATAAGGGTGATTTCGCCATCATCGCGGCGCCGCGGCTGATGTTCGGCTGGCTCGATCCGGGCGTGCTCTTCGCCGGTCCGGAATTCTGGGAGGATACAGCGATTGCCGTCCCCTCCCCGCTTCACGGGCTGAAGGCCGATCTGGTGACCGGAAAGACGATCGAGCCCGGGGGCAGCATTTCAGTCGCCACCCTGCTCGGGAGCCAGCCGGTCGGGCTGATCACCCCGATCTGAGGATCAGCCGCCGCAAAAATCGAGTCCATGAAAATAGTGCTTGACCTTCCAGTCGCTGGAAGGTTGATAAGCTTATCCAAGTGCCCCTCCGGGCACAGGAGAATAGTCATGGATATCAAGCACGAACACGATCACCATCACAGTCACGCCGATGGCGATAATCATTGCCATTGCGGCCATGAACAGGAGAAGGCTGTAAGCGCCATGATCCGTGATCCTGTCTGCGGCATGACCGTCGATCCGCAGGCCGGCAAACCCTCGCTCGACCATGACGGGCGCATCTATCATTTCTGCTCTGAGGGCTGCCGGACGAAATTTGCGGCGGCACCTGAGGATTACCTCACTGCGACGGACCCCGTCTGCGGCATGATCGTCGATCGGTCGACCGCGAAATATTTCCTGAAGCACGAAGGCGAAAAATTCTATTTCTGCTCGGCCGCCTGCCAAGCAAAGTTCGAAGCCGAGCCCGCAGCCTATCGCAACGGCAGCCGCCCAGCAGCAAAGCCGACGCCCAAGGGTACGCTTTATACCTGCCCGATGCACCCTGAAGTCGTCAGCGACCGCCCCGGCGACTGCCCGAAATGCGGCATGGCGCTGGAGCCGATGGGCATTCCGCCTGCTGACGAAGGCCCGAACCCGGAACTCGTCGATTTCGTCAGGCGGCTCTGGGTCAGCGCCATCCTTGCCGTGCCGCTGCTGGCGCTGAGCATGGGGCCGATGTTCGGCCTGCCGCTTCGGGAAACGATCGGCGAGCCGCAGGCGTCGTATATCGAACTCCTATTGGCAACGCCGGTTGTGCTCTGGGCGGCCTTGCCGTTCTTCCGCCGCGCATGGGCGTCTGTCGTCAACCGCAGCCCGAATATGTGGACGCTGATCGGTCTCGGCGTCGGAACCGCCTATCTCTACAGCGTCGTCGCCACGCTTGCGCCCGGCATCTTCCCGATGAGCTTCCATGGCCATGGTGCGGCCGTGCCCGTCTATTTCGAGGCGGCCGCCGTCATCGTCGCGCTCGTTTTCGTCGGCCAGGTGCTGGAATTGAAAGCGCGCGAACGCACCGGCTCGGCGATCCGCGCTTTGCTCGACCTTGCGCCGAAGACGGCGCGGCGCATCGATGCCGAGGGTAGCGAGAGCGACGTGCCGGTGGACGATATCCAGACTGGTGACCGGCTGCGCGTGCGCCCCGGCGAGCGGGTGCCGGTGGACGGCTCCGTCCTCGAAGGCCAGTCGACCGTCGACGAATCGATGATCACGGGTGAGCCTCTGCCTCTGGAGAAGTCGAAGGGCGACCCGCTGACCGGCGGCACGATCAACAAAAACGGCACCTTCGTCATGGCCGCCGAGAAGGTCGGCGCCGACACGGTGCTGTCGCGCATCGTCGACATGGTCGCCAAGGCGCAACGCTCGCGGGCGCCGATCCAGGGTGCGGTCGACCGTGTGTCGGCCGTCTTCGTGCCGGCGGTGATCGCCGTCGCCGTGCTTGCCTTCCTCGTCTGGGCCGCGATCGGGCCGGAGCCGCGCATGGCGAATGGCCTGCTTGCCGCCGTCGCCGTTCTCATCATCGCCTGCCCCTGTGCGCTCGGCCTTGCAACGCCGATGTCGATCATGATCGCGACCGGGCGCGGCGCGCAGGAAGGCGTGCTGATCAAGGACGCCGAAGCGCTGGAGCGTTTTTCCAAGGTCGACACGCTGATCGTCGACAAGACCGGCACGCTGACCGAAGGCAAGCCGAAGCTTACCGATATCGTCGCCTTCGGCGGGGTTAGCGAAAACAGACTGCTGTCGCTGGCGGCAAGCCTGGAGCGCGGCTCGGAACATCCGCTGGCCGAAGCGATCGTTTCCGGCGCCGAGGAGCGTGGCGTCCCTTTCCTGGAAGTCACCGGTTTCGAGGCAAAGACCGGCAAGGGCGTTCAGGGCCTTGCCGGCGGCACGCCGGTGGCGCTCGGCAATGCGGCGATGCTCGCTGATCTCGGCATCGATCCGGCAGCACTTGCCGACAAGACCGAAGCCCTGCGCGGCGAAGGCAAGACGGTGATGTTCGTGGTGATCGACGGCGCGATTGCCGGTCTCGTCGCCGTTGCCGACCGTATCAAGCCGACGACAGCGGCCGCCATCAAAGCGCTGCACGACAGCGGATTGAAGATCATCATGGCGACGGGCGACAATGAGCGCACGGCACGCGCGGTGGCAAAAAGCCTCGGCATCGACGAGGTGCGCGCCGATATGCTTCCGGAAGGCAAAAAGGTGCTGATCGACGAGTTGCGTGCCAAGGGCGCCATCATCGCCATGGCCGGTGACGGCGTCAACGACGCGCCGGCGCTTGCCGCCGCCGATGTCGGCATCGCCATGGGTACCGGCGCCGACGTCGCGATGGAAAGCGCCGGCATCACATTGGTAAAGGGCGATCTGAACGGCATCGTCAGGGCGCGGCGGCTGGCGGAGGCGACGATGCGAAACATCCGCCAGAATCTCGGCTTCGCCTTCGGCTATAATGCGCTCGGCGTGCCGGTTGCCGCCGGCCTGCTCTATCCGATCTTCGGGCTGCTGCTGTCGCCGATGATCGCCGCGGCAGCGATGAGCCTCTCGTCCGTTTCGGTCATATCAAATGCGCTCAGACTGCGCTTTGCAAAACTATAGGAGACGGCGATGAATATCGGCGAAGCATCGGAACGCTCCGGGCTGCCTTCGAAGACCATCCGCTATTACGAGGATATCGGCCTCATCCGCCCCGACAGGGGCGGAAACGGCTATCGCGACTATGCCGCAACCGATATCCACAAACTGCGCTTCCTGCAGCGCTCGCGCGGCCTCGGCTTTTCCGTCGAAGAATGCCGGCAATTGCTGGCGCTCTACGAAGACAAGGACCGGGCGAGCGCGGACGTCAAGGATATTGCTGAGACCAAACTTGCCGAGGTCGACCGCAAGATCCGCGAACTGACGGAATTGCGCCGGACGCTGGAGCACCTCGTGCATGCCTGTCACGGCAACGACAGGCCGGACTGTCCGATCCTCGAAGAGCTTTCCGACGGCGGCTGACCATTTCAGGGATCTGCATCAGGAAAGCTGTGGCAAGTTCTGGTTGGCCGCCTGCGACGATTGTCCTCGCTCGTCTGGCTCCTCGTCTTCGCCGTCGTCCAGCACGCCATCATCCAGCCGATGCTTGATCGCCAGCGCATAGATCACGTCGAGAATATTGCGGTCCCTGAGATGGGGATCCATCAGGGCGAGAAGCGACGCCCGGACGATCTTCTTGCTGGTGGCCTTCGGACAACGCGCCTTGACGAAATCATAGAGCGCCTCATCCGTCAGCCCTTCCATGGCGCCGTCCACGAGAGCTTCGTAGACCCGCTTTTTTTCCTTCATTCTTGCTTGTCCCCTGCAAATCAGCGGTCATGATCTGTCATGTAATTGTCATAAACAATCGCGGATTTGAGGCGCCTGTCCGCTTGAGAAGACTATTTTGATGATGATCCGGCGACGGTCTTCGGTCCGGATGATTTTTTTACATCCGCCGGGAATAAAACCCGCCGCATTTCCGTATACTCAATCATGGAACGCAGAGAACGCCCCTTCGACGTCATCGGACAGCTTGCAGCGCTGAGGCGCTACGCTCGCTCGCTGGTGCGCAATTCGGACGAGGCGGAGGATCTGGTGCATGATGCGCTGGTGCGCGCCTTCGAGAAGCGAAAGAGCTTTCGCAGCGGCGGCAACCTGCGCACCTGGCTGCTCTCCATCCTGCACAATGCCCATATCGATCGTCTTCGCCGGAACCGGTCGCTGACGCGCCGTCACGATGAAGCGGCTGTCGAAGCCGAGCAGTCGCTGCCGGCCGGCCAGGAACATGCCGTGCGCCTGCAGCAGGTGCGCGACGCCTTCTTCGACCTCCCGGAGGAACAGCGCGAGGCGCTGCATCTCGTTGCGATCGAAGACCTTTCCTACCAGGAGGCCGCCCAGGCGCTCGGCATTCCTGTGGGGACGCTGATGTCGCGCATCTCCCGCGCGCGCGCTCAACTGCGCGAATTCGAGGAGAAGACGCCGCGGGTTTCGCATCTGAGAATCATCGGAGGGAACGGCAATGAAAGCAATTGATCCGATCCTCGATGCCGATCTCGACGCCTATGTCGATGGCGAACTCGACGTCGCCCGTCGTATCCAGGTGGAATCCTTTCTCTCCGAGAATCCGGCGATTGCCGCCAAGGTCATGGCTGACCTCAGTGTGAAGGGCGAACTGCGTCTGGCGCTTGCCGGCGAAAGTGCCTTTGGCCGCCCCGAGACCCGCGATGCGGCCCGCCGGCTGGAACGTGGCCTTTCCTATGGCCGCATCTTCCATTCGATGCAGCGCATTGCCGCCGTCGGCATTCTAATTGCCGCCGGCTGGGTGGCGCACAATTCCTTCGGCGCCTTCTCGGCGACTGAGGTGGTGGCATCGGTTCCGGCACCCGCCTATGTCGAGGATGCGATGCGCGCCTATCAGACCGCGGCCCTGCGCCAATCGATGCCTCCGCAGACGCCGGCCACCTATAGCGCCGACGATATTCGCGCCGCCACCGCGATCGTGATGCCCGAGCTGCCTAGGGATTGGAAGGTCGCGGACGTGCAGATCTTCCCGTCCGAATTCGGCCCCAGCGTCGAGATGGCGATCGAACAATCAGATGGAAAGAAACTGTCGCTTTTCGCCGTCCGTCCGGGCGCCTTCGAGGTCAAGCCAGTCAGTCATCTCACGCTGGAAAAAGCAGAAGCCGCCTATTGGCAGATCGGCGAGGTCGCCTATGCGCTGATCGCCGACGATAGCGGTCTCAATCTCGACCAGGCGGCCGAACGGCTCGCCCGCTCGCTCTATTAATTCAAACCGAGGAGATCAGCATGAACCCGATCAATCCCCGCTACGGCGCCGTCGCCGGCTCCCAGGCCCTCTTCGACGAAGGCCTTCGCCAGCATATGCTGCGCGTCTACAACTATATGGCTCTCGGCCTCGTCATCACAGGCCTCGTCGCCTTTGTCGTCGGCTCGACGCCGGCACTCTACGTCCCGATCTTCGGCTCGCCGCTGAAGTGGGTGGTGATGCTCGCCCCGCTCGCCTTCGTCTTCTTCTTCTCGTTCAAGATCCAGACGATGTCTGCCAGCACCGCCCAGATCACCTTCTGGGCCTTCTGCGCCGTGATGGGCCTGTCGCTCGCTTCCGTCTTCCTGGTCTTCACCGGGGCGAGCATCGCGCGGACCTTCTTCATCACCGCGACGATGTTCGGCGCCACCAGCCTCTACGGCTATGCGACGAAGCGTGACCTCTCGCGCATGGGCTCGTTCCTGATGATGGGCCTCTTCGGCGTCATCATCGCCTCTGTCGTCAACATCTTCATGGGTTCGAGCGCGCTGCAGTTTGCGATCTCGGTGATCGGCATCGTCGTCTTCGTCGGTCTCACCGCCTACGACACGCAGAACATCAAGGAACAGTATTCGGAAAACTTTGATCAGGAATCGAACCAGAAGCTCGCCGTCTTCGGTGCGCTCTCGCTCTACCTGAACTTCGTCAACATCTTCCAGCTTCTGCTCAACTTTACGGGCGAGCGGGAGTAACGACTGCGCTTCTGGGGGCAAAGGAAGCGCAAGAGCGCCTGGTCTGCAGTCTGTGACAGGATGGCGGACTGGGTGCTCACCTAAAGGAAACGGCCGGGCCAACGCCCGGCCGTTTTCGTTTTTAAAGCGCATCGCGTCAAATCGGAATCATGCGACGCACTTTAAGTTTTTGTTTTATGCATGTCGTTGTCCCAAAACCGCTGCCCACTTTTGGGCGACATGCATTAGAGCAGAGCACCGCGCGTCTTTTCAGACGCGCTAAGGACGCTCTATCACTTTGAATCTGCGCATAATCCTTTCCGAAAATCGACGCCGATTTTCGGAGTTTCGCGCTAGATGATGCCCCAGGCACGATAGCGCCCCCGGCCGGTAATTTCACGAATGCCGATCTCATTGACGAGATTGAGCGCGCCGCGCGGCGTGATGCGCAGTTGACGGGCGATCATCGCCGCCGAGACCATCGGCCGCGACAGGATGAAATCGGCAAGCTCCGGCAGGCTGCTGTTCGAACGGCGGCCGCGAAAGCGCAGCTCCATCTGCGTGCGTGCTAAGGACAAGCGGTCGATTTCCTTGAGGCCGGCCACAGCACCCAGATGCATCGCCTCCAGAAAGGCTTGCAGCCGGGTGACGCGATCGCGTGCCCGACGACGCTCATGGCGCACCAGCTTCAGCCCACCGTAAAAAGAAAAGAGATGCGAGGCGACCTTGCCGCGGGCGCGTAGATGGCTTGCGACCAGAAGACCGCCGAGCCAGTGCTGACGCCGCAACGGCTCGATCCTTTCCCAGGCTTCGAAGAGGATGATAGCGCCGAGAACCGGCGGTAAGCTATCGGCCAATGGCTGGACGCTTCGCCACTCCGCAAGCCGCTGTTCCTCGTCCCACTCGTCGTCACCGAGCAAGCCGAGAGGATCTTCGTTGCGCCTTGCCGGGGTAAGGGCGGCCGTCTCGCCTGGCGGCGTTTTCCCGGTATGGATATCGAGCAGCTTCTGCGAGCGGGCAAGAAGCGCATCGATCTCCGCCATCTCGGCAGCGAGCGGCCCCTCCTCATCCTCGCCCTCTTCGTCGGTCTCGAGTGGAGCGGCGACACTCTTTGCTTCCTGCGCTTTCCCCTCCCCTTCCCCGCCGGTCGCGGTCAGCGTCGCAAGCCCCGAGACGCCGAGTGCCCAGGCGGGTTCGCCCGTCCAGATGCGCCGACGTGCCCGCAGCACGGAATGGGCGATCGTCAGTTCGTGGGTGGGAGCGCGGCTATCCATATGCGCGTCATGCAAAACGAGATCCTCGACATGCACGAGTTCGCCGGCCACCCAGAGCGCGCCGGCGGCGTCGAAGAAATGGCTGCGTTCGGCAAATCCCTCGCCGACCGGCGAGCGCAACACCCGCTCGTCCAGCCGCGCCACTGCATCCTCCGCCGCGGTAAGGGCTGGAAGCAGGGTTTGAAGCATTGCACCGTCGATATCGTAGCGCATTGTTAAGCTTTACGGTTTTTCACAAATGGAAGCAAAATACGTGTTTCCTTCCGCCATGTATGACATGGTTAACAGTGTATTTCAATAAATCTAGAGGGAATGAAGCCGATAAGCTGGCTGATCGACCGGCCGCATATCATTCTAACCGTCTGAGCTGGCGCGAAGCTTTTTCATAGCCGCTCATCCGGTTTTCCTCGCCGTCGGACCATTTGCCCGCATCAGCGCCATCAGCATCGGTCCGAGCGAGAATTCGCCGCGCTCCGCCCGCCGCGTCAGGTCACGCAGGTAGCCGCCGGCCGAGTTGATATGTCCGCCCCTTTCCAGGATGCAGGCGATCACCGTGGAGGCGTTTTCCGGCCCCATGATATCGCAGGCCAGTTGATAGGCGCTGGGGCTGACGCCAAGCGTGGAACGGACGATGACGGCCGCGGCCATCAGATCGCGCCAGCTGCCAATGCCGCCGCCCGGTCCGTAAGCGATGATCTCCGGGCAGGCCTGCAGCACCATGGCGAGGGGGAAGGATTTCGGCGGCTCCCGCCACGGCTGCGGTTCTTCCTCCGGTTTTGCTCCCTGCTTCGTTTCGAAGCTTGGTTCAAGTTCAGATATAGGGTGTGGGTTTGAATTGTGTATGTGCCGACCGTTTTGGTTATCATTGACGTCTGTTTTTTCTGTTTTCGACTTCGATTCCAGCGTCTTGACGATCAATTGCCGGAAAGCTTCGAGATCAGCCAGCAGGCTTTCCATCTCGGCAACCGACGGGCGGCGCGGCAGGCTTGCGAAAAGCAGATTGAAATGCTTCTGCATCTCGATCCATTCGCCGGCAATTTCCTCTTCCAGCGCGATCTCGATGAGCTTGGTGATATCACGCCGGCAAAGTGTCAGGCGCTCCCTCAGGCGCTTCCATTCGAGCTTGGCGGCCATCACCTGAGCCGCCTGCGCCTCGATCTCGCGAGCGCGAACCAGAAGCGGTGCCAGGCTGAAGCCAAAGGCCTCTCCAAGCCCGCCCTCGCCGTTGCGGCGGGCAAAACGCTTCCCGTTCGGACTATCCCTCCGGATGATCAGGCCGGCTTCCACCAGCATCGCCAGGTTTCGCCGCAGCGTCGTGCCCGCCATGCCGTGGGTGCGCAGCGACAGCTGCTCGTTTGACGGAAAGACGACGAAGCCGTTGGCCTCGGCAATCTCGTTCTTCGGGTAGAAGGTCAACAGCGCGTTGAGCACAGCCAGGGCACGATCCGATACGCCGACCATGTCCTTTGCTTCGCAGAGCGCACGAAAAATCTTCCACTTGTCGACCGATGCGTCCGGATCGACCTTGCTGGCACTTTCCTGGCTTGCCAGCATGCCAAGCGTCATCGATCGCCGCCCAAAGGGCGTCGATATATATTGAGGCTCCATGTCCCTCACCTTTTTTCAAGGCAAAAGAAACCTACCACCCAAAAGGATGCCGAAGACGCTTGACAGTGATTCGAGGAAGTGCGATTCTCAGATTGTCCAGATATGAGAAAGGCTTCCGCGACGGCAACGTTCGGAGGCTTTTTTCTTTTGCGGCCTATTCTCCTGCTTGCAACCTGCCGGCCCGATAGGCTTCGTAAAGCTCATCGAGACGGCGTGAAATGTAAGCGCCGAAATCCGGCGCATCGCCGGTCTTCAACGCGATCGTGAAGGAGTTGCCGGCGCTTTTGATTCGGCCGGCAATCTTGCCGCCGCTCTTCGGCTTCCAGTCATATTCCGTGGTTTCGGGCTTGGCCTCTTTCTTGGCGAGCTCGGCAACCAAAAGCTCGAACCGGCGGTCGCTCTCTTCCGCCAGGAAACTTCCCGAGGCAATGAGCTTCGCAAGCCGGGCGGCCGTCATCCCATTCCAGTCCTGGGCAAGCGCCATCCACCGGCGCCGCCCGATGCCGGGTGCGGCTCCGACCGACCTGACGATCTCAGCGGGGATAGCTTTTGCAACGGATATCAGCTTCGATAGCTCCGTCTTGTCGGTCGACAGCGCTTTCATGATGACCGGGCGCTCAAAACCCTTGAGCTCGAGATTAAGGGCAAAGACCGCACGCTCGATATAGGAAAGGTCCCGGCGCGCCGAATTCTCAATGCCCTGCGCGATGACGACATCGGTATCGTCAAGCTTACGGACGATCGCCTGCACCTTGAGGCCGAGCAGCTTGACCGCCTGCAGACGCCGATGGCCGTAGGCGATCTGGTAGCGGTCCTCATCATTCGGATGGCGACGAACGAGGATCGGCACTTCCTGGCCGTTCTCGGCAATCGAGTGCACCAGCTCGTCTTCCATATCGAGGGGCTGGTCGGCAAGGCGGTCGCGGACAAAGGAGGAATCGATCAGATCAGGATCGAGCTCGACGATGCGTTCACCGGAGAGCAAAGCCTCCTGCATCGCCCTGCTCTCTTCCTCCATACGGCCAAGGGTCAGCGCCATCGTCCGAACCGGCCCGGCTGATCCGCGTGAAGATGGCTCCTCGTAGTTGGCCGCGGCCAACTCCTGCGCCGTATCGTCGAAAAGACCTTTCAGGCGATCGCGTCTGCTCATGCTCGACCCCAGGCTTTGTGAATACCGGCGAGAACCTCGCTGTTGGCGGCATTGACAGATTCCAGCGCCCGGTCATAGGTCGAGCGGCGCACCTGCCCCTTCTCGATCTCGTAGAGCGTCTGCTTGGTCAGACCGACATCGGCGATGGCCGTCGATTTGAGGATGGTCGCCGTCAACACGTCATCACTGAAAAGACTGCGCAGCAGCGCAACGATCTGCGACTGCGGCGCGTCGAAGGGTTCGTGACGGGTGACGACATATTTGATGAAGTCATGCTGCAGGTCGCCGCCGGCCTTGCGCACGACGGAAAGCAGATCCGAAGTCATCAGCAGGAACTGCGACATCGAAGCGACGTCGACCATCTGCGGATGAATGGTGATGAGCAGCGATGTTGCTGCGCAAACGGCGCCAAGCGTCAGGTAACCGAGCTGCGGCGGGCAGTCGATCACCACGATGTCGTAATCGGCCTCGACCTCGGCAATGGCAATGCCAACGCGGCGGAAGAACAGCTCTCCAGGCCGCTGCCGGTCGTTCAGCGCCCGTGGCGTCTCATGCTCGAACTCCATCAGTTCGAGATTGCCTGGCACCAGATCCAGCCCGTCGAAATAGGTCTTGCGGACGATCTCCTTCAGCGGCTTGCGGCCCTCATCATAGCGAATTGCGCCATACAGCGTATCGCCCTCGGAAAGATCGAATTCGGGCTGAACGCCGAGCATAGAGGAGAGCGAAGCCTGCGGATCGAGATCGATGGCAAGCACCCGGTAACCCGCCAGCGCCAGATACTGCGCCAGATAGAGCGTCGTCGTTGTTTTGGCCGAGCCGCCCTTGAAATTGGTGACGGCAACCGTCTGCAGCTTTTCGCCAGGGCGACGCCACGGCTGATACGAAAGCGCGTCCTTCGGCTTGAGCTTCGCCATATAGTGGCGCAATTCGTTGATCTGGCCGAGCGTGTAGGAACGCCGGCCATTCTGGGCAAGATCCGGCTGCGGTCCCTTGCCATCCAGTGAAAGCTGGCGAAGATAGCCGTCCGACACGCCGATCATCTGGGCCGCCTCGCCAGAGGAGAATGTCCGCAGCGTCTTTTGCGAGAGCGGCGGGAACAGCTTGTCGCGGAGGAGCTTCAGTTGCCGCGAAAGCTGGTTCGCATGCCGCTCGATCCGTACATCTGTCGTCGATACGCTAATGTTGTCCAAAACACCCAATCCTTTTCGATGCGCTTTTCTGTCAACATAGCGTCAAAAAGCGTATCGAAAGTGACACGATTCGGGATTTGCAGCAACAACAGGGCTCAGATGCCACCCTCAGGCCCGGTTGGCCGCGGCCAACTCCCGTTCAGCCCTTGCGGCGAGCTGACTTTTTCGGCAAGACCGCCGGGACTCAACGGGGAGTATCCGCTTGAAGCATATCAATATCATCGGCATCGGCACGGGCAACCCGGAGCACCTCACCATACAGGCGATCAATGCGATGAACGCGGCCGACGTGGTCTTCCTGCCGGTCAAGGGCGCCGGCAAGGAAGATCTCGCCGAAATCCGGCGGGATATCTGCGAACGCTATATCACACGGCCGGCCGGCAGGATTTCAGAGTTCGCGGTGCCGCAACGGCAGACGGCAGACAAGACCTATGTGCAGAGCGTCGATACTTGGCATGGCGAGATCGCCGGCATCTATGGAGAACTGATCTCCGGTCTCCCGGAGGAGGGCCGCGGCGCCTTTCTCGTCTGGGGCGATCCCAGTCTCTACGACAGCACGATCCGCATCATCGAACGCGTGAGCCAGGAAGGCAGCCTGGATTTCGATTACAGCGTCATTCCTGGCATCACCAGCATTCAGGCGCTGGCGGCCAGCCACAGAATCCCGATCAACCTCGTCGGCAAACCGATCGAGATCACCACAGGGCGCCGGCTGGCGCAGGACGGACTTCTGGCCGACAGCACCGTCGTCATGCTTGACGGCGAACAGGCTTTTGCCAAGATCGACGATCCCGATGCCGAGATCTTCTGGGGCGCCTATCTCGGCACCAAGGACGAGATCGTCAGAGCAGGGCGACTTGGCGACATCGCCACCGACATTCTGACGCTCAGGGCCGAGGCCAGGCAACGGCACGGCTGGATCATGGACATCTATCTCCTGCGCAAGGGACGGGATTTCGAGGAATAGCGGTCCGAAGCCTTTCCATCAGCTTTGCCGGGTCGGCCGCGATCATGTAAGAAATGATCAGAGGATCAAGAATGAGCATTCAGGCCGCAAAGGCGAGCGACAGGACAGGCGAGGCGGATCTGCACGATCGCCCGGCGGCAGAGATGCGTAGGCGCGGCGCCTGCCCCGCCCTTGCCGCGCCCATGCCGACCGGCGACGGTTTGCTGGTCCGGCTGCGGCCGGCCGGCGGCGCGTTGACGCTGTCGCAATTCGCAAGCCTTGCCCGCTCCGCCGCGGCCCATGGAAACGGCATTCTCGAAATCACCGCCCGCGGCAATCTGCAGATCCGAGGCCTTCGGGCTGAGACCGTCGGACAGCTCGCGGCCGATATTGATGCCGCCGGAATCACCGTGCCGTACGGGTCGGCGATCGAGACATCGCCGCTGCACGGCATCGACCCGGAGGAGGTAAGCGATTCGGCGGTAATGGAAATGGCCTTGCGCAGCACGCTCCGCGATCAGCTTGCGTCGCCGCGGCTCGCGCCAAAACTCTCGCTTATCATCGATGGCGGTGGAACCTTCGGCTTATCGGCACTTTCCGCCGATATCCGTATCGTCGCGCAATCCCCCGCAGATTGGCTTGTCGCGATCAATGGCGACGGTGAAACTGCAATGCCAGTGGCGATCGGTCCTGCAGAGGCTGCGATATCGGCCGTCGGCGAAATCCTGAGCCTGTTGGCGACCCTGGGGCAGGGCAGACGGGCAAGGGATATCGATCCGGCGCTTCTGCGGGCGCGTTTTCCCGCGATGGATGGCATTCAGTTCATTCCGTCACGCGCGGCGGGGATGCCGCTTGCCGGCTCGCACTGGCTTGACGACGGCAAAACCATACTCGGCATCAGGCCGGAATTCGGGCAGGTGAGAGCCCCCGATCTGATCGCTTTCCTCGATCTGGCAAAGGCCCGTGGCGCAACGGGCATCCGGCTTGCACCCGGTCGCGGTTTCTTCCTCATCGGGCTTCCAGCAGATACACTGCCGGCTATGCAGATCGCCGCAGCTGGACATGGCTTCGCCGCGCAACCCGGCGAGAACAGCGAGCATATCGCCGCCTGCGCCGGCGCCGGCGCTTGCGGTTCCGCCTTCTACGAGACCAGAACTCTTGCGCGCCGTATCATTGCCGCGGCACCTGCCCTCTTCGACGGTTCTCTGACGCTGCATCTGTCCGGCTGCGCCAAGGGCTGCGCTCATGCCCGGCCGGCGCTGACCCTGACTGGCTCGGCGGAGGGTTATGGCCTCATTCTCAATGGGCTTGCTGCGGATCAGCCGGACGAACGGATCGCTGGCGGTCGGATCGATTTCGCTATAGAGAGGCTCGCCCGGTCCATCGAAGACAACAAAGACTCTGGCGAATCGACCGCCGCCTGCCTTACACGGCTTGGCGCAACCGGCGTTTCGAAGGCGCTGCGACAGGAATAGGAATGCCAGACTACGATTATATCCGCAGCGGCGATGCGATCTACGATCGTTCCTTTGCCATTATCCGTGCTGAGGCCGATCTTTCGCGCTTCACCGACGATCAAGCCGAAATCGCCGTGCGCATGATCCATGCCTGCGGCCTGGTCGAGGCGGCGACGCATTTCCTGTTCTCCGCCGATTTCGTCAGCGCTGCGCGCGATGCACTGAAAGGCGGCGCGCCGATCTTCTGCGACGCGGAAATGGTATCCCAGGGCGTCACTCGGGCGCGGCTGCCGGCGCAGAACGAGGTGATCTGCACGCTGCGCGATCCCGCGACACCCGCGCTTGCACGCGAGACCGGCAATACGCGCTCGGCCGCCGCCATGCATCTCTGGCTCGATCGGCTCGGCGGAAGCGTTGTCGCGATCGGCAATGCACCGACCGCCCTCTTCCATCTGCTCGAACTCCTGCGCGACGGCGCCCCGAAACCCGCTGCGATCCTCGGCATGCCCGTGGGCTTCGTCGGCGCCGCCGAATCCAAGGATGCATTGGCGGAAAATTCCTACGGCGTCCCCTTTGCCATCGTCCGCGGCCGGCTCGGCGGCAGCGCCATGACGGCAGCCGCCATCAATGCATTGGCGAGGCCAGGCCTATGACGACAAGCGGTCGTCTTATCGGCGTCGGCACGGGTCCCGGCGATCCCGAGCTCCTGACCCTCAAAGCCGTGCGCGCCATCGAAGGCGCTGATGTGATCGCCTATTTCGCCAAGCAGGGCAGGGGCGGCAACGGCAAGGCGATCGTCGAGCCGCTGCTGAAGTCCGGGGTGACGCTGCTGCCGCTGTATTATCCTGTGACGACCGAAATCGATAAGAATGACGAACGCTATCAGAGGCTGATCACCCAATTCTACGATCTGTCCGCGAAAGCTGTTGCCGGGCATCTCGATGCCGGGCTGACTGTCGCCGTTCTCAGCGAAGGCGATCCGCTCTTCTATGGCTCCTATATGCACCTGCATGTCAGGCTTTCCACGCGCTACCCGACGGAAGTAATCCCGGGCATCAGCGCCATGTCGGGCTGCTGGTCGCTGGCGGGCATGCCGATCGTCCAGGGCGACGACGTGCTTACCGTACTGCCCGGTACGATGGCTGAGGCCGAGCTGACGCGCCGTCTTGCCGATACGCAAGCCGCCGTCATCATGAAGGTCGGCCGTAATCTGCCGAAGATCCGCCGGGCGCTGGCGGCGGCCGGCCGGCTTGCCGAATCCGTCTATGTTGAGCGCGGCACCATGGCGAATGCGGCGATGGAAAGGCTTGCCGACAGGACCGACGGCGATGCGCCGTATTTTTCGCTCGTGCTGGTGCCGGGCTGGGAGGGCAGCCGATGAGCGGCAGGCTTTTCGTGATCGGCACCGGTCCCGGCAACCCCGAGCAGATGACGCCGGAAGCTTTGGCCGCTGTCGATGCGGCGACGGACTTCTTCGGCTACGGACCTTATCTCGACAGGCTGCAGCTCCGCCACGATCAGCTGCGGCATGCCTCGGACAATCGCGAGGAGCTCGACAGGGCAGGGGCAGCACTCGCCATGGCAGCCGATGGCGCCAAGGTCTGCGTCGTCTCCGGCGGCGACCCCGGCGTCTTCGCCATGGCTGCCGCGGTCTGCGAAGCGGTCGAGAATGGGCCGGCCGCATGGCGTGCGGTCGATCTCGTCATCCTGCCCGGCATCACGGCGATGCTGGCAGTGGCGGCAAGGGCAGGCGCTCCGCTTGGCCACGACTTCTGCGCCATATCGCTGTCTGACAATCTAAAGCCTTGGAATATAATAGAAAACCGTCTTGTATTGGCGGCAAAGGCAGGTTTTGTCATCGCGCTTTATAATCCGATCAGCCGGGCGCGGCCCTGGCAGCTCGGCGAAGCCTTCAAGCTGTTGCGTGACCATCTGCCTGCAGCAACACCGGTTATTTTCGGACGCGCGGCCGGGCGGCCGGACGAACGTATCGCCGTCCAGCAGCTGTCGCAGGCAGATGCGTCGATTGCCGATATGGCAACCTGCATCATCATCGGCTCGGCCGAGACACGCATCGTCACACGCCCAGGCAGACTGGACCTCGTCTATACGCCACGTTTCATGGCAGGGGGAAACAGGTGATCGATCGCCGCCAGCGCCGCCTCGACAGTGTCAACCGCCTTGACGATCGAGGCCGGCGCGCGCGTTACCATCATCACCTCGATGCCGAGCAGGCGGGCTGCCTCGATCTTCGCATAGGTGGCCGCACCGCCGCTATTCTTGGCGACGATGACGTCGATGTGGTGCTGCCTCAGAAGATCGCATTCACCATCCAGCGTGAACGGACCCCGATCGAGGACATAGTCAACATTATCAAGCGCCAGCGGCGGTTCGACGGGATCGACGCTGCGAACGAGATAGTGATGCTGCGGCGCAGCTTCCGCATGATGCGCGCCCTGCCGACCCGTCGCCAGGAAGACGTGGCGGGGGAGGGGGCCAATCGCTTCGATGGCAGCCGGAATGCTCCGCACGTCCCGCCAGCGATCGCCGGCCACGCGTTGCCATTCGGGACGGCGCAGAGCGATCGCGGCAATGCCGGTAGTCTCGGCCGCAAAAGCGGCATTGGCCGAAATGCGCTCGGCGAAGGGGTGCGTGGCGTCGATCAACAGGTCATATCCGCCGACTTTCAGGAAATCGGCAAGTGCGGCAGCGCCGCCGAAACCGCCGATGCGAACCGGAACAGGCTGCGTGGCCGGTTTTTCGGTGCGGCCGGCAAGCGACAACAAAACATCGCAATCGTCACGCGCGGCGAGCGCCTCGGCCAGCAGCCGCGCCTCGCTGGTGCCGCCAAGGATCAGGATGCGGGGTCGTCCCATGTCTGATGTCGCTCCTGCGTCCGGTCAGCGCTGGCTGACTATTATCGGCATCGGCGAAGATGGTCCAGAAGGGTTGGGCGAGGAGGCAAAGAGGCTGATCGCGACCGCACCCGCCGTCTTCGGCGGTGCGCGACATCATGCACTCTCTGCCTCGCTGATCACAGGCGAAAAGCTTTCCTGGCAGAGCCCGTTCGAGCGCTCGGTCGAGGCCGTCGTTAAAAGGCGTGGCACGCCTGTTGTCGTGCTCGCCTCTGGCGATCCCTTCCTCCATGGCGTCGGCGCAACGCTCTCCCGCTACGTGGCGGCGGACGAGATGCTCACCATCCCCGCACCCTCGGCCTTCAGCCTTGCCGCCTCCCGCCTTGGCTGGCCGCTGCAGGACGTCGCGACGATCTCCCTGCATGGACGGCCGATCGATCTGATCCGGCCGCATCTGCACCCCGGGCGGCGCATCATCGCGCTGACCTCGGACGAGAAAGGGCCTGGCGATCTGGCTGCCCTGCTGACTGCTGCTGACTTCGGTCAGTCGCAGCTTACCGTGCTTGAGGCGCTTGGCGGCGCTCGGGAACGGCAAAGAAGTGCGGCGGCGGCGGATTTCGACCTCCTGGACATCGATCCCCTGAATGTCTGCGCACTCGAAATCGCGGCAGGGGAGGGGGCACGCATTCTGCCTTTTGCCGCAGGAATCGAGGACGAGCTGTTCGAGCATGATGGGCAGATCACCAAGCGTGAAATCCGGGCAATGACGCTTTCGGCGCTTGCGCCGCGTCACGGCGAGCTGCTCTGGGATATCGGCGCGGGCTCGGGCTCGATCGGCATCGAATGGATGCTGGCCGATCCCAGCCTGAAGGCAATCGCGGTCGAACAATCGCCGGAACGGGCCGCACGGGTCGCCCGCAACGCAGCCGCCTTCGGTGTACCGCATCTTGCCGTCGTCGAAGGTGCGGCACCCCACGCGCTGAAAGGCCTGCCGGAGCCGGATGTGATCTTCCTCGGCGGCGGCGGCAGCGAACCGGGTGTTATCGACGCTGCGATTGACGCGCTGAAGCGGGGAGGGCGGCTCATTGCCAATGCCGTGACGCTGGAGATGGAAGCGGTACTGCTCGCCGAACATGCCAAACGCGGCGGCCTCCTCACGCGGATCGAAATATCGCGCGCCCAGCCCGTCGGCGGCATGACCGGCTGGCGGCCGGCCATGCCGGTGACGCAGTGGCGCTGGACGAAAGGATGACGAGATGACGGTGCATTTCATCGGCGCGGGACCAGGTGCTGCGGATCTGATTACGGTGCGTGGCCGCGATCTCATCGCCCGATGCCCGGTCTGCCTTTATGCCGGCTCGATCGTCTCGCCCGAACTGCTGCAATATTGTCCGCCGGGCGCTCGCATCGTCGATACGGCGCCGATGTCGCTCGATGAGATCGAGGCGGAATATCTTCGCGCCGCTGCGGCCGGCCAGGATGTCGCCCGGCTGCATTCCGGCGATCTCTCGGTCTGGAGTGCGGTCGCCGAGCAGGTGCGCCGGCTGCAAAAACACGGCATCGACTATACGATGACGCCAGGCGTTCCGGCCTTTGCCGCCGCAGCCTCTGTCCTCGGCCGCGAGCTGACGATCCCGGCTGTGGCCCAGAGCCTGGTGCTGACCCGCGTTTCCGGCCGCGCTTCACCGATGCCGAATGACGAGACACTGGCGAAGTTCGGCGCGACGGGCGCCACGCTGGCGATCCATCTGGCTATCCACGCGCTGAAGCAGGTGGTGGTAGAATTGACGCCGCTTTACGGCGCCGACTGCCCTGTCGCCATCGTCGTCAAGGCCTCCTGGCCGGACGAGCGCGTCCTGCGTGGCACGCTCGCCGATATCGAGGCAAAGGTTGCAGCCGAACCGATCGAACGCACGGCGATCATCTTCGTCGGCCCTTCTCTCGCGGCCGAGGATTTTCGCGAGAGCTCACTCTATGATCCGGCCTATCAGCGCCGGTTCAGAGGCAGGGAGTAGCTTCGGGCGAGAGGCCGCGCCAGCGCGGTCTCTCGTGACAATCGTCCTGCGCGCCGTCCCGACACCCATGGCGGGGTCAGCCGACGCTTTGCCCAGATCTCAAACCCGCGCGCTGAGATAATCCATGCTGGCGCGCAGCGCGGCGGCCGGGTCCTTCAGCGCATGCACCTCGGCTGCGAAGGGCTCGAAGGAGAACGGGCCGTTATAGCCCGCCTGCAGCAGCGCCCTGACCTGCCCGGTATTGTCGAGCAGATCGTCGGCATCGACCAGGACGCGGTGAGTATCGCGCATATCGGCAACAGCAACGGAAGAATCGCTGACGCCGGAGATGTGCACGAGGCCGGCAAGCTCAGGGAAGGTCGCCGCTTCGCCGGCAAGATGATGGTGGAAGGTGTCGTGGACGAGCCTGAAGGTGGATTGCGCACCGAGTTCCTTGATGGCCTCGGCCGCCTCGGTCTTGGAGCGCAGCGAGCAGATCTCGAAACCGAGCGGCTCGACGAGACCGAGAATACCGGCTTCCTCGAGCATCGGCTTCAATGCAACCAGGGACTGGCGCAGATTGGCCTGCCGTTCGCCGTCGGCGCAACCGGTGCCGTCATTCTTCGGAACGAGGACGAGCGCCTTGGCGCCCGACGCGCCGGCATAATCGATCAGTTCCTGCGCTTCGGCGGCCCGGGTCGCGTTCCACTCGTTGAAGCGCTGCAGGGCGTTGATCGAGGTGATCGTTAGGCCATGGCGGGCAGCCGCTTGCCTGATCACCTCGGGTTTGGTGCCGTCGAGGATGGCATTGTCGGAAAGGTCGTTGCGGATCTCGACGGCATCGATGCCGAGCGATCTGGCCAGCGCGAAAAAATCGTCGATGGCAAGCGACGGTGCTGCCATATGGTTGAGCGCAAAACGGATCGAAGTCATGATCGGTATCTCCTCCAGATCTCCGCATCAGGGCGGAGCAGTCCTCGTGAATGGGTCAGCGAATCTCTATCGGAATTCGCGTCGCAATCCATCCGTCATCGCCGCGACGTGCTTTCATCGCTGAGAGAATTTCGAACGGAATGATGGAATTCCATCATTCCTTAAATGTTCTCCGAAATATGGATATCGAAAGGCAGGAAGAGCTGCCCGGGAACAGCCGCTTCGCCGTTTTCGATGGCGCCCGTCATCAGCACCATCAACTCCTTGCAGAGTGCGGGCAGGGGGGTTCCGATCGCCATGGCGACGATATCGTCGGCAAGGCCGGCTTTGCTGTCGGGCGTCAGCTCGTTGACCACCAGGACGATCTTGCCGCCTACGCCTTCTTCGCGGAATGCCGAGATTGCCCCCTCCATGCCGCCGCCGCAGACATAGAGGCCGACGAGATCGGGATGTTTCTGCAGCAGCGTCAACGTCGCCTCATGAGTGATCTCGGCCGTCTCTAGATTGATCAGCGTGTCGACGACATCGAATTCCGGCGCATTCTCGCGAAAATAGGAGCGAAAGCCGATTTCTCTGAGCTCATGGCCGTGAAAGCGGTGGCTGCCGACGAAACAGGCGACCTTGCCGGGCTTGTGTGCCGTGCGCGCAATGGTCCAGGCGGCAGTGCGTCCGACCTTGCGGTTGTTAACGCCGAGATAGGCGTCGCGCACGCCGGTGGCGAGATCGGAGAGTAACGAGAAGACGGGAATACCGCGCTCCTTCAACTCCTCGACCGCCGTCGTCACCGCCGGATAATCCGGGCCGACGAGAGCAACGGCCTGGTTGCGGGCGCCGAGCGTCTTGATCTTTTCGACGATCGCAGCCGGTGTCGCGGCTGACGGAAAGTCGATCTGCGTCTGGATGCGCGCGCTCGTCAGCGCGCGCGCTGCGGTTTCGATCTCACGCACGAAGCTCTGATAGAAGGGCTGCATCGGCTTCTGCAGCAGGAAGGCGAGCTTGTATTGCGGCAGATCCTCGAAGACGCGCTGCTTGATCAGGCCGACAGCGTGATAGCCGATCGACTGCGCCGCATCATAGACCCGTCGCGCTGTTTCCTCGCGCACCCGGTGGCGTGCGTTGAGAACACGGTCGACGGTGGCGATGCTGACGCCGGAGGCGCGGGCGAGATCGGATATGGTGGGACGGCGCATCGGCGTTCCTGATGGATTCGATCATGAATGCAAGTCATTCGTGATAGCTTTTGATAGATTATATCAAGCCTGCATTGAGCGCTTTCCAAAGTCAACCTATTCTCCCAGGCAAGGGCAACGGGAGGCGGACAATGGCGACCCAGACAAAGAAGCGCGACTACGACCTTCTCGGCGAAAGCGGCCGCACCGCCGTCGAGACGGGGCTGGCGGCGGCCGAATGGTATCACACCGACATTCCGCGCAAGGAGATGAAGGCGCTGATGCAGCGCTCCGATGCGCCGGCGATCCGCGACACGGCCCTCTGGCTCGGCAGCATGCTGGTCCTTGCCGGGCTCGGCATTTATTACTGGGGCTCGTGGATCGCGCTGCCCTTCTTCCTCGCCTATGGCGTGCTTTACGGCTCGGCCTCCGACAGCCGCTGGCACGAATGCGGCCATGGCACCGCCTTCAAGACGCGCTGGATGAACGATGTCGTCTACCAGATTGCCTGCTTCATGATCATGCGCAATCCAGTGACCTGGCGCTGGAGCCATGCGCGCCATCACACCGATACGGTGATCGTCGGCCGCGATCCCGAGATCGCCGTCATGCGGCCGCCCGATCTGTTGCGGCTGGTTCTCAATTTCTTCGGCATCCTCGACGCCTGGCATGCGGTCGTCGACATGCTGCGCAATGCCCTCGGCGGCGTCAGCGCGGCGGAAAAGACCTTCATTCCCGAGATGGAGCAGCCGAAGGCCATCCGCATCGCCCGCGTCTGGCTGGCGATCTATGTTGCGACGATCGCAGCCGCGATCGCCATGGGTTCGATCCTGCCGCTGGTGCTGATCGGCCTGCCGCGCCTCTACGGCGCCTGGCACCATGTGCTGACCGGTCTGCTGCAGCATGGCGGCCTTGCCGACAATGTGACCGACCATCGGCTGAACAGCCGCACGGTCTATATGAACCCCATCAGCCGCTTCATTTACTGGAACATGAACTACCACGTCGAACATCACATGTTTCCGATGGTGCCTTACCACGCGCTGCCCCAGCTGCACGCGATGATCAAGCACGACCTGCCGGCGCCGAACCCGTCGATCTGGTCCGGCTATCGCGAGATGATCCCAGCCTTCCTGCGCCAGCTGCGCAACGAGGATTATTTCCTGAAACGCGAACTGCCGGCCACCGCGCGGCCCTATCGCGAGGAATTCCACAACGAGCTGGCCCCGGCCGCGCAATAAAGACAATCGAGGGAGGACAAGATGAGCGGAAACTGGATCCAGGTCTGCGGCAAGGACGAGATCGACGAGGAGGATGTCATCCGCTTCGACCACGACGGGCGCACCTTCGCGGTCTATCGCAGCCCGGACGACGAATTTTTCGCGACCGACGGGCTCTGCACACATGAACATATCCATCTCGCCGACGGGCTTGTCATGGATGAGATCATCGAATGTCCGAAACATAACGGCCGCTTCAACTACAAGACGGGCGAAGCCAAGGGTGCGCCGGTCTGCGTCAATCTCAAGACCTATCCTGTCAAGATCGAAGACGGCGCCGTCTTCATCTCGATCTGAGGGAGGCTGGCGTGGTTCATTTCGTCATCATCGGGGCAGGCGAATGCGGTGCGCGCGCTGCCTTCGCATTGCGGGAAAAGGGTTTTAGCGGCGAGATTACGCTGGTTGGAGCCGAGCCTCTTGCTCCTTACGAACGACCGCCGCTGTCGAAGACCGGCTCCGCCGATGCGACCGGTCCGAAATTCATCGCAACGGCGGAGAGATACGCCGAGAACGATATCCGGCTGCTGATTGGCCTGGAGGCCCGGGATATCGACACCGCATCCAAAACCGTGACGCTTTCGGACGATACATCGCTCTCCTACGACAGGCTACTTCTCGCAACAGGCGCAAGCGCTCGTTCGTTTCCCGGCGCGCCTGAGGGCAGCCGGCATATCCGCGCGCTCAGGACACATCACGATGCGATGGCGCTGCGCGACGCCATGAAGCCGGGGCGGCACATCGCCATCATCGGCGGTGGCTTCATCGGATTGGAACTTGCGGCAACGGCGCGGTCGCTCGGCGCCGACGTTACCCTCATCGAGGGGCTGGAACGAGTGCTGAAGCGCGGCGTGCCGGAGGAGATTGCTCATCTGCTCGCTGAGCGCCATCGCGCCGAAGGCGTCGATATCCGCTGCGGCGTCTCCATCGAAGCGCTGACGGAGGGAAGCGGGAAAGCGTTGATCAGATTGTCGACCGGAGAGCTGATCGAAGCCGATCTCGCCCTTGTCGGTATCGGCGCGCGGCCGAATATCGAGATCGCCGAAAGGGCCGGGCTGGCAATCGACAATGGCATTGCCGTCGATATCAATCTCCAGACCTCCGCACCCGATGTCTTTGCCGCCGGCGACTGCTGCTCCTTTCCGTTGTCGATCTATGGCGGCCGGCGGGTGCGGCTCGAATCCTGGCGCAATGCCCAGGAGCAGGGCACATTGGCCGCGGCCAACTTGCTCGGCTTAAACGAAGCCATCTCGGCCGTGCCCTGGTTCTGGTCGGATCAATACGACATGACGCTGCAGATATCAGGCCTTGCCGAAGGTGCTGTCAGACATCTGCGCCGCGACCTCGCCGGAGGCGCCTTCATCCTTTTCCATCTCGATGCCGACGGACGGCTGATCGCCGCGAGCGGCATTGGGCCGGGCAATGCGGTGGCCCGCGACATCAGGCTCGCCGAAATGCTGATCGCAGCGCGCGCCCATCCCAACCCGGCAGCACTCGCAGCCAGCGACATCAAGCTGAAATCCCTGCTGGCCGCCTGAGCCGCCCGATATTTTCAAAGGAATTGATGATGAAGAAACATAGACGCGCAACCGTCGCCGATCTGCTTTCGGAAAAAGGCAAACGCCAGCTCACCATGCTGCGCGTTACCTCACTGGAGGAAGCGGACGCCGCCGAAAAGGCAGGGATCGACATCGTCTCCGTGCCGCCCTCGCTGCTCGGGCCGGTCTTTCGCGAGGCAGCCCCCACGCCCTTTGCCATTCCGGGGCTCGAATATGGCGATCATGTCTCGGCCGAGGACTATCTTCGTGCGGCCTTCGCGGCGCTGAAGGCGGGCGGCGATGCAGTCTATTGCGCCGCAAGCCTGCAGACGATCCGGCGCATGCGGGACGAGGGTATTCCGGTCTGTGGCCATCTCGGACTGATCCCTTCGAAGGCGACCTGGACCGGCGGCTTTCGCGTCGTCGGCAAGACGGCGGCGAGTGCGGCCGAAATCTGGCGGCAGACGAAGGCGCTGGAAGAGGCAGGCGCCTTCGCCGCCGAAATCGAAGTCGTGCCTGATGATGTCGCGGCCGCGATCAGCAGCAACACCTCGATGCTGATGATCTCCATGGGGGCGGGCAGCGGCTGCGACGCCCAATATCTCTTTGCCGACGACGTGCTCGGCGCCAATCGCGACCACTATCCCCGCCATGCCAAGGTCTATCGCAATTTTGCCGCCGAACACGACCGGCTGCAGCGCGAACGCATCGCCGCCTTCACGGAATTCGCCGAGGATGTCCGGACCGGCGCCTATCCGGAAAAGCGCCATCTCGTCGGTATCGACGACGCGGAACTGGAAATCTTCCTGCAGCGGCTGAAAAGCGAGACGGGCAATAGCTGAGGGCAAACGAGTTCTGTTGCCTCGATGATGTGGGAAGCGCCGCAAAGGCGCTTCCTTTCCATTGGCTTCCGTCCCGGCCTGTGTCAGGAATGATCCGTTCGACCCATTCGGAACGGAGTATTCGGTCCCCTGTGACGATCGGCTTTGCACATGCGGAATTGATTGCGGTGCTCGTCGCGGTGACGGGAGACGAGCCGCGCGTGATGACCATCCGCTCCGGCAATGCGCTGCCGTCGGGCCCCTTCGAAATGGGGCATCGCACCCTGCAATCGGGCCTGCGCGAATGGGTGCAGGAGCAGACAGAACACCCCGTCGGTTATCTCGAACAACTCTATACCTTTGCCGACCGCGACCGGAACAACGACATCCCAGGCGGGCGGACGATCTCGATCAGCTATCTCGGCCTCGTCAACGAGCAGTCGGGCGCCGGCCGGCCGGGATGGCACGGCTGGTACGAATATTTCCCCTGGGAAGACCACCGGCAGGGCCGGCCAGCCGTGCTTGACGAGATCATGGCGCGTCTGAGGAACTGGGCCGATGCCGATCCGGCCAGGCGCGACCATCGTCATCGCCGGGCGGATTTCACCTTTGGCCTCGACGGCGGCGGCTGGAACGAGGATCTGGCCCTGCAGCGCTATGAACTGCTTTACGAGGCGGGGCTCGTCTCGGAAGCCGGATGCGGGGCCGAGGCCAATCTCGGCCGGGCAATGTTTGCCGATCATCGGCGGATTCTCGCGACCGGCATCGCCCGGCTCCGCGCCAAGATCAAATACCGCCCCGTGGTCTTCGAACTTATGCCTGACAGTTTCACGCTGCTGAGGCTGCAGCGCACAATCGAGGCGTTGGCGGGGCTGACGCTGCATAAGCAGAACTTCCGCCGCCTCATCGAACAGCAGGAACTGGTCGAGGAAACCGGCGGAACGGAAAGCGAAACCGGCGGTCGGCCGGCCAAGCTCTTCCGCTTTCGCCACACCGTGCTCGAAGAACGGGCGCTGGCAGGAACGAAATTACCGCTCTCCCGCAATTGACATATGCTCACTGTGAGAATATCTCTTTGCTTACGATATGCTCAAAGAGAGCATAATTAGGAGCCGGTCATGAATCACCCTGTTTCCGCATCCTCGCTTTATCAGCGCGTCAGCCGTGTCATTCCCAAAGCCGAATGGATGACGTTCGAAAATGACGTCGACGCCATCCTCGAGCTCAAGCGCCGCCGTAACGCCGTCATTCTCGCGCACAACTATCAGACACCGGAGATCTTCCACGGCGTGGCCGATATCGTCGGCGACAGCCTGGCGCTCGCCCGCAAGGCGATCGAGGTCGATGCCGATGTCATCGTGCTTGCCGGCGTGCATTTCATGGCCGAAACCGCCAAGCTGCTGAACCCTGAGAAAACCGTGCTGATCCCGGATCTCGGCGCGGGCTGTTCGCTGGCGGATTCGATCACGCCCGAGGATATCGCCCTGCTGCGCCAGGCCCATCCCGGCGTGCCCATCGTCACCTATGTCAACACCTCGGCCGCGGTGAAGGCTGCTTCCGATATCTGCTGCACCTCGGGTAATGCCAAGCAAGTGGTGGAATCCCTCGGCGTGCCGAAGGTGCTGATGATCCCGGACGAATATCTGGCGCGCAATGTCGCCCGCGAGACTGATGTCGAGATCATCGCCTGGCATGGCCATTGCGAGGTGCATGAACTCTTCACCGCCGAGGACGTGCGCCAGTTGCGCGAAAACCATCCGGGCGTCACCGTGCTCGCCCATCCGGAATGCCCACCAGAGGTGGTGGCCGAAGCCGATTTCGCCGGCTCCACCGCGGTGATGTCGGATTATGTCGGCAGGCAGAAGCCGGCGCGCGTCGTGCTGCTCACCGAATGCTCGATGAGCGACAATGTCGCCGTGCACCATCCCGATGTCGAGTTCATTCGCCCCTGCAATCTCTGCCCGCATATGAAGCGCATCACGCTGGCCAATATCCGCGCCGCCCTTGAGGAAAACCGCCACGAGGTCACCGTCGATCCTGCGATCGCCGTGGCCGCGCGCCGCGCCGTCGAAAGGATGCTGGCGATATGACCGAGCTTCTCGACCATCTTGCCGGACGCACGGTGATCGTCGGCAGCGGGCTTGCCGGGCTGATGACCGCGCTCACATTGGCGCCTGAACCCTCCGTCATTATTACCCGCGCTGCCCTTGGCGCAGAGACGTCGAGCGCCTGGGCGCAGGGCGGCATCGCCGCCAGCATGGGCGCCGACGATAGCGCGGCACTGCATCTTGCCGATACGCTTGCCGCCGGCGACGGGCTCTGCGATCCGGCCATTGCCGCCAGCATCATCGCCGAGGCGCCGGCGGCGATCGTCGCGCTGGAGCAGGCCGGCGTTCGCTTCGACCGGAATACCGCCGGCGAACTCTCGCTCGGGCTGGAGGCGGCCCATAATCGCCGCCGCATCGTCCATGCTGAAGGCGACGGCTCGGGTACGGCGATCATCGCCGCGCTGATCAAGGCGGCAATGAAAACGCCAACTATATCAGTGCTCGAAGGCTTCGAGGCGCGGCGGATTGTGATGGATGGCGAGCAGGTCGCCGGCCTGCTCTGCGCGACCGCGAATGGCGCCGTCATTCTGCCGACATCGAAGGTGGTGCTCGCCACCGGCGGCATTGGCGGGCTTTACGACGCGACCACCAATCCGATGGGGAATTTCGGCCAGGGGATCGCGCTCGCGGCAAGAGCCGGTGCTGCGCTCGCCGATATGGAATTCGTCCAGTTCCATCCGACCGCACTCGATTCACGCCGCAGGCCGCTGGCGCTCATCAGCGAGGCGGTGCGCGGGGAAGGGGCTTTGCTCGTCAACGAGCGCGGCGAACGGTTCATGGCCCGCATTCCAGGTGCCGAACTTGCACCGCGCGACGTGGTGGCGCGGGCGATCAGCGCCGAAATCGCCCGTGGCGGCAGGGTCTTCCTCGACGCTCGCGATGCTCTCGGCAGCCGCTTTGCCACGCGCTTTCCTGTCATCTCGAGCCTTTGTGGCGAGGCCGGCATCGATCTGGCGAAAGACCTCATTCCGGTGCGCCCGGCCGTTCACTATCACATGGGCGGCGTGGCCACGGATGCAAATGGCCGCAGTTCGGTTCCCGGTCTCTGGGTCGCCGGAGAGGCGGCCTCGACCGGCCTGCACGGCGCAAACCGGCTTGCCAGCAATTCGCTGCTGGAAGCGGCCGTCATGGGCATGCGGGCGGCGCGCGACATTTCAGGCATGCCGGCGAGTGGTACCGGCACCATCTCCGCCGGGGGTCTCCCGGCGCCGACCGATGCGTCATTCGTGCGGCCGATCGTCTCGCGCCATCTCGGCGTGCTGCGCAATGCCGGCGCCATTCATGGCGCGATCGCCGCCCTGCTGCCGCTTGCCGAAGGCAACGGCCCTGCCGCCGATCCGGCCATCGTTGCGCTACTGATTGCCGTCTTTGCCAGCCTGCGGATGGAATCGCGCGGCGCCCATGCCCGCACCGATTTTCCGCTGAAGCTCGCCAACACCAACCGTCGGCAGATGCGCCTTTCCGACGTTCTGGAGATCGCCCGCGCGACACCGCCCTATGCCCTTGCAAGGAGTGCCTGAGATGAGCCTCGTTCCCCTTCCGCGCCTGATCGTCGAACCCTTGGTGCGGGCTGCCCTGCTCGAAGATCTGGGTCTTGCCGGTGACATCACCTCGGCCTCCGTCATCCCTCGCGATCACCGTTCGACGGTGGCGATGGCGGCCCGCCAGCCGGGCGTGATCGCCGGTCTCGATGCCGCCGAACTCGCCTTCGCCCTCGTCGATCCCGAGATCGTCATGCGCCGCCATCTCCAGGACGGCGAAGCAGTCAAGCCTGGCGACGTGATCGCTACCATCGAAGGCCCGTCGCGCGGCCTGCTGAGCGCCGAGCGCACCGCGCTGAACTTCCTCGGCCATCTCTCTGGTATCGCCACAGTGACGGCAGGGATCGCCGCCGCCATTCGCGGCACCAAGGCATCAGTTGCCTGCACGCGGAAGACGACGCCGGGGCTGAGGGCGCTGGAGAAATATGCCGTCCGGGCCGGCGGCGGCATGAACCACCGTTTCGCGCTTTATGACGCTGTGCTGATCAAGGATAATCACGTCGCCATCGCCGGCGGGGTCGCTGAAGCGATCCGCCGGGCGCGGGCAGGCGTCGGCCACATGGTGAAGATCGAGGTCGAAGTGGACACCCTCAATCAGCTGCGTGACGCGATGGAGACCGGCGTCGACGCCGTTCTGCTCGACAATATGACGCCGGATCAGCTGCGCGAGGCCGTCGCCATAGTCGCCGGCCGAGCCATCACCGAAGCGTCCGGCCGCGTAACGCCTATAACGGCTGCCGCAATCGCGGCTTCCGGTGTCGACCTCATTTCCGTCGGCTGGTTGACGCACAGCGCCCCGGTGCTGGATATCGGGCTCGATTTCGTCGAGGCCGCGACCGCAACGGAAACAAGCCCGAGACGGATTGCACAGGTGCTGTAATCCCTCAGGCCTGCTTCGGCTGGACTTCCTTGTCGCTGTCGAATTCCAGCAGTTCGATCATGACGCCCAGATCGGGTACTGTGTCGTAATAGGCATAGCGTCCGTGGCCGCCGTCGAATTCGCCACGCTGGAGCAGGCGGTGGCCCTTGTCTTCCAGATAGCGGTTTCGCTCGGTGAGATTCTTCGTCTTGAAGGCGATGTGGTGGCAACCGGGGCCTTTCTCCTCCAGCAGATCGCGCCAGGCGCTTTTCTCCGGACCGGGCTGCAGGAACTCGACGTCGATGTTGCCGAACTTGAACATGATGATGCGGCAGCCGACCTCGGCGGGCTTGCCGTTGTAGATCGCCTGCGCCTCATCCGGCTCGGCGGCTTTGCCTTCCGGCGGAACCGGCTTGCCGGTCAGTTCCGAGAACCAGGCAGCGGATTTCTGCACATCGTCGGTCACGAAGCAGATCTGCATGACGGCATCTTCATCAAGCAAACGCTTGTCCATCGGTATTCCTTTCTGCGATGGGGCGGGACGGCCCGCCGTTTCGGAAACGGACCGCCCCTTCGGGAGAAGCGTCGAACCGCTGCTCTAGCCGAGAATGGTCTTGTAGTTTTCCTTGATCTTGGCGATCGCGTCGTCGACGCTCATCTCGGGATCGCTCCAGAAGTTGAAGGCCACGTCCCAGATCGAGTTCTCCCAGTCGGCGTCGCTGATCGCGTGCGGGTTCTGTACCTGATGCTTCGGATCGGCAACGATGCGGAGCACTTCCTTGGAGCAGGCGTCGAGACTGTCTTGAGGCGCATCGAGGCGCACCGGGGTCGAGCCCTTGGCCTTGGCGAATTCCGCCTGGACATTCGGATCGACGACGATCGAGGCAAAGTCGAGTTCGGCCTTGTCCTTGTCAGCAGGCTGGCCGCCAAGCAGGCCCCAGCTGTCGACGCTGGCAGCCACGGCTTTAGCGCCGGGGATCTGGATGCAGCCGAAATCCTTGCCGGCGGTCTTGCCGGCCGCCAACCATTCGCCCTTCATCCAGTCGCCATGGATCTGCATCAGCGCCTTGCCGGTGATGACGAGATTGGTGGTGAGGTTCCATTCGCGGTTGGCCGAGCCTTCGTCGGCCGCCTGCTGGAATTTGCGCAGATAGTCGAACACCTGGCGGAATTCCGGCGTATCGAAGACGGCGGGATCGGGCTTTTCGCCATAGATCTTGTTGAAGAAGTCCGGTCCGCCGATCGCCGCCGCCAGCGCATGGGTGAGGTAGCCCACCTGCCATTGCTGGCCGCCGACGGCCAGCGGAATGACGCCGGCCGCCTTGATCTTGTCGAAGTCGGCAAACATTTCGTCGAGCGATTTCCAGGCCGTCGGATCGATGCCGACTTTCTTGGCGACATCCATATTGTAATAGACCATGCCGTCAATGTGCAGCGCGGTCGGCACCTTCATGACCTGGTCATCGACGACCATCGAATGGGCCACGGCATCCGGATACTTGTCCGGATAGCCATGCTCCTTGAAGAAATCGGTCAGCGGCCGACCGAGTCCGGCTTTCGTCAGATCGCGATAGACGCCGGGATTTGACTCCATGAACAGGTTCGGCGGGTTGCCGCCGGCAACGAGGTTCATCAGATTGACGTTGGAGCCGGTGTCATGCGGGATGGCGATGTCGGTCCAGCTGTCGCCTTTGGCCTCCAGGTTCTTTTTGAGCACGTTCAGCGCCGCCACTTCAGGCGGCGCCGACCAGGTGTGGTAGATCACGAGATCGGTCGCGTGCGCGCTTAAGGGGGCGGCGCCCGCGAGTACGGCTGCGGTGATGCCGGCAAGTATCCTGTTCATCATTTCCATTCCTCCCTTTGGTTGCTCATTCACATGCGTCGCCCGGTGCGAGCGTCGAAGACGTTGACCTTGCCGCGCGGAAAATCGGCACGCAGCCTCTGGCCGGCGCTGAAACCGGCGGCGCGGTCCGGATCGACGCGCAGCGCCAGCAATTGGTCGCCGAAGCCGAGATAGGCGGTGGCATCGGAGCCTGTGCGTTCGGCATGTCTGAGCGGCAGCTCGAAGCTTGCCGCTGTATTGGCGACCGGCTGATCGGCGGCGACGAAATGCTCGGGCCTGAGGCCGATGACGACCTCGGCGCCGCTTTCCGGCCGCTGCGAAAAACCATAGTCGCCGAGATCGATGACATCGCCGGTATCGAAGCCCGCCTTGACGCAATGGCCATCCACCTTCAACCGCGCCGGGCGGAGATTCATCGCCGGCGCGCCGATGAAACCGGCGACGAAAAGATTGGCGGGTTTGCCGTAAATCTCGTCGGGCGTACCGAATTGCTGGATGACGCCGCCATCCATCACCGCGATCTTCGTCGCCATGGTCATCGCCTCGATCTGGTCATGGGTGACATAGACGACGGTCGGTTTCAGCGTGTCGTGCAGTTTCTTGATCTCCAGACGCATCTCGGTGCGAAGCTTCGCGTCGAGGTTCGACAGCGGCTCGTCGAAGAGGATGACGCCGGCCTGCTTGACGAGGGCGCGGCCGATCGCAACGCGCTGGCGCTGACCGCCGGAGAGCTGCCCGGGCTTGCGGGCAAGCAGCGGCTCGATCTGCAGCAGCCTGGCGGTAGCGGCAATGCGCTGCTCGACCTCCGCCCGGTCGAGGCGGCTTGCGGCAAGGCCGAATTTCAGGTTTCCGTAGACGGTCTTGGTCGGATAGAGCGCATAGGACTGGAAGACCATGGCCAGGCCGCGATCCCTGGGGTCGAGATCGGTGACGTCGCGCTCGCCGATCATGATGCGGCCGTCGGAGACTTCGAGCAGGCCGGCGAGCAGATTGAGCAGCGTGGTCTTGCCGCAGCCGGAGGGGCCGAGCAAAACCAGGAAATCGCCATCCTCGACCGCGAGATTGAGATCGTCGAGGATCGTCACCGTGCCGAACGACTTGACGATATGTTCGAAGGAAACACGCGGCATGGATCAACCCTTGATCGCGCCGGCAGTGATCCCCTGAACGAAGAACTTGCCGACGAGGAAATAGATGACGAGGGGCGGAATGGCGGTGAGCAGGGCAGCCGCCATATTGTCGTTATAGGCGACGACGCCGGTGGACACGGTGATGAGATTGGCAAGGATGACGGTCATCGGCTGCGTGCCGAGCCCGCCGAAGGTGACGCCAATCAGATAGTCGTTCCAGATCGACGTGATCTGCAGGATCAGCACGACGATCAGGATATTGCCCGACATCGGCAGGATGATCTCGATGAAAATCCGCCAGAAGGAACCGGAATCGATGATCGCGGCCCGCATGATCTCCTGCGGAATATCCTTGTAATAATTGCGGAAGATCAGCGTCAGCACCGGCATGGCGAGCACCGCGTGCACCACGGCGATGCCCCAGAGTGTGCCGTAGATGCCGATCGCCGCGGTGATGCGGATCAGCGGATACATGATGACCTGGAAGGGCACGAAGGCGCAGATGAAGAGCAGGAACAGGAAAGCATTCGCCCAGCGCACATTCCAGAGCGCCAGCGCATAACCTGTGATGATCGACAAGGCGATCGACAGGATCAGCGACGGGCAGAGGATCAGCACCGAATTCCAGAAGCCGACCTTCAACCCGTTGCAGTTGATGCCGGAGCAGGCCTTGTTCCAGGCGTGGTCCCAGGCCTCGAGCGTCCAGACATGCGGCAGCGAGAAGATCGCGCCCTCGCGGATCTGGTCCATCGTCTTGAACGAGGTGACGACCACGACATAGAGAGGGATGCAGAAGAACAGCGCGCACATCGTCAGGAACAGCAATATGGCGATCGAGCGCCCGGGAATGCGTTTCTTCTTGCGGGGGAAGAAAGGCTGGCGCGGGCCGGGTGAAGCGTTCGTCGCATCTTCCAGCGCTGCTGCTTGCGTCACCATGGTCATCGCGAACCCCCGTTCGCCCGGCGCTGTTGCCAGGTGGTGATCAGCACCAGCGGCAGGAAGATCAGCGCGGTGATTACAAGCATGGTGATCGCGGCGGCCGAGGCATAGCCGATATTGCTCTTGGCCGAGAGCGCGTTGATGGTGAAATAGGCCGGAACCCAGGTGGAATTGCCAGGCCCGCCATTGGTCATCGCCACGATCACGTCATAGGCCTTGATGACGCCGAGCGACAGCAGGATGGCGCAGGTGATGAAGGTGAACTTCATCATCGGGATGATGATCTCCAGATAGAGCCGCCAGAAGCTGACGCCGTCGAGGCGCGCGGCACTCCAGATTTCGGTGTTGATCGATTTCAGGCCTGATAGCATCAGCGCCATGTAGAAGCCGGAGCTCTGCCAGATCGAGGCGAGAATGATCGCGTACATGGCGGTCTCGGGGCTCGCCAGCCAGTTGAAGCTGACCGAGGTGAAGCCGAGGCCGTGCAGGAAATTCTGAAGCCCGAGCTGCGGATTGAAGATCCAGCGCCAGGCAGCACCCGTGACGATCAGCGAGACGGCGAGCGGATAGAGGAAGACCGTGCGGAAGAAACTCTCGCCGCGCCATTCGCGATCGATCATCGCAGCGAGGATGAAACCGAAGACTATGGCAAGGGCGCTGCCGATGCCAAGAATGACCAGGTTGTGCAGCGAGATCGCCCAGCCGGCATCGTTGAAGAGCCGCTCATACTGGCGCGTCCACTCACTCCAATTGATCTCATATTCCGGGACGCGGCGGCTGCGCGTCAGCGATAGCCATGCCGTCCAGCCGATTGCGCCGATGAATGCGACGAAGGTGACGGCGACAGCCGGCGCGAGAGCCAGCTGGGGCATCATCCGGCTCCAGCGTAGTTGCATCTCTTCCTCCCAGACCCAACGCTCCCACATCGGACCAAACCTGAAGCACGCTTGTATTATCGTTAAACTAAGATCAAAAATACCCATGCGTCAACAGGCGATTTTTGCCTGCTATCGCTCGAAACTGGCGATAAGCTCTACAAAGCGGACCGGACACGACCGAAAAGAAAGGGATATCATATGCAAAATCAGCAACTTATACCGAAACTGGGTTTCGGCACCTATGGCCGCAACGGCAAGGATGGCATAGGTGCCATCCTCTGCGCGCTGGAAACGGGCTACCGGCATCTCGATACCGCGCAGACCTATGACACCGAATTCGAGACCGGCGAAGCGCTGCGCCGGTCCGGCATTGCGCGACGCGAGGTCTTCATGACGACGAAGATCTCGACCGACCATTTCGGCGAAGGCAAGCTCATCCCTTCGCTCGAAAAGAGCCTGGAAGCGATGCGTATCGACCAGGTCGACCTGACGCTCATTCATTGGCCAGCGCCCAACGGCGCCATTCCCCTGGAGGTCTATCTCTCACAGATCGTCGAGGCGCAGGAGAGGGGCCTGACACGGCTGATCGGCGTCTCCAACTTCACCATCGCACTGCTGCAACAGGCAGAAGCGATCGGCGGAAAGGGGCGGATCGTCAACAATCAGTTCGAACTCAACCCACTGATCCAGAACAAGAAACTTGCGGAATACTGCCAGCGGAACGACATCCTCGTCACCTGCTATCTGCCGATAGCCCGCGGCACGCTTTCGGGTGATCCGGTGCTCGGCTCGATCGCCGACAATCACGCTGCCACGGTCGAGCAGGTAATCATCGCCTTCGAACTCGCCAAGGGCTATTGCGCCATTCCGACGTCGAGCCGGGCCGAACGCATCCGTTCGAATTTCGCAGCCGGCGAACTGCAGCTGAAACAGGAGGAGATCACCCTCATAGAGACGCTCGACCGCAACCAGCGCACCATCGATCCCGACTGGGGGCCTGATTGGGATTGAATCCGCCGGCGGTTGACAATTGCGCGCGGTGCGTACAATTGTGATCTTGTATTATCGTTAATTCAAAATTGGCTTCTGTTGATCGAAAAACCGTTGACGGCGGCGACCGACGCCGCCCGTGAGGAGGAAACATGCTTGGAATAACCGGCTACGGCCATGTCGCCATCAAGGTCAAGGACCTCGACGCCTCGCTCGACTTCTACCGCGAACGCCTTGGTTTTCCCGAGATGCTGCGCCTGAAGAACGAGGACGGCTCGACCTGGCTCGTCTATCTCCGCATCACCGACGACCACTATCTCGAAATTTTCCCTGGTGCTGAAAACGACCGGGCGCCCGGCTGGAACGCCAACGGCGTCAACCATATGTGCTTCACCATCGATGATCTGGATGCGACGGCCGAGAGGATCCAGGCGGGCGGCATCAAGCTCACCGCCGAGATCAAGCCGGGGCTCGACGGCAATCGCCAGGCCTGGATCGAGGATCCCGACGGCAACCGCATCGAGCTGATGGAGATGCATCCTGACTGCCTGCAGTATCAGGGCATCAAACGGCTGCATGCCGAAGGAAAATAATGGGGATCGAGGAAAGCCATGGGGTGGTATCCCGTGGCTGTCCCCGTGGAAGCTTCCGCTTTCCCCAGTGGAAACTTTTACTTTCCACTGGGGAAGGTTATGGAAGGAAGATTAAGCATCAGGACATATAGCCGCCCTCACGATGACCAGATCGAGCGTCCGCCTCAAAGACATTGCCGACAAGACCGGATTTTCCGTGAACACGGTCTCGCTGGCGCTTCGCGGCAGTCCGCGCATCCCGGAGGAAACGCGCCAGCTGATCCGCACCATCGCCGAGGCGCTGAATTACCTGCCGAACCATATCGCCCAGTCGCTGGTCAGCCGCGAGACGAAGACGATCGGCCTTATCCTCACCGACATCACCAATCCGACGCTGATGCGCACCGCGCAGGCGATCGAACTGGAGCTGGCCGACAGGGGCTACGGTACGCTGTTTGCCACCTCCAACAACGATCCGGAGGAGGAGATCAGGGCGCTGGAAATGTTCCGCTCGCGCCAGGTCGACGGCATGCTCATCTATCCCCGCAGCCATCGCAAGCTCGATCATATCCGCAAGATCCGCCAGTCGAACTATCCGATCGTGCTGCTCGTCGGCGACCCGGATTCCGGCATTGACGCGGTCTGCGTCGATGAGAGGTGCGGCGCCTATAAGGCGACGCGGCATCTGATCGATACCGGCCATCGCAGGATCGGCATCATCGACAGCGCCAATCCGCTCGGCAATCTGGAAAAGAGCGAAGGTTACCTACAGGCGCTTTCGGAAGCCGGCATCACCTTTGAGCCGGTGCTGACGGCCGACCCGCAGGGCCATTCGGTGATGAAGGGCTATTGGGCGATGGACCAGCTGATGAGCACCGCCAACCGGCCGACCGGCGTCTTCGCCGCCAATGATTCCCTTGCGATCGGCGCCTTGCGCTGGTGCCAGAAGAACGGCGTGAACGTGCCGAAAGATGTCGCCATCATCGGCTTCGACAATATCGAATTCGCCGAACATGCGGCGACGCCGATTTCGAGCGTCAACTACGCCGTCGATATCGTCACCGAACTTGCCGTCGAGCGACTGATGCGGCTCGTCGCCGCCAAGGACGCGCTGCCCGATCCGCGTGTCACCATGATCGAGCCGGATCTCGTCATCCGGGAAAGCACCACCGGCCGAAGCTGAGGCCGGCACGAATGGGAGCAAAGACTTGACCTATCCGATCTCCTACCAGCTTTACTCTTCGCGCAATTTTCCGCCGCTTTTTGCCCAGTTTCCCGAGCTGAAGGCTTTCGGCTACGACGCGATCGAACCCTGGCTTCCGGCCTACGAGGCCGATGCCAAGGCTTTCCGCACGGCGCTCGACGACGCCGGGCTGAAATGCCACTGCTTTCACATGCCGCTGAAAGGGCTGGTCGAGGAGCCGCAGCGCTTCATCGACATCGCGCTGACGATGGGCGCCACCATCATGATCCCGCCCTATGTCGCGCCGGAAAAGCGCGGCACGACGGCGAATTATTGGAAGAACCTCGGCGCGCAATTGGCTGAAGGCGCTGAGCAGGCGGAGGAACACGGGCTCAAGGTTGCCTGGCACAATCACGATTTCGAATTCCTTGCGCTGGCCGACGGTTCGCGGCCGATCGACCATATCTTCGCTGGTGGTGGCGACACTGTCGGGTTCGAGATCGATTGCGGCTGGATCACCCGCGCCGGTGCCGATCCGGCCGCCGAACTGAAGAGGTTCGCCGACCGCATTATCGCTATCCAGATGAAGGACATGGCGCCGAAGGGCACCACGACGGAAGACGGTTGGGCTGCGACCGGCGACGGTATCATCGACTGGGAAAAATTCGTACCACTCTTCCGCGAGACAAAAGCTGAGCATATCGTCACCGAGCATGACAATCCGGCCGACTGGCGCCGCTTCGCCCGGCGTTCGATCGAGCACATCAAGGCGCTCGGCCTGTAGCGCGGCCGCGACTTGGTTGGGAATAGCGGGTGACAAGGACCGTCGACAGCTCAATAACCTGCCGCCAAGGAACGCAAAACGTCTGCCATCTAAAATATCGGCAAAGCATCTTCTCGGCGAGCGACACGCGAAAATGCAAATAGTCGCTGAAATTTCTTCTTTTTATAGCAAAGCCGCTATGCGCGGCGGCTTTATAGCTTTAACATGATTTCTTGACCGCCGGTGCGCTTGTGCGCCTTGGCTTTCAGGGGTGAGAACCGAGATGCGATGGACATCCGGCAGATGCTGACGAACAGGCTGTGCCTGCTCGGAAGACCGCGATTGATGGCGGCGGGGAAGGAACTCCCCTTGCCGGAGAAGTCTTATCTTCTCCTCGCCATGCTCGCCGCCGAACCCAATTTCGAACTCGACCGCGAAACCGTCAGGCGACAACTCTGGCAATCGGAGCTGCCGGAAAAGCGGGCGGGCAGCCTTCGCCAACTGCTGGCGCGCATCGAACAAAGCATTCCCGCCGGCCTTCCACCGCTGCTTGCCGCGACCCGAACACATATCGGCCTTGCCGATGGCTGGGAGGTCGACGTTCATATCCTGAAACAGAAAAGGCCGCTCGCACCCGAAGACGGCGACCTGCTGAACGGCGACTTGCTCGAAGGCGTCAAATCGCCGACGCAGGGCGCCGAGGACTGGCTGACCTTTGAGCGCCAGCGGGTCGACGAGTTGCGCTCCGCCCATCTCGCCCGGCTGGTCGAGACATCAGAAGACAGATCGGATGAAGAGCAGGTCACGCTTGCCAGGCGCCTGCTGGAACTCGACCCTGCCAGCGAGACGGCCTATCGCGCCTTGATGCGCACCTATGTCAGGATGAACGATCCGGCAGCGGCGCGTCAGGCCTATCTGAAGTGCAAGAGCCAGCTGAAGGACGACTTCGACACCGAGCCGGAAGAAAGCACCACCGCTCTTGCCCGCGAACTTAACCTGGTGCCGGCAGCACAGGCAACGTCGGGACATCCTCAGTCGGCGCCTAACCTTTCCGTCGGTCCGCTTGGTCAGCCGCGTATCATCATCCTGCCGCCGGAAAGCATCTTCACCGATCCGCTGATGGAGCGCGTCGGCAGGGCGCTTCTCGAAGACGTCACCATCGGCCTCAGCCAGCAGCGCGGCTTCAAGGTGATCGCGGCGCATACGAGCCTGGAAATCCTCAGCCGTTCGATCGATCCGTCCCGTGCCGTGCCCGGTCCGCTCGACCTCAGCTTCGACTATGCGGTCTACGTCACCATCCAGGGCCGCGACGAGGATGTCTATGCGACCTGCCGGCTGACGCGGACGACGACATCGGAGGTGATCTGGGCCATCGAACTGCCGCTGGTCATGCAGAAGATCAGCGAATCCTTCGCGCATCTGACGCGACGGATCGTATCCTCGCTTGCCGACACGATCGAGCGTCACGAACTGGCGATGCCGATCGGCGACGTGCCGCCGTCCGCCTACCGTCTCTACCTGGAAGGCAAGCGGCTGATCGCCCAGACCGACTTGCAGCATCTGCGCCAGGCGCGCAAATGGTTCAAATCCTCGCTCAATCGTTATGAACATTTCTCCGCCGCCCATGCCGGCATGTCACGCGCGCTCGGCATGGAATGGCTGATCCGCGGCATGCGGGACAAGGAACTGCTCGACGAAGCGAACGGCGCTGCCCGGCAGGCACAGCAGTCCGACCCGAACAGCGGCCGGGCCTATCGCGAGCTCGGCTTCGTGGCGCTTTATCGGCGCCGCTTCGACGAAAGCCTGGAATATTTTCAGCAAGCCCAGGATCTCAATCCCAACGATGCCGACATCCTGGCCGACTATGCCGACGCGCTTTCCCATGATGGCGATTTCGATCGAGCTCTGGAGCTCAGCCGCGCTGCCTTCAAACTCAATCCGCTGCCGCCGGACTATTATTACTGGAACCTCGGCGGCATCCACTTCATGCGCGAAGAATATGAAATGGCGATCGAGGCGCTGGAACCGGTGAAGGCGAAGCAGGCAACGGCCCGTCTGCTCGCCGCCTCGCATGCCATGGCAGGCGATAGGGGCAAGGCTGGGAATTACGCCAGGATAGTGTTGGAAAACTTCCCCGATTTCCGCAGTGAGGACATCCGTCATTTCGTCCCAGATCGCGATCCCGCCTATACGGAACCGCTGATACAGGGCCTGCAACTTGCCGGACTTCCCTGATGCACCGCCTTTTAATGAAGCCTGTAACGCTTAAATGACGCAGGCAATGTTTCCCTCCGAAGGTTAACGGCAGCAAGGCGCTGCCTAACCAATCGGAGATGAAACATGAAGACGAATGCTGACACCACCGCAGCTCAGACACAGTCACTGCGCTTCTCTGCAGCCGCCAAGGCAGCCATGAAGCAGGACGAGCTCACCGTTTCCGCCAATGCGCTCGAGAGCCTGACACATGCGCTGAGGTTCCGCTAAGGAACAAATCGGTATGTCTGCTTTCACCGACCTTGAAGCGCTTGCCGGTGACCTCGAACGATCATCGGCCGGCGTCAGCGACTATCATGACCGCGCCGTCACGCCGGCTCAGACATTGGCGGCCATCAGGCCGCATATGCGCGAATTCGGCATTACGCGCGTCGGTCTGCTGACCGCACTCGACGTTGTGAACATCCCCGTCGCCTTCGCAACGAGGCCGAACAGCCATACGCTGTCGGTCTTTCAGGGCAAGGGTATCGACAACGATGCCGCCATGGCCTCGGCGGCGATGGAAGCAGTCGAGACGCGGATCGCCGAAATTGCCCCCACCGACCTGACGCAGGCGACGGTCGAGAGCATGCGGGCGGAGCGTGCCGCGATGATCGATCTCGACAATGTCGCACGCTGCGCGCCCGACGAAATCGGCAGAGGTCCCATTCCCTGGTGCTCCGGGCTCGACATTCTTTCCGGCAGCAGCGTCTTCGTGCCCTGGTGGCTCGTCGGTCTCGACCATCGCGGCGAGAGGCCGCCGGGCTTCGAGCAGTCGAGCGATGGGCTCGCCTCCGGCAACACGCCGTCCGAAGCGGTCCTGCATGGGCTTTGCGAGTTGGTGGAGCGCGACGCCTGGGCCTTGACCCAGCTGAAATCGCCCGAGCGCCTGAAGGAGAGCCGCATCGACCCCGCCTCCTTCGGCGATGCAGTCATCGACGTCATGACCGACCGGATTACCCGCGCCGGCATGAAACTGCTGTTGCTCGACATGACGACGGATATCGGCGTTCCCGCTTTTCTGGCCGTCATCATGCCAGGCAACCTTTCCGACCGTGTCGACGCGCGCTGGTCGCATGTCTGCGGTGGCTGCGGCTGCCATCCCGATCCCGTGCGCGCCGCGCTGCGCGCCATCACCGAAGCGGCGCAGAGCCGGCTGACCGCGATTGCCGGCAGCCGCGACGATTTTTCGCCGCGCATCTATCAGCGGCTCGACAGGAGTGCGGCGATGCAGCAGGTGGTCGAACTCTGCGAGGACAGCGGCCGGATGCGCTCGTTCCAGGCCCGCGATCGCCGCCCGGCGACGATCCAGGAAACCATCGGCCATATTGCCGACCGGCTGGCGGCGACCGGCATCGAGCAGATCGTCGTCGTGCCGTTTCCGCACCCGGCCCTGCCGGTTTCCGTCGTCAGGGTGGTCGTGCCGGGACTGGAGGTCGATATCTCAGGCCAATACATCCAGCTCGGCCTGCGCGCGGTCAACACTATGAGAGGAGCCGAATCATGAAGGTGCTGTTCGTCGGCCCGAGCCTTGGCAGCGATCTTGCCGCGGCAAGGGCCATGTCTCCTCGCATCAATTTCCGGCCGCCGGCCGCCGCCGGCGACATCCTGAAGGCCGTTCAGGACGGCGCCACCGCGATCGGTCTCGTCGACGGCTATTTCGGCGATCTGCCTTCGGTCTGGCACAAGGAAATACTTTACGCACTCGAACACGATGTCGCCGTTGCCGGCGGCGCCAGCATGGGGGCGTTGCGGGCAGCCGAATGCGAGCCCTTCGGCATGGTCGGGCTGGGCTCGATCTTCGAAGATTACGAGTCCGGACGGCTGCTCGACGACGAGGCCGTCGCGCTAGTGCATGCGCCGCAGGAGCTCGGCTGGCTGCCGCTTTCCGTTCCCTGGGTCGATTTCGAGCCGACCATCGATGCGCTTCACGCCAAAGGCGAGATTTCGCCCGGCGAGCGCAAGAAGCTGTTGCTGGCCGGCCGCTTCCTGCATTTCTCCGAGCGCACCTATGCGAAGGTGGCCGACGAGTGCCATTTCCGCAAGCCGCGCCGCGACCATATCCTCGCCGCCATCCGCGGCAGCCGTGTCGAGCGCAAGCGCAACGACGCGTTACTGGTGCTGGAATGGCTGCGCCGGGACAAATTCCGCCCTGTCAACCGTGACTGGCGCTTTGCTGCGACCTCGCACTGGGAGCTCCTGCACGCCGAAGTCACGCGCAACGCGGTTCCTGTAACGCTTGAATAACGGTCGCGGCGGAAGATGCAGTAATGATGGAATCGTAGGGTTCCACGACCAAAGAGGGCGGGAACGATGTTTGAACAACACAACGAAGGTACCGGCAGCGAATATGCAAGGATCTTCCGGCTGCTGTCGGCGGCCAAGGATGAGGCTGAAAAGCTTCAGCTGCGCAATCTGACGCATCTGACGAACATGGCGCTGCTGCAGGTCGTCATCGATTGGGACGGCATAGACCCCGACAGGGAGCTTGACGTCAATCTCGAGAAGCTGCTCGGCAGCAAAGCCAAGATCGCAATGAAGGATGCCAGCGAGAATCTGATCCTGATCGATCGCCATTGAGCCCGATCGATTGCTATTGATCTCGATCAACCGCCATTGATCCTCATGCGGTCCGTTCGGAGCGCGTGAAGGACAACCGGTCTATTCGGCCGCTTCAGTATCCAGCTGTCCGGTGTTGGCAATCGCCTGGACGAGCTTCAGGATCTTCTTGCGAAGCGCTTCGTTCTTGATCGAAAAGAACGCCGCATTGAGAAGCACGCCTTCGCGCGAAATAACGAATTCCTCGCTGGGAGCGGCGTTGTCGTTGGCCGTATCAGGGGTCGACAGATCGTCGAAAAACGTCCTGACATCGACCTTGAGCGCGCCGGCGATTTCGACCAGCATGCTGGCGGAAACGCGGTTGGAACCCTTTTCGTATTTCTGGATCTGCTGGAACGTTACGCCCACACGATCGCCCAGTTCCGTCTGAGAAACTTTCCTCAATAGACGCTGGATGCGGATCGTCTTTCCGACGTGAACATCGACGGAATGCGGTTCTTCTTTCATCTCATTTCCCTTCTGAAGGCAGCGGACAAGGGGTTATTCGCCATATCCGTGTCAACAACTTTTAGCCGAGATAAATAAGGCTAGCAATTGCTTGCATGTAGATAGAGTTAAACCCGAAAATCGGGCCCTTTTTGTCCCGGAATGGTACAAAAAACATGCCGAAATGGCACGTCCAGGAGACCGGTCGCTTTATTTTGTGACGTCAGAGCGACCAGAGGCGCTGTGCGTTAACGAAAAGCAACTTGGAACGCTCCGCCTCGCTCACGCCGGAAAGCATCGCATGGGTCGCCGCGACCCAGGTAGAGAGGCCGCCACCGAGCGTGCAGACCGGCCAGTCGCTGCCCCAGACGACGCGGTCCCAGCCGAAACTTGCGGTCACATGTTCGATATAGGGCTGCAGCGTTTGCGCCGTCCATGTCTTCGCATCGGTATAGGCGACAACGCCGGAAATCTTGCAGACGACGTTCGGCCGCCGGGCGATCTCCGATATGCCGGCCTTCCAGGGCTCAAAGGCATCCGAGCGGATATCCGGCACGCCGCAATGGTCGAGTACGAACTGCACGTCGGGCGCAAGATCGACGAGGGCGGTCACACGGTCCGCTTGATGCGGCAAGGTGCAAAGGTCGAAGGTCAGGCCGCTGCCGCTGATGCGCCTGATGTTTTCGCGAAACAGGGCGCCTTCGGAGACATCATCGGGCACGACATGCAGCACGCGGCGGAACCCCTTGACGAAGGGATCGGCCTTTTGCCGCTCGAGATAGGCGGCAAAGCCTTGCTCTTCCGGCCGGCAGGAGACAATGGCGCCGGCAATCAGACTGCCTTCCCGTTTGGCGATCCTGGCGACGTGATCGGTCTCGGCCTGCATGGCGGCGGGATCGACATCGACCTCCATATGCAGCACCGTGGTGATGCCGCAGCGCCGGGCCTCGGTCGCATAGGTCTCGTAGAGGAAATCATGATCGAGATCAGGCGCGCCGGAGAGCCAGGGATAGGGCAGCGCCGAGCGATCGATGATATGCAGATGGGTGTCGATGAACACGCTCTTCCTCCCAGAATGGTGTCGTGAAACTATCCCTGGTGAATGGATTATTCAAATAGAAATTCCCAGCCGTCAGCCGGAATTGACGACATCGGCGCCGGCAAGCAGCGAAAGCTGGGCCGCCGCCTTCTGCACCAGTGTGATCGCCTGAGTGATATCGGGAGCGGACGGCGCATTGACGAGTGCGATAAAGGGGCAGGTGAGGGCGGCAATGCAGCGGCGGTCCGGCCCGAGAACGGGAGCGGAGAGATTGTAGACGCCGGATGTCTGGGCGCTCGCCATCATCTCGTAGCCGCGCTCGCGGATCTGGTCGAGACGGTCGTAGAATTCGGGCCCGAGTTCGACGTCCGCGCGGCTGCGCACATGTTCGGAGACCATCATCTCCCGCTCCTCCTCGCTGCGGAAGGCCAGCAGCACGTGCCCAGACCCGGTGTCGAAGAGGCTGATATGGGCGCCGATGCGGATCGAAAACCCCCAATAGTCCGGCGCCTCCTGCTGGGCGATGACGACGGCAGCACCCCTATCGAAGACGGCAAGGTGATTGGCCTGGCGCGTGCGCTGGGCAAGATCGCGCATCAGCGGGGTGGCGTAAGAGGCGAGCCGGCGCACCGGCGCGTGCAGCTGCGCAAGGCCGAAGAGCTTCAGCGTCAACGAGTAGCGGTCGCCATCCAGCCGGGTGACGTAACCGCGGCGTACCAAGCGATCGAGCATGCGGTAGAATTCGTTGGGGCTGCGGTCGAGCCGCTTGGCGATTTCGGCCTGGGTGAGACCGCTGTCAACGCCGGCGAGCAGCTCCAGGATATCGAGGCCCTTGTCGAGGGCAGGAGCGCGGTAGCGGTCGGACTCGTCGGTCTCCATTCCTTCCCCCTGTGAATATCACCCTGCATATACGCAGAACCGCAGCCGGAAAAGGAAAACTTCGCACTTGACCCTTGGCCAATCGTCTGTTTGTCTATAAACAGACAAATCATCACTGAAGAACAGGGCGGCGACAGGGAGGAAGACCATGCAGCGCATGGGAATGGTCATCGGCCCTGGAGCCGGCGAAGGTCGACTAAAATGCAGCCGATCGGTGGGATCCGGCGCCGGCCCGCCTTTGCAACCGTGGCAACTCCTCCATTTAAGACAGAGAGCCGCGCGCATCTTGCCAGAACCCGGTCGAAACGCGCAAAGAGGGCGAATGGCGGACGAGGCGTTCCATCACGACCGAGCTTCGCCAAGACATCAACCGCACTCCATAGTCCAGCGTAGACATTCCAGAAAAGGCCCGTGATATGACAAACAGACTTTCCGGCAAGACCGTTCTCATTACCGCCGCCGGCCAGGGCATCGGCCGGGCGACGGCGGCAGCCTTCGCCGCAATCGGCGCCAAGGTTCACGCGACTGATATCAACACCGAGGCGCTGGCGACGCTTGCTGCGCAAACCGGCGTCTCCACCCATAAGCTGAACGTGCTCGAAGAGGATGCGGTCAAGGCTCTGGTCGCCGAGATCGGAGCCGTCGACGTGCTGTTCAACTGCGCCGGTTTCGTCCATGCCGGCTCAATCCTCGAGATGACGGATTCCGATCTCGAATTCGCTTTCGACCTCAACGTCAAGGCGATGATCCGCACCATCCGCGCCGTGCTGCCCGGCATGATCGAGCGCAAGGACGGGGCGATCATCAACATGGCCTCCGTCGCCTCCAGCATCAAGGGCGTGCCGAACCGCTTCGCCTATGGCGTCACCAAGGCGGCGGTGATCGGACTCACCAAAGCCGTCGCCGCCGATTACGTCGGTCAGGGCATCCGCTGCAACGCCATCTGCCCGGGCACGGTGGAAAGCCCGTCGCTGCAGGATCGCATGCGGGCGCAGGGCGATTACGATGCAGCGCGCGCTGCCTTCATCGCCCGCCAGCCGATGGGCCGGCTCGGCTCGCCGGAAGAGATCGCCGATCTCGCCGTCTATCTCGCCGGCGCGACCTACACGTCGGGCCAGGCGATCGCCATCGACGGTGGCTGGACAATCTGATTTCAGCGGATGCGGCCGGCCGGCCCGGCCGCTGCAATCGGCTCTCTATAATCGGCCCATATAATCGGGAGAAACACCATGACCCGCATCACCGACCTTCGTGTCTTTGATCTCCGCTTTCCCACGTCGCAAAGCCTGGATGGATCCGATGCGATGAACCCCGATCCGGATTATTCGGCGGCCTACGTCATTCTCGATACGGATGCGCCTGATCTTGCCGGCCACGGCCTGACCTTTACCATCGGCCGCGGCAACGACATTTGCTGCATGGCGATCGAAGCGATGCGCCACCTCGTCGTCGGCGCCGACCTCACTGAAGTTCTCGCCCATCCCGGCACATTCTGGCGGCACCTGACGAGCGACAGCCAGCTGCGCTGGATCGGCCCGGAAAAGGGCGCCATTCATCTGGCGACCGGCGCGGTCGTCAATGCCGTCTGGGATCTGCTCGCCAAACAGGCCGGCAAGCCCGTCTGGCGACTCGTGGCCGAAATGTCGCCGGAGGAGATCGCCGATATCGTCGATTACCGCTATCTCACCGACGTGCTGACGCGCGAGGAGGCGATCGAGATCCTGAAACGCGCCGAGGCGGGCAAGGCGGAACGCATCGCCATCCTCGAAAAGGAAGGCTATGCCTGCTACACGACCTCGGCCGGCTGGCTGGGCTACGGCGACGAAAAGCTGCGCCGCCTTTGCCAGGAAGCGATTGACGCCGGTTTCAACCATATCAAGATGAAGGTCGGCCGCGATCTCGAAGACGATATCCGCCGCCTCAGGATCGCCCGCGAGGTGATCGGCCCCGACCGCTACCTGATGATCGATGCCAACCAGGTCTGGGACGTCGGGCAGGCGATCGACTGGGTGAAGGCGCTTTCCTTCGCCAAGCCCTTCTTCATCGAGGAACCCACAAGCCCCGACGATGTCGCCGGCCACCGCAAGATCCGCCAGGCGATCGGCCCGGTGAAGGTCGCGACCGGCGAGATGTGCCAGAACCGCATCATGTTCAAGCAGTTCATCGCCGAGGGCGCGATCGACATCGTGCAGATCGATTCCTGCCGCATGGGTGGGCTGAACGAGGTTCTGGCCGTGCTCTTGATCGCCGCCAAGTTCGACCTGCCCGTCTGGCCGCATGCGGGCGGCGTCGGCCTCTGCGAATATGTGCAGCATCTGTCGATGATCGATTACGTCGCGGTGTCGGGGACCAAAGAAGGTCGCGTCATCGAATATGTCGATCACCTGCACGAACACTTCCTCGACCCCTGCCTGATCGAGAACGCCGCCTACATGCCGCCCACCCTGCCGGGCTTCTCCATCGAGATGAAACCGGCCTCGATCAGCAACTATACGTTTCTAGGCTAAGGAACCTTCACCGGCCGCATGTTAAATTCCTGATTTTTACAGTCTTTCTTGTCGACGACGGGCTTCCAATCTGACGGGACTGCTCCAATTCACTTGGAGGCGGCGAAGCTTGCTTTTTAGAGCGCCGAGGAATAGTTTTGAAATGTGAATGCGGAGGGGGCCCAGCACCAGCAGGCCAGCAAATTTTATTGAACTTAGACAATAGAATGTTTGCGATCGAGCCATGCCCAAGTTTCACTGCGTCAAGAGACTGTGCGCTTATCTGCTGATCATCGCAGCAATGCTGCTATCGATAGGCACGGTACATGCAGCCGTCACCGAGGAGAGCGGGCGCCGCGTCGCCCTGGTCATCGGCAACTCGGTCTACAAGACGCTGCCCTCGCTTCCCAATCCTGCCAATGATGTCGAAGAGGTCGCGACCACGTTGCGCGCGGCCGGTTTCGACGTGACGATCGGCGTCAATGTCGACCGCATCGGGCTCGAAGATACGGTGCGCCGCTTCCTGCGTTCGACCAGCAATGCCGAGGCCGGCCTCATCTACTATTCGGGCCATGGCATCCAGGTGGGCGGCCAGAATTTCATCGTGCCGGTCGATGCGACGCTGGAGACGCCCTATGACGTCGAGACGCAGACCATGCCGCTCGACCTCATCCTGAACCATCTCAAGCAGAATTCGCGGGTGCAGCTGATCTTCCTCGACGCCTGCCGCAACAATCCCTTCAATGCCCAGAAATTCTGGATGGCGGAAAAACTGGAGCCGGTCGGCGCCACACGCGGGCTTGCACGCATCGACAGCGATCTCGGCAGCCTCATCGCCTTTTCCACGGAACCCGGCCAGGTGGCGCTCGATGGCACCGGCGCGCTCAGCCCCTATTCCGAATCCTTCATCAAGCGCGCCAGCGAACCCAACAAGGAAATCCGCCAGGTCCTAACCGATGTGCGCCGCGACGTGATCGCCATGACCGACGGCAAGCAGGTCCCCTGGGAAAACTCCTCCCTGATGGACAGCTTCTATTTCATCCCGGCGCCGCCGCCGCCGAGCGTCGAACCGATGCAGCAGGTGAGCGTGCCGGAGGGTGCGGCCACGACCAAATTGCCGATCGCCCCGCCGCATGACGAGACCGGCTCGGCGCTGCTCGTCACCCTCAACCAGCTTCCCAAGACCGGCAAGCTCAGCTTGGACGGCAAGCCGGTCGAGCAGGGCGCGAAAATTCCGGCCGCGGCACTGACGGCGCTGACCTATGATTCATCGGGTGTTGCCGCCGGAACCGTCGGCCTGATCGGCTATACCGTGAGCGACCCTTACGGCCAGGCGACGCAAGGTGTGATCGCGATCACCGTCTCGGCGGATGCCGGCGCCAAGCTCGCCCAGCTCGAACAGGAAAAGCAGGTGCGGCTGGCCGATGCCGACGCCTATCTGAAGACGCTGCCGCGCGACGTGGACACGACGATCGGCGTCGGCCCTGTAGAAGCCAGCCTGCCGGTCGTGCCTGAAACGGCCGCGGAGATGACCTTCAAGGTCGCGGCCCTGCCCGACAAGGGCACGCTACGCGCCGGAGACCGGGTGATCGGGCTCGGTCACGTGCTTGAAGCTGCCGATATTCCGGCGCTTGCCTACGAGCCACAGATCGGCACTGAGAACCAGCCTTTCGCCCTGACGCTGCAGGCCGCCAACGACGACTTGCCGCCGGCCACCGTCACCTTCAAGCCGGCGCTCGATGCCTGCGATAGCGCGGCCGCAGCTCCGCTCGACCTGCAGGGCGTCACCGCGGGCAAGCTGCCGAATGAGATCGATCCAAGCGTGGCGGTGCCAGCCTGCACGGAGGCGATGAAGGCTTATCCCGAGGTCGCGCGCTTCGTCTATCAGCTCGGCCGCGCCCAGCTCGCCAACCGCGAGACGAAGACGGCCTTCGCGACGATCAAGAAGGCGATGGATGCCGGGCATGTCAGAGCGATCGACCAGCTTTCCAGCCTGTACATCGTCGGCGCGTCCGTACCAGCCAATCCTGCGAAAGCGAATGAAATCGTACAAGCAGGGGCCAAGAAGAACGACCCCTACGCCTTATACACTTACGGCAAAAGCCTCTTTTACGGGCGAGGAGTCAAGTCCGATACTCAGCAGGGCCTGAAGCTCATGTTGCAATCGGCAGACCTCGGACATACTTTTGCGATGAACGAGCTCGGCTACATCTTCCTTAATGGAGTCAATGTTCCCGCCGATCCGCAGCGCGGCATTCGCTTCTATGAGGCCGGCCTTGCACGTAATGACATCTATTCGATGAACAATCTCGCGCTGGTGTATCGGTCGGGAAAGGCCGTACCTCAGGATCTCGGCAAAGCGCTGGAGCTTTTTACCAAAGCAGCAGAAGGCGGCCAGCCTTTTGCCCCCACGAACCTCGGGCGCATGTACAGGGACGGCATCGGCGTTGACGCCGACAAAGCGGCCGCGGTGAAGTGGTTGGAGATGGGCGCGGAACGAGGCGATTATTGGGGCGCGCTTGATCGCGCCAGACTCGCAAAAGATGAGGTCGCGGATCCGGAGAACATGGTAATTGCGGCGCGTTATTTCGCGCTCGCAGCCGCCGTTAACAAGCCACGGATAGGTGACACTAAGAACCAGGCGCTGGCAGAACTCAAATTACTGCCAAGCGCGGCGAAGAAGGAGGCGGAAGAAGCCTTCAGCGCCGAGTTGACTGCTCAGGAACGAACGACCCTGCCAAAAACCAAATCGCTCGACGCGAGGCTCGTCGAGCTCGCCAGGGCGACATGGGTAAAGCGAAATCCAAGGTATGATCTCTTCTGAAACGGCGATCCGGGAGCGCCCTACATGACCAGCAAACTCATCATCCGCGTACTCATGTGCTCGACATTCATCGCCGGCTCCGGCGCCATCCTGCAGAGTTGCATCTTCGACCCGGGCGCAAGAACACTGTTCGCCAGCGAAGAACCGGCCAGGAGTGCCACGCCTGCGAGGAAGACCACGCCCACCGTCCGACGAGTGGCCACCAAGAGCAATGAACCGGCTTTTGCCCGCTCCGACAACGGTGCCGGTGGGAATTCCAGCTCCGGCTCCAGCTCTGGCGGCGGCATGGGCGGCGGCTCTGACTCTGGCAGCTCCGACAGCGGCGGCCCCGGTGGGGGATGGGACAGTTCGGATCGCCGCTTGAAGACGCAAATTCGTCGCATCGGCGCCTCGCCCTCCGGAATCCCAGTCTACGCATTCCGCTATGTCTGGGGCGGCCCGCTTTTTATCGGGACTATGGCTCAGGACCTGCTTTTGATCCGGCCTGATGCGGTCATACGGACTGCGTCCGGGTATTACATGGTGAATTATGCGGATCTCGACATCGATATGGTTTCTGTAGAAGAAGGTTTTTCGCTGGCTACGTCAGGAGCTGGCGCAGTAGCCGTGGCACTCTCTGTTAACGCTGCAAGCCGCCGCTCACGGACACAACTCGCATCTTCGGAAGGTTTCGTTTTGTCAGCAGTATGATCGAGAAGACGGTCGACTGGCCCATAAGATTCCTTTCGCAGGAACTCTTTTAGTTCTCACGTAGGGCCAGCGGCAACATGACGCTGTTTGAGCGCTCTATATCTGTAGCCTCGTCTATGTCCGGGCGGATAACGCTCTCGGGCCGAGATTTTTCAACCCCACACATGCGACACGTCAAGCCACTTCATCAAGCATCCGGCCTATCAGGATTACTGCAAGCGTCGCCATCAATGGGCTTCTGGCGATGGCGAAGCGGCGGCTGACATCAAGACCGGCGGCGTGAGCTTCCGACCGTTCAGCCGTCGAGCCCCTTGAAGCGCACCGGCTGGTAGCCGCGCATCAACAGGCTGCCGAGCGAATAGGTATTGCGGCAGACGCGGCCCTTGCAGGCATTCGGCGAGGCCTCCATCACCTCCACCTTCTTATCGGCCGTGAAGCGCATGAACAACAGCACATGCGAGCCCGGCTTGTTCAGCGCGTCGCCCGGCCGCATCGACCAGGGGTCTGAGAGGCGCTTGGTGATCCCGGGGATGGCGCGCGTCGAAACGTGCATCTTCAGGCCCCAGGCGTCGCTGACGAAACCGGAGCAGTCGACGCCGAGAATGTTGGATTGCGGCGCGCTCTTGGTGCAGACGTTGCCGGCGGTCTGGCCCTTTTCCACGCCGCCGACGAAATTCTCGAGCGGCGTCTTGCAGCCCCAGCAGTAGGGAACACCCTTGACCGTCTGGCCGCGCTTGCCGATCAGGTAGATCGGGCGGCGCAGCCGGTTCATGTTGACGCAGCCCGGGCCGGGATCCCTGCCATAGGCGGTTGGTGTCACCAGCCAGTTCATCGTCTCGAAGCCGATTGCCCGCTCGATGACGTCGCTGCGCGATTTCGGCACGATCGCCACCTTCGGCGTCTTGCCGGGCTTGCCGGCCGCCGGCTGCTTGGCCGGGCGGGCGACGGCAAGCTTGCGACCGGGCTCCCGGCCGTCGAGCCGCAGCACCTGCGCCCGACTTTCCTGCGAGCGCAGATAAAGTACGTCGCCGCGCGGACCGATCGCCACGAAGCGCCTGGAGAATACCGTGCCCGGTTCGATCGGCAGGTCGTAAACCCGGTCCATCGCCCCGTTCGGCGTGAAGCGCACCACCAGCATGCCGGTGCGCTCGGGCCGGTCGGCGGGCACAAGCTCGACCAGCGCATAGGGCCTCCCTGTCGTGTCGATGTCGAGAAGTTCGACGGTGCCGATCCGCCCTTCCGAGGCGAGCTGCAGCGAAAGGAAATTCTCCTCCGAGCTGCTGCGTCGCAGCAGGATCTCCGCCTTGTCGTTTGCGGCAGCCGAGACCTCGGCAACGATATCGCCGAGCCCGCGGCTCGGCACGTATTGAATGATCGGCGGGCGGGCCTCGGGCCGGCTGGTGCTGCGACCGATCTCGTCGATGATGCTGTTCAGCGGCCCCGGCGAGACCGAGCCCATGGAGGCGAAGACCGAGCGGGTGTAGTCGTCGGCATCACCGCCGCCGTCGACGGCGCGCAGCGTCTGCGATCGGCCGTCGGCATCGGTGGAGCGCTCGAGCGGCACGACGCCGTCGGACCAGAGGTAGAGTTCGTTGTGAACGACGGCGAGGTCCTCCGGCGTGGCATTTTCCGGCAGCGGCAGGATTTCGGGATCGGCCTGCGAGCGTTCGGCGTCGACCGCGAGCACGCGGCCGTTGTTCTGGTCGAGGATGTAGATGGTGCCGTCGTCGCCAACGGTGATCGCCGCCGGCCCGGATGCCTCCGCTTCCTCGTTGGAAGAGATGATGCCGACCGAGCGCGCGCCGTCGCCGCCGCGAAGCTCGATGATCGTCGTATCTTTGGCGAAAACCGGCGAGGCGACCGCAAGTGCCGCGGCAAACAAGATATGCGACCCAAAACTACGCATTGCCTCGACCCCCAAAAGACCGTCACGTCTTTCAAAAATGGTAGGCTAGATATGACTTCTCAGCAAGCCGTTGCTTTCCAAACGATTTGGAGATCTGCGCCGGCGATAGTACAAGATCATCGTCTCGAAGATTTATCGGCAGGAAATGCTTATGCTGGAATGGAACGGTGACGAACTGGCGCTCGACATAAGCTTGCTGGAGCAGGTTCGCGCGGCGAGAATAGGTTTCTCAGACCGCGTCTGCGCCGCCTCAGCCAGCAAGGACGACAAGCATCTGGCGCAGCTGCGTTCGGAGCCGACCTATCTGATGGCCGAGTTCCTCTATTCGATGAAGGTCTTCGGCATCAGCACCGCCGAGGATATCGAACGCTTCGCCGATCTGCACAATGATTACGTCGTTTCGCTCACCCGCGATTCGGCCAAGCTGCAGCGCCTGGGGCTCTCGCAGGATCGTGCGCTCGCCTCGATGTTCACCGCCGACACCAAGCCGCGGCTGATCCAGAACTGGGCTGATAAATCAGGCGCTATCGACCAGTCCAATCTCGCCCGTTTCCTTGTCGCGGTAATGTCGAGCGAGACTTGCCGCAAGACGCTGATCGATTTCGAGACGGCAGGCTTCATGCAGCGCAAGCGCTCGCCCTACGGCACCATGGTCGTCTGGTCGACCGGAATGATCGAGGAGATCTTCGGCGAGATGCTGCGCGATCTGCGCCTTAGCCTGCAGCAATTGAAGATCCTCTGATACATGTCGCCCGGAACTGTGTGGCAGGGGGCAACGACATGCATGAAACAAAGAGCGAAAGCGCCGCTGCCAGCCGATTTCAACCCTCCCAATCGATTGGCACCGAGCGCCGTTGCCTTCCTTCCGGCCTCTCCCTATTCTCGGGGCGCTTATGCATGTCGCCCGGAAGGGTGCAGCGGTTCCGGGGCAACGACATGCATAAAAACAAAGAGCGAAAGCACGTCGCATGAATCAAGTTTAATGCGACGTGCTTTTGTCGCGCAGTGGCGCCAATAAGACGGATTTGACGACGATGACGAAATCCTGGCTCATAACCTTGTCGATCGGCCTGCTGCTAGCGCTGCAGACCCCGCGGCTTGCCTATTCCGGCCCGACTGAGGACGCGCTTGCGGCGCGAAACCCCTCGCTGGCAGCGCTGCGCCAACATGACGAGAAGGCCTTTGCTGCGGCGACTGCGATCATCGCCGAACACGAACGCGCCAAGGGGTTGACGCCCGGCGAGGCGAAGCTGCCCGATGCGACCTCGCCCGGCCGCGACATGGGCTCAGGCCCCGGCAAGGAATTCACGGTCGACAATCCGGATATTCTCTGGCTCTACAATTCCTCGCCCGAGGGAATGAGCGACCTGATCTCGATTCTGAAATCAGCCGGGCAGAAACCCAAGAACTAACCGCCTCCTCGCAGTTGAACGGACTATAACAGGCCCCGGTTATTCCAGAGCGTGAGTCTTGCTCACGTCTTTGCCTTGGCGGATTCTTCCAGGCTCCAAATAATTTGTAACCCTCCCTCAAGCAAGACAGGCGAAACCATCCCAATTTCGCCAGTCAGTGCTATTCTCATCTTCAACACAGTGTGAGATGTTCGAAGAGGAGGTTTTTCAATGCCGAACCGCAAAGCCATCCTGGCTGCAGCCACCTTTCTTTCGTTCTTTTCGGTGGTTCCCGCCGTCGAGGCGCAGAACGAACGCACATTGACCGAAGCGCCGGCGCAGACCGGGCCTGTCACCATCACCTTCGATCGCGCTGAAGCCAAATACGCCATCGGCGAAGTTGTCGGCCTCTTCATCCAGTCGACCGAGAATGCCTATGTCACGGTGCTGAACGTCTCGCCGAACGGCGCGGTCGTGAAGCTTTTCCCGAACAAGTACCAGACCGACGCCCTTGTCGGCGCCGGCAAGCGCGTGCAGGTGCCGGATCCGGCAAGCGGCGCCAAGCTGCAGGTTTCTGGCCCGGTCGGCCAGGAGCAGATCAAAGTCTTCTATTCCTCCAAGCCGCTCAACATCTTCGCCGATCTCGGCGGTAGCGGCGCTGGCATGTTCCGCTCGATCGACGGCGGCATGGATGCCGTTTCCCGCAGCCTTGAAGAAGCCCGCAGCCTCGGCACCAAGATCAGCAGCAAGACGCTGATGCTGACGACGGTCGATAGTCCGGCTGCCATCCCGCCCGTCGCAGCCGCCCCCGCAGCGAAACCGGTCGAGCAGGCTGCAAAGCCGCCGGTTGCGCCGAAACCTGCGGCCGCTCCGAAGCCGAAGCCGGTAACGAAAAAGGAAGTCGCCAAGAAGCCGGAAACGGTCGTGGAAAAGCCGAAGCCGGCAGCCCCGAAAAAGGTCGCGCCGAAGCCTGTCGAGCAGGCCACACAGCCGCCGCCGAAGAAATACAAGATCGTCACCAATCTGGCGCCCGGCCAGGAGCTGGCCGCCGACGAACTGGAACTGATTGGTCCGGCCGACACCACCTCATCCACCCGGCCGACCCAATATAAGCAGCCCACCCAGTACAAGCAGCCGAGCCAGTCTTCGCAGACGAAGATGCCGAAACTGCCGATGCCGCAGATCAAGATGCCGCAATTCAAGCTTCCCGGCGGTTTCAGCATCAAGATGCCGCAGCTAAACCTCGGCCGTTCCGCCGAACCTGATCAAGCCGGCGAGGAGATCGAGGTAGCAAACGCCGATACGCCTGTTTGCACCGCCCTTCTCGACAAGCTGAATACCGCCGTTGCCGCCAAGGATATCGGTACTGCAGCGGCTGAGGCCGATGCGATCGCCGTCAGCGCCGATTGCGGCCAGTTCCAGGTGAACGCCCAGCGCCGCGTCGCGGCCCTCAGGCTTTCCGCTGCCCAGGAGATGATGGCCGCCAACCAACCGGTCGCCGATTACGAGCCGCTGCTCGTTGCTGCCGACAGCCCGCAGGTGCTCTGGCAGGCATCCGCCACGCTCGGCGAGATCTATTTCTCCGCACGCCGCTTCGCCGATGCCGCCGCCGATTACCAGCAGGCGATCGAGATCATCAAGAACGAGACCCGCACGCCGAAGGCGCCGCCTGCCGAGACGATCTCCGATCTCATCCAGCGCGCCGCCCAGGCCCGCATCCTTGCCGCCAACCCGACGAGCGACAATCCTGAAGGCCGCTTCGTGCCGGCCGAGAAGGATCATCGCAGCGGCGTGCTCGGCGGCATCTATTCCGAGAATGTGCGTGGCATCGTGCCGGTCTCCATTCCGGTTCCGATCACCTTCGATTTCAACAAGTCGAGCTTCACCTCGATCGGCACCGAAGCCGCTGAGGAGCTGCTGGAGGCGCTGAAGGAGCAGAAGCCCGGCCGCATCATCCTGGTTGGTCACACCGACCGGCGCGGCGGCGACGACTATAATCAGAAGCTGTCCGAACGCCGCGCTCAGGCCGTCGCCGACTTCCTGAAGAGCCACGGACTCGACGCGACAATTGACGCCGAAGGCCGCGGAGCATCCGAGCCGGTGGACGTCACGGCAACCGCAAACCTCACCGAAGACGATGTCGATGCGCTGAACCGCCGCGTCGAATGGCGCCGCGAATAGGCCGGGCGAGGAGGATCTGGCCATGACCGCATTCGTTTCCATGGCCGCAGCACTTGCCCTCCTCACCATGGCGGCCACCGACAGCCTGGCAAAGGTGATCGAGGCGCCCGAGCGTGGTGCGGTCAGGGCCGTGCTGATCGGCATCGACCTCTACCGCAACGTTCCGCCGCTGCACGGCGCCGTCGCCGACGCCGACGACCTTTCGCTTTCGCTGCGCTCGGTCGGCGTCGAGGACATGACGCTCTTGAAGAATGGCGCTGCCGACCGCGAGGGGATCTTCCATGCGATCGAGGCCGTGACGGAACGGGCAGAGCCTGGCGACCTGATCGTGCTCGGCATCGCCGGCCACGGATCGAGCGAGCCGGAACGCGTCAAGGGCTCGAAACCGAGCGGCCGCGACGAGGTCTATATCCTCGCAGGCTTCGACACCCGGCTGCCGGGCTCGCGCGAGCGCATCTTCGGCGACGAATTCAAGACGCTGATCCGCAAGCTAGAGACCAAGGGCGCCGATGTCGTCTTCATCGCCGATACCTGCCATGCCGGCGGCATGACCCGCGACGTCGATCCACGCGGCGCCGAGATCACCTGGCGTCAGGCGCCGTCCTATACGATCGAGGAAGACGATCTCGCGCCGATTTCGACCACGGCGGATGCGCTGTCCACCGGCTTCGATTTCAAGCGGCTGACCTTCCTCGCCGCCGTCGACGACAATACCAAGTCGCCCGAGATATCAATCCCCGGCATTCCGCAGAAACGCGGTGCGCTGAGCTATGCCACCGCCCGCGCCTTCGAAGGGGCCGCGGACCGCAATAGCGACGGCGCCGTCAGCCGACGCGAACTGTTCGAATATGTGCGCCAGGCGGTCTACCAGTTCACCAACCAGCGGCAGAATATCTTTACCGAAAGCCCGCCCGGAACCGATCTCGATCGCGCGGTGGTCTATAATTACGAAGGGGCGGGGGCCCAAGCGGCGGCGGAGAAATCAAACGCTCCGCTGCCCGCCGAGCCCGCGCCGATCAGCGTTGCCGCCCTCGGCTCCGATCCGGTGCTGCAGGGGATCGACCCCGCCGTCACGCCGTTCAAGCTGACGGAAGGTGCTGATGCCGAACTCGTCTTCGATCCGGAAAAACACGAGGCGATTGCCGGCGGCGATGTCGTCGCCTCCGGCGTCGGTGCCGGCGACATGCCTTTCGTCGTCGACCGGATGGCCGCGCTCGATGCGCTGAAGCGGCTGTCGGAGACAAACCCGCAGACCGTGCGTGTGACGCCTTCCGACACCGTCCATCGCGAAGGTGAACGCGTCGGCGTCACGGTGTCCGATATATCAGGCCGCAAGCTCGTGCTCTTCGACGTCACCGGCGATGGAACCGTGCAGTTCCTCTATCCCAACGAAAAGGAGGTCGATGCCGGGATGTCTCAGACCTTCGATCTCGACCTTTCCGTCGTCGCACCTTTCGGCACGGACCTGCTCGTCGCCGTCACCTCTGAAACCCCGATGCCCGAACTTATAGAATTCCTGAAGCAGAACGACAGACGCCGCACCGCCGGCAATATCGCCAAGCGCCTCGGCGAATTCCTGCCGGAGGGCGCGCGCCTCGGATTTACGGTCCTCTATACCTCCGCCGGAGCCAAGCTATGAGCACGTCGATCAGCAGGATCCTCAACGTTACGGCCGTCATGCTGCTGCTCGCCTCTCCGGCTCTTGCGCAGCAGGATACCGATTTTGCCGGCGAGGATGGCGGGCGCGTCATCGGCGGCCAGGCGGCCAAGAAGGGCGAATGGCCCTGGCAGGTGAAGATCCTGGCGCCAGATCCCGAACAGCGCGGCCGCTTCGGCGGCCATTGCGGCGGCTCGCTGATCTCGCCGCGCTGGATATTGACGGCCGCTCATTGCGTCACCAGCGGCCGCTCCGGCAAGCAGGATCTCTTCGCCCGCGACCTGCTGATCGTCGAGGGCAAGTCGAAGATCGACAAGGTGATCGCGGTCGACGGGCCCGACAAGCCGGGCCTTGCCGTGGAAGAGGTGATCATTCACGAGGATTTCGACCGCAAGGTCTTTGCCAACGACATCGCCCTCATCAAGCTCGCCGAGCCCGCTAAATCGAAGCCGGCGATCCTTGCTTCAGTTTCGGACGACGAAGTGGAGGCCGCCGGCCACCCGGCCGTCGTCACCGGCTGGGGTTACACCAAGGCCGATCACGGCTGGGACGACAAATACCTGCCGACCGAGCTGCAGGAAGTGGAACTGCCGATCGTCCCGCGCGAGGACTGCCGCGCCGCCTACCGCGACAGCTCGATGCGCATGAACCCGATCGACGAGCGCAATGTCTGCGCCGGTTATGCCGAGGGCGGCAAGGACGCCTGCCAGGGCGACAGCGGCGGGCCGCTGGTCGCCCAGCGTCCCGACAAGCGCTGGATCCAGCTCGGCGTCGTCAGCTGGGGCGCCGGCTGCGCCGAGGCCGAACATTACGGCGTCTATACCCGTGTTGCCGCCTTCCGCGACTGGATCGCCGCAAAGACCGACGGCGACGTGCCGAATGTTGAAGGGGCTGCCGCCGGCGATCAGGTCGCGTCCACCACCACCAGTGGCGGGACGAAGCAGAGGAAGTCCGGACAGGAAGAGGCCAATCTCGCCATCACCAGCCCGCCCGCCGGCGAAACGGCGCCGGCCGGCACGACCGAAACGCCTGCTGCCGACACGCCCGCTGGCGATACCTCGCCGGCTGACAAGCCCGTCGCCGACGAACCCGCCGTTCAACCGCCGGTCGTCCAGACGCCGGTGATCGAAAGCTCGCCTGGCGACCGCGCGCTGCTGATCGGCATCGACGATTACGAGATGCGCGAGGCGAAACTGACCGGATCCGCCACCGATGTGAAGGCGATGCAGCTCTTCCTCGCTAAGACGCTCGCCTACCGGCCGGAACAGATCCACACACTGACCAACCGCAAGGCGACCCGCGAGGCGATCCTTGCCGAAATCGACGACTGGCTGGTGCGCCAGTCGACGCCCGGAAGCCGGGTCTTCCTCTATTTCAGCGGCCAGGGCTCGGAAGAAATGGGTGCGGAGGCGACAACCAGCCCGACGCTGGTTGCAGCCGATGCCAAGCTGGTGCGCGAGGGCGGCAAGGTAACCGTCACCAACCAGATCCGCGAAACCGAGATCGCTGCACGGCTGAACAGCCTCAAGGACCGCCGCGTCACGCTGCTGATCGATGCCTGCCATGTCGGCCCCGGCAGCCGCAGCGCGGTGGCCGCACCTTCCGGCACCGTGCGTTGCCTCGGCCCGGTGCTGGCAGCGCTCGAACCGCCGAACAAATCAGGCAAGGAAGCAAAATTCTCCTTCGGCGGCGAAAACGCCATGGTCTGGTCGGCCGTCAACGCAGGGCAGTGGGCCCTCGTCGACCGCGAGGCCAAGCCGGCGCTCGGCGTCTTTACCCGCCACTTCATCGAAGGCGTGCAGGATGGCGTGGCGCGCGCAGCCGACAAGCCGAATGTTAGCAATGCCGCGCTTCTCGACTATGTCCGGCGCAAATCCGACGAATATTGCCGAACGCATGCGGGAGACTGCCGCTTCACCCCGGTGCCGCAATTTTATGGCCAGCCGGATGCGCTCGGCCGGGATGTCATCACCGGCGAGGAGGCGAAGACGCCGCTCGCCGCCGTCGAAAACACGCTGAAGAGCGACAACGAGGCCGGCGTCGCCGTCGACGTGCTGCCCGGCACCGCGGTCAGCATTGGCGACAAGGTGGCGATGCGTGTCTCCACCAAAAAATCCGGTTATCTGATCCTGGTCGATATCGACGCCTCCGGCAAGCTGACGCAGCTTTACCCGAACAAGCGCTCGATGGGCCTGAAACCATCAGCCAAAAGCGGCGACAACCGGCTCGATCCGGCCCGGCCGGTCGTCGTGCCAGATGCGCGCAATCCCTATACCGGCTTCGAATATGTTGTGGAGGGACCGGCAGGCGTCGGCATGGTCGTGGCCATCCTCAGTGACAAGCCGATCGAAGTGCTCGACCTGCCCGATGTGCCGACGCCGCTCGTCGGTCAGCGCGCCGCCTTCAACTATGTCTACGATCTCGCCCGAAGCCTCAGGATCGTCGGCGACGACGAGACCGGCGCCCAAGGCAAATGGTCCTTCGATTCCAAATTCTATCGCATCCGCTGAACAGGAGCGAACCATGCCGAAATCCACTCTGCTGGCGGGTCTTGCCGCTTCCCTGCTGACGCTTGCCCCGGCCGCCCATGCCGGCAACTCCGGCGACAGCAAGGCGATGCTTGCAGCACAAGCAGAGCTTGCGGCCGAACTGATCGACCGCACGCTGGCAAAGGAGGGTGCTGCCAATATCATGGTGTCGCCGGCAAGCCTTGCCGCAGCACTCGGTCTTGCCGCCCTCGGCGCCTCCGACCAAGGCAAGGCCTCGATCGCCAAGGGCCTCGGCTTTGGTGGCGAGGTGAAGGGACCGGAGACGGCGCTTGACGCAATGACCCCCGATAAGCCGGCAGCGGCGGATGCGCCTTTGACGACGGCGGTCGCGATCGTCTTCGACGACAAACTGGTGCTCGTCCCCGATGCGCTCTCCCTGCTCGCCGGCCACCGGATCAAGCCTTCGATCGAGGATCTCGACGGGCCGAAATCGGTCGAGCACATCAACGGCTGGGCCAAACAGGCAACGCGAGGCGCCATTCCCGTCATCCTGGATGCACCGCCCGGCGGCGGCTTCGTCAGCCTCGGCGCACTCTCCTTCAAGGCGCGCTGGAAGACCTCCTTCGACAAGGAGAGCCCAGCAAGCCCCTTTCAGCGCCCGGATGGCTCGACGGTTTCGGTGCCGATGATGCATCTTGCCGGCGATGGCCAGAAATTCCGCTCCGACGAGAAATTCGCAGCCGTCGACCTTGCCTATGCCGGCGAGGGCTACAGCATGGTCGTGGTGGCGGCGCGCTCCGGCAAGGGTGTCGGCGGCGCGGACCTGAAGGCGCTCGCTTCCTGGCTGCAAGGGGAAAAATTCGAAGCCGCCAAGGGCGAAATCTTCCTGCCCCGCTTTTCCCTGAACGACGGGCGTGATTTGATGCCGATACTCAATGCGATGGGAGTGACGCCCGAGAAAGCCAAGGATGCGGGTTTCCCGGGTTTCACCAAGGAAAACATCCGCTTGTCGCGCGTCCTTCAGAAGACGATGATCAAGGTTGACGAAAACGGCACGGAGGCGGCGGCAGCCACGGCTGTCATCACGGAACGCAGCATCGATCCGAAGCTTATTCGCGTCGTGGCCGATGCCCGTTTTGCCTTCGCGCTTCGCGATACAAGAACCGGCCTGCTGCTCGCCGCAGGCCTGATCGGCGATCCATTACTGGTGGGTGAATAGAATTCAGTTTCATGAATGCAATGAATGCAGGGGGACAAGTGCATGAGAAGTGATCTGATCGCCCGCTACACGATCGGCGAGCCGGTCTATGAGAACGAGTTCATCGTCTATCCGGCCCAGGACAAGCGGATGGACCATGCGGTCTTCATCGTCGCGCCCGATATGGCGCTGAAACTGGACAAGGCTCGTTTCGAGCGGGTCTGGACCTCCATCAACGAGGCCAAATCGCTGACGGCGCGACGCTTCGTCGAAATCGAGGACCTCATCCCGCCATCGCCGGAAGACGACAATTTCTATATCGTCGAGAAGCGGCCGTCGAAAACGCTGCACCAATATCTCGACGAAACCGAAATGGTGGCTTACGAACGCGCCGCCGAGATCGGCCGCCACATCCTCGAGGGGCTGGCGACGCTGCACGGCGCCGGTTACGCTCACAATGCGCTGACGGACCAGTGCATCTACGTCTCCGAGGACTATTCCGGCCTGTCGGTCCGGATCGGCAACCTGCACCTGATCTCGAAGATCGGCGAGCACATCATCCCGCCCTATGTGCCGGAATTCGGCGCGCCGGAAATCTATGCCAGCGGCACTTTTTCCGCCTCCGCCGCGCTCGACATCTACGCCATGGGCATGATCGCCTACAAGCTTTTCCTGCCGCGGCAGACCTATGCCAGCGTCTTTGACAGCGTCATGGTCTGGGAAGACGAGCACCAGCGCGAGCAGAGCTGGAAGAACATCCATCTCGACCCTTCCAACATCTTTCCCCGCCTGGACGTGCTGATCCCGGGCTTTCCCGAGGGGCTTGCAAGCCTTGTGGAAAGGATGCTGAGCCGCGATCCGAGTGCGCGACCGCGCACGGGCGCCGATGCGCTGGGCGAGTTCGCCCGGGTGACGACAGGCATCCAGCCGATGTCGTGGGATCCGCGCGGCGGCATGCCGCAGCAGCAGGACGCCCCGAAGCCGAAAAAATGGACGCCTGTCAAAATCTCCATGATCGCAGCACTGCTGCTGATCTGCATCGGCGTCGGTGCCGTTACCATCCCGAAGCTGCTCCGCCCGGATCCGAAACTCGTCGCCGACGTCGGAACCTGGAAGAAGGAAGCCGAAAGCCGCAAGCAGAAGGCGATCGCCGCCAAGGCGCCGGAGCGCCCGGCCAGTGACCAGGCGAAACTCTCCTATGACACCGGCGCCTCGGCGCTCACATCGGCCGATGCCCTGCTCAAGGATGAAGATTACGAAAAGGCGCTTCCGGGCTTCCAGACGGCCGCCATCAATCTCGGCAATGCGCTGATCGGCATCTCGAAGGAGAATGCCGAGAAGGCGAAGGCTGCCGCTTCGGCCGCCGGCGGCGACAAGGCGCCAGGTTTTGCCGAGGCCGACGCCAAGATGAAGACTGCTGCCGATGCCGCCACCGCAAAGCAGATGCATGCTGCGGTCGGCGCCTACGACGAGTCGAAAGCGACGTTTGACGATCTCGCCAAGGCGCTCACCGCGCTGACCGCGGCCGAAAAGGACGCGGCGGCAAAGCGCGAAACCGTCAATCGCATCGGCGCCGGCGATAGCCCCGACGTCGCCAAGGCGAGCGGGTTGATGACCGAGGCCAAGGCCAAGGCCGAACAATGGCAGATGCCGGCCGCGACCACAGGCTATGGCGACGCCGCCAAACTGTTCGACGCCGTCATCGCCGATGTCATGGCGGCGAAGGATGAGGCGACGGCGCTGAAGCAGAAAGTCACCGATCTCAGCGCCTCCATTGCAACCCGCGCCGGTGCCGCCGAGCCGACGCTTGCAGCCCTCGCCCCGAAGATCGGCGAGGCCGACGGCCGCTACACTGCCGAGGCCTACAAGCTGGCGATCATTGCCTACCAGCCGATCCTTGCCGATCTCGAGGCGCTGTCGGCGCGCGGCTTCTGCCCGGTTTCGCAGACGCTTGCCTTCGAGACCGTCCCGGCGGGGAGTTATTCGCTGGAGAATGTCCGGCTGATGACCTCGTCGATGAAGGAGCTCGGCGGCATGCTCGGCGTTGCCAATGATGCAGTGAAGATCGACAAGTCCTTCTGCATGCAGACGAAGGCCGTCACCCGGGCCGAGATGGCGGAATATTACACCGCCAATTCCGATCCCGCCGCAGCCCAGGCCTATGCCGACAATCCGCAGCAGCCGGCCGACGACGTGCCGCTTGCCGTGGCGCAGAACTATACGGCCTGGCTGTCGAAGCAGCTGAACGCGCCCGTCCACCTGCCGTCGGCGACGGAATGGATGGCGAGCGCGGCGAAGATCACGCAGGAAAAACTGCCCGATAACGGCGATATCATCCTGCAATGGAGCGCCACCCCCTGCGAGGCCGGCGGCAATGTCGCCTTCATGGCGCAGGAGGGCTCGACCTTCGTCGTCTGCTCCGACGCCTCGGCCGGCGGCATCTTCCGTGTCACCGCCGAATTGCGGTGAGCGACAGAAGCGTCGCAACCGAAAAGGGAAAGTTAACGGCTCCCTCGCAAAGCTAGGTTCGGCGGGGTCATCTACCTTTAAAGCTCGGAGATTCCAATTGTCGAGGCTTCCATTGGCATAGCCGCTATAACAGCTCTCGATGATTGCTGTGCGGAAACCTTGTAACTATTTTTGGTTTTATCGCGCTGGTTGTGAAGCCACTTGCGAATCGCGGAACACGCTCGTTACGCAAGGCTTAGATCCGCAGGCAGATTTTTCCGCCATGCATTGTGGCGGCTATAAAGAGCGTACAGAGGGATTTTCCCTACGCACCTTAAGACTGACGGTTAATAACCGTGTGACGACGAAAGAGTGCTTGCGGATCGCCAATCTATGACAAAGAAAATCTATCGTTACGGCTTGAAGGAGCTAAAATCCTGCATCGATCTTTCAGGTGTCGCATTTCTTTTAGATGTGGAGCCGAAATTTCTTTCCAAACAGATTTATAAAACTGACCCTGGCGTTAAATACCATATTTTCCAGGTCCCAAAGAAAGACGGCTCAAGCCGCTTGATCAATGCTCCCAATAAGAACCTGAAATTTATTCAGTCCCGCCTAAGCCGACTTCTCTATCAATGCTATTTTGATATACACGGGAAGCCTGAGTTTCCGGCACGCGCGATTTCCCATGGGTTTCAAAAAAAACGCGACCTATCCATTTACACGAATGCTTTCCGTCATACGGGGAAACGGCATGTTTTTAATGCCGACTTGGAGGACTTTTTTCCGAGTTTCAATTTCGGCAGGGTTCGAGGGTATTTCGTTAAGAACAAGCACTTCGCATTAAACGACACCGTGGCCACCGTTTTGGCTCAGACCGCGTGCTTTGATAACGCTTTGCCGCAAGGTGCCCCGTCTTCCCCCATCATTTCGGAGCTTATAAGCCAAGCGCTGGACTACCGCCTTCAGGCAATCGCCAGAAAGCATCGTTGCACCTATTCGCGGTATGCAGATGACATAACGTTCTCCACCAATCTTCCGGAGTTTCCCGAACAAATCGGATTAGCGGATGCAGGTGGCTGGATTGCGGGTTCCTCGCTTGAAAAAGCCGTCACGTCTAGCGGCTTTAAGCTCAATGCCAAGAAAGTTCGAATGCAGTTCGGAGATCAGCGGCAGTCGACAACGGGGCTGACTGTGAACCGGAAGGTCAACGTCGGCCGACACTACTACAAGGGTGTTCGGTTCTGTGCGCACGCAATGATGACCGCCGGCAAGGCTGAGGCGCCAGCAATTTTGAAGCTTCCGGAGAAGGAGCTTAGTTCGCATCAGATATGGGGCATGCTCTGTCATGTTCACGATATCAAAGGCCGCCAGTCCGATCATGCGGCTATACGAAGCTTCACGAAGAGCCATCCGGCTCCTCACTATCTTAGGCTAATGCGGGACTTCTTTCATTACCACCGCATTCACACCAATCCGAAGCCCCTCGTGATCTGCGAAGGAAAGACGGATTATATATATCTGAAGGAAGCAATCCGATGGAACATCACGGATCCCAAGGTCGCTAAACTTCTTAATGTTTCGCCGCTTACCAAGACCTCGAAGGGCGACCACTGGCACGTTGATTTCCTCCGCCACACTGACATGGCAGGCGATCTGCTTGATCTCGCCGGTGGTGGAGGCGATCTACCGAAGTTTGCCGCTTATCACCTAGATCGCTTTGAAAAACTTCACAAGGCGGAGGCGACAAAGCCGGTCATCATCATCGTTGATAACGACAACCAGAGCGCGGGCATGTGGTCGTATATCAAGGAGGCGATCGGATCCAAAGGGGTCATCGACGGATCTCAACCATATTACCACGTTGGAAAGAACCTCTACGTTGTGCCCATTCCAAGTGCCGGAAAGAAAGACTTCTACATCGAAAAACTCTTTCCGCCTAAATGGATGAAGGAGAAGCTGGGCACAAAATCTTTCAAAATAATGCAGAAGAAGGGGGAGAAGCTCGGTCCGGACGAATATGGTAAGGGCGAGTTTGCTACCAAAGTCATCCGAGCGAACCGGGGCAAGGTCGATTGCTCGAACTTCCTTCCGCTGCTTCAAACACTCAGCGATATCACTGACATAGAATAAGCAAATTCGTCTTCGGCTTAGCGCGGCCGAATTGGTGGACTGCTAAGCAGGCAAGAGAAGTTTATCGCGCACCTCTTCTCTGAGAGTGACCTTGCCCCCAAGTTTTATCCAATTTTGATTTCGCTCCAGCGGTTCAATAAGGGGAAAATTCCAAATGGCCTAAATTAACGGGGGACCGTCACGGCTATTGGATATCGCGCCGTTTCCCACTCGAATATTCTTGTGAGCAACTCCAGCTTTTCATGAAATTTTGTAATATTGCGAGTGCGTTAATATACAATCACACCGAGTGGGTGGGTTTGGAGATACATTCTCAATGCGCGGCAATCGTTCTGGATCAAACTATCACCTTTTTAACAAAGGTGATTGGTTCGCAACGCAAGAAGCTTGGAGAAAGCAGCTTAGCGACGCCATCGAAGCGAAAGATGGTGACGAACTTCTCAACACATCTACGACAGATCTAGCTCGGTATTATGCACGCGATTTTGCTTTTGAAGTGCCGAAAATCTACCCAGCCGATCTAGTGGTGGATCAACGCGAAACGCAAATTGATGTAAGCCGTGATCAAAGCAGATGGATATCCGACCAGTCGCGGCCGCACTTTATCACCGGGACGGCAGTGGACGTTGAGTTGCCCTTTACCGGGAACAAGCTCGGATTTGATATCCAGCCGACGACCAGCAATTTCAACAATCCACGCGCTCATGTCGGCGATGGTATTATCTCATTCTCCATCACGGGGACAGACCTCACCCCGGACCGAGTGAAGCAAGAAATCGACCGTGCGGTGAATTCAATCAACGAGCACCTTGGTTGGCTCGCGAACGACGCAAAGTCCTACAATGCCAGCCTGGAAAGCTTGGCTATGCAGGCGATTGAGCGTCGAAAAGAGAAACTGCTTAAGGACAAATCTCTGGTCGCAGGATTAGGGTTCAAAATGAAGGAGCGTCCCGGCGCAAGTCCGACGTTCGCGGCTCCGTCAGTTCGCAGGAACATTCGACCTACCACCGCCAAACCTCTCGCTTCTCGCGAACCTTATAAGCCCGAGCCAATCCTTGCCGGCGAAGACTACGAGCATATCCTGTCGGTTATGGAAAACATGGTCGGTGTGATGGAGCAGAGTCCGGGCGCCTTCAGAGAAATCGATGAGGAAAGCTTGAGGACCCACTTTCTGGTGCAACTCAACGGGCATTTTGCAGGCAACGCGACTGGCGAGACTTTCAACTACGAGGGAAAATCCGACATTCTCATCAAAGTTGATGGAAAAAACATTTTCATTGGCGAGTGCAAGTTTTGGACTGGTGAAAAGGGCTACCTTGAAACTTTGGATCAGGTGCTTTCCTATCTAAGCTGGCGAGACACGAAGGCAGCCGTTCTCGTTTTCAATAGAAACAAAGATTTTAGCGGCGTTCTTGCGAAAATTGACGAGGCTAGCCGGAGCCACCCGAACTTCAAAAAGCTGGTCAGGAAGCGATCGGAAAGTAGTTGGACCTATCTGTTCGGGCACAAGGATGATGCGAACAGGGAGATCACCATCACCGTTCAAGGTTACAATGTACCGGAACGGATTAAGCCTCGCGTTTGACCCATTTCTCCGCTCGCCGATAGCTGGCTGGCGACAACCATTCGTGAGAAAGCATGTACGGAGCACAGGATCCACGGGCCCTTCAGCTATAAACTACATGTTCGTCGATGCGGCGTCCCTGAGTGTCTACATCAAGAATATCTCGCGCCGATTTTTCGCCGATCAAAAGTTCGAATTCGACCTCAAGCGGATGTCTCGGGCTACAATCGCCTGTTTTACTATGATGCCTTGCCAATCAGGGAACGCGATGAGGAGGTGGCCTAGAAAGTGGAAAAGGTCTTGGGCCTGCCACTCTCTGACCAACCGTGCTTACACTTGGGCGGGGTAATCTGCAAGTGAACCCGGAATGCGTACATCAGTGCAACACTTGTCGACGCAGCGCAGGGCGCTCCGACATAAGGTTCTAGAGCGCCCTTTCTTCTTCATCCGGCAGCTCGCGCTCAAGCCGTACACCTCTACACTTTTCAATTCCAAATTTCAGAATACGCGCGTATATTGAACGTGGGGACTGCGGTATCCGTGCCTTGAGGGGTCGAGGACAATGTGCTGGAACACATCATCAGCATTCACGCCGGTTGGGTTTGCTTTGCGAGGCCCGGCATCTCGCAAGATCGTATGGACGCTGGGCGACGCGGCGCGTCTCCTGATCAACGACTGGCCCTGCGATGACGGCGAGGAATATGTGGCTGCCGTCAAAGCCTGCGTCGACGCATTGAGCGGGAAGATTGCCCCGGAACAATTCCGGGAAGCACTTCTGCGTGCGGCCGATGAGGCGGGTATCGCCACTCTATCACTCGTCCGGCAGGGAATGGGAGAGCGTCGACCGGACCTTCCCTCAAGCGCGCAAAGATAGTCCGAATGTCGAGGGGCTACTCGGCTTTCGACATCATGTTTGCGCCAGAAGCCGCGGACATTAGTCCCAAAGCTAGAAAAGCACAAAATGCAGGATGATGAAGCCGGTCCTAGTTTGTCCCTTGGTCTATTCAGACTCAGTGGCCTCTTCGCCTCTGTCGTTATCGTCGTATATATTTTCTGGGAAATGTTCAGCCAGAGCGCAGCCCTCATTCGGCTTTCGATGACAGCAAAAAATTTCCCTTATGCTGAGAGATGTGATGCTAGCGGTAATCCGATTACTACAGGAGAGCCCAATTGCGTCGACCTTGGCCGCTATCTGGTCGTCTACGGCCCTGTCATCAAGGTCGTCCGCAGGGCGTGTTCCGGGAGTGACGGCGCCCCCGAGACGCTCATCCTAGACAAGGCGTCGAGGATCGAAATCAGCTTGGTGGAAAAATCGTTGAGTTTTCGAGCTAGCAATGGAGTAAGCGTACTTTGTATTCCACCTAATCTCAGCCCCGAGCGAAGCAACTAAACTCCTCACCAACGACCGTTCAGGGCCGAACTCCGCCATGGCTCAGATGCACCAAAAGGCAAATTCCCCGGCGAAGTCGGCTGCCATAGGCTTGCGGGCGGTGGAGTTGCAGCAGCCAGTAAAGTCAACCAATCGTCCGCGCCGGTCAGCACGGGAGCCGCGTGCCGGCTCCCTGTCCGATACCATGGCGGCGTCGTCCCGCAGCTCGAGCCTTCGACACTGCGGGTCGTCTCTCAGGCTTCAGATTTCAGCTTGCCACCGACCGCCCAGGAATCCTTGGCGATCTCCGTTATCAGGATTTCCAGCGATTCCGGCGGGCACGCCAGGGTTTCGACTGCGGCCTTGGTCACTTCGCGCGCGAAGGCGCGCTTCTGATCGTCGGTGCGGCCGGGATGCATCTGCAGGTGAAGAATGGGCATGGTGTCTCCTTGGTCAGGTTGGCGATGTCCGTCGTCTTGACGCGGGCATGATGACCATGTTGTAAATTCTCCGGTTGATAAATAAGCTGTTGGTATCGTCATTCGAAACCAACAGGTAGGCAATCGTGGACAAGCTGGCCGGCATGGCGATGTTCGTCAGGGTCATCGACAATGGCAGTTTCGCGGCCGCCGCGGAGATCGCGCAAGTGTCGCCTGCCATGGTTGCCAAGCACATCAAGACCATTGAGACCCGGCTCGGGGCGAAGCTGATCCATCGCACCACGCGACGCCATCAGCTGACAGAGGTCGGCCAGCTCTATTACGAGCGTTGCAAGCGCGCCCTTTCCGAAGTGGCGCTGGCCGAGGCTTCGGCGAGCGAGCTGCAATCGGCGCCGTGCGGCCGGCTTCGGTTGGTGGCACCCGTCAGCTTCGGGACGCAGGTCCTGGTGCCGACGCTGATCGATTACCAGAACGCCTATCCCGACGTCAGCATCGAGCTATCGCTCGACAACAATGTCCATGACCTCGTCGGCGAGGGGTTCGAGCTCGGCATCCACATCGGTCCGCTCTCGGACAGCAGCATGGTCGCCCGCCCGCTCACGCCCTACCGGCGGATTCTCGCTGCCTCGCCGGACTACCTTGCCCGCCATGGCCGACCGGCCTCGCCCGAGGCTCTGACGAACCATCTCTGCCTCGGCCACTCCTATTGGCGCATGCAGGATCGCTGGCACCTGGTCGGACCGAGAGGCGAAATGCGCGATGTATTGATTTCCGGAAAATTCTCGACCAACCAGGGGGCGGCGCTGCGCATCGCTGCGCTCCACGGCGCGGGAATTGCGCTTCAACCGGAACTGCTGCTCGCCGCCGATATCGCCGAAGGACGGCTTGAGCAGGTGCTGCCGGAATGGTCCTACAAGCCTGTACCGATGCACCTTATCTATGCGCCGAACCGTCGGCCGACAGCGATGTTGCGGACGGTGACAGACTTCCTGGTGGAACGGTTTGGCTAGCGACGCTCCGTCGTGGCCGGCGGCCGCTATACCGCGGAAGCCTATCAGCCGATCCTTGCCAATCTTTAGGCACTGTCGGCGCGCGGCTTCTGCCCAGTTTCGCAGACTCTTGCCTTCGAAACCGCCGGAGACAATTTTCCCTTTACGCCAGAAGCGGAAGTTCAAACAATCCGCGACCGTATAGTGGGAAAGGTCCTATCTACATACCGTAGTTGAATACGGTGATGCACCTCACGGCATCTAATAGAGAGGCGCGGAAACCGCCCACATGGTTATCAAACTTCCAGTGAAAATTTCACTTGTTCAGCGATTTTACAATCGCGGCGTATAACATACGGTCGCCACACCAAACATAGGAGCAGTCGAATTGCGGTACCTGTTTCAGCGGATTGTTCACAACGATGGCCTTTGGCAGCACCCATCGGGTGGCAGACTAAACAGTATATTTGACAAGGGTTATGTTGCTGACCAGGGTTTCGCTCATGAGGATTGGAATTTCGCACACGACGTATCCGCTAACGAGGATGCCTACGGATACTGTTACTATGTCCCCGCAGATCCACTAGGCAAATTTTGCATCGCTTTCGCTACGTACGAGGGCAAAGGTATTTGGAGCCTTGCCGGCCTCTACGAAAAGGCAGTCTACGATCCCGAAGGAGCGAGTTTTGATACAGAGGTACTTAGGAAGCGCGCTGAGCAGATCGTGAATCTTCAAAGAGCAGGTCATATAGCCGGTGAGTACCACAAGCTGTCGCCAAGCATGGTTTTCGACAAGCTAAAGGAAGCTCAGTCGGACTATCGCTGGCGGCTCCACCCACAAGACATAAAGCCATTAGCTTTCTCGATCACTATCCCTTCAGCACTCTTGCCGACGGTAGGTTGGCATTTTAGCCGGCCTACCGAGATTTCTGCAAACGAGTACGGCGCTATATGCCGATACGCGCGTGCCAATTCAGGAAACACGGTATCAACTGACTACCAAGATGGCGGTGAGACGGAATTCCCCGAAGGCGGTAAAATGCAAAGACAGCATTACCAACTTGAGAGAAACCCTGCCGTTGTCCGGATTGCGAAGAAAGCATTTCACAACCGGCATGGCCGCTTCTTTTGCCAAGTCTGCAATTTCGACTTTCACAAAGCCTATGGGGCGATCGGCGCGAATTTCATTGAAGCACATCATAGTGTTCCAGTTTGCGAGATGAGACCAGGCGATAAGACAAAGCCCGGCGATATGATGATGCTTTGTTCCAATTGCCATAGAATGGTTCACCGAATACGTCCCTGGCAGAACAGCGTTAGCAAGCTGAAGGCACTGTTAGCTGAGGTAAAGGAAGCGTGAGGCCGTTCCAGTATCCAGCGATGTAGGCCAGAGCCTCACAAGTGGCGATTTACCTGCATTGCAGGCCCCAAAAATGAGCAAGCCGGTCTGTATGTCAACGAGCAGCAGTGTAGAACCGGCGATCAACGCCGCGCCGGCGGCTTCGTGGCAGCCCGGCGCTGCAGCGCGAAACGCGCGGCCGAGCAGTTGACGTCGGGAACGAGATCGTAGGTCTGTTGGTAGAGGCTCTGCGCCAGCGTATTGTTGCCGCGGTTTTCCGAGGCAAGGGCGGCAAGGGCCGTGCGTTTGTAGGCCTCGACGATCGGCTCGGCGGCCTTTGCCAACGCGGCATCGTCCGATGGTTCGGCTGCCAGCGAAAGCGCGGCATAGGTTGCGTCGCCATCCCTGCCGACACGGCCGCCGACGGCGCCGTTGAAGCTGGCCTCCGAAACCTGGCGCATGCGCCGCGCGTTCTTGATGCATGTCGGAATGCGGGCGGCTTCCGCATTGATGCGTTCTGCCGTCGGGCCACCCTCCGCGCTGCCGCTGTCGGAGAGGATCACGTAGCCGATGATGCCGACGATGGCGAGATAGACGACCCCCATGCCGGCGAGGAAGGCCGGCTGCTTGAGGAGCGATTTTTTCGGCTTGTCGTCACTTGCCTTGGAGGCCTCCTTCTTTGGCGCTTCCTTGGCGGCAGCCTTGACGACGAACTGGAATTCGACGTCCTTACCGAGACGGAAGCTGTCTCCGGCTTTCAGCGAGGCCGTCTGCAACAGCGCTTCGCCGCGCAGCATGATCGGGTTCAGCCCCATGCGGCGGATGATGAAGCCGCCGTCGCTCTGCCGCTCGATGCGCGCATGGATCGGCGCCAGGAACGGATCGTCGACGACGATATCGGCATTGCCAGCCCGGCCGATCGACATTTCGGGCCGGTCGAGCACATGGCTGCGGCTCTGGCCGCCGGGACCGGTCTGCAGAAGGCTAGGCTTGTTTCCGCGAAAGAAGGAAAAGACCATGATCAGAACATCCCACTCGACATCATCTCGACAATTGCAGGCGCCAGCACCAGAAGAAGGATCGATACGACGATCATCATCGCCGGCATGACGATCTTGGCCTTCAACTTTTCACTGGCCCTATCGGCCTTTTCCCAGCGGCGGAAGCGCAGGTCGCGCGCATGTTCGCGCAACAGCTCCACACGGTTGCTGCCCTCGACTTCGCCCTGGATGACGGCGCGGATGACGCGGATGACCTCCTCGGCGGTCATGCGGCGCTCCAGGCGCTGTAGCGCCTCGATCATGCCGGTGCCAAGCGCCACGTCCTTCAGCGTCTGTTCGATCTCCTCGCTCATGACAGTGCCGGGTGCCGCCTCTGCATAAAGCCTCAGGCTTTCCGGCAGCGTCGCCTGCGCTTGCTGCGTCATGACGACGAGATCGAGGAAATAGGGAAATTCGCGCGAAATGCGCTCCTTGCGGTCCTGCGCCTTGTCGTCGGCGACCACCCAAAAATAGATGGCGGGGATGAGGCCGAGGATCAGCCCGGCCACGAGCCCGCCGATCACGCTGCCGCTGGCGATGCCGAACAGCAGACCGAGCACGACGAAGCCGAAGAGGCTTAAGACCACGAGAAGGGCGATATATTCCCGCCCCGTGACACCGCCGAAGGGCCGGCCCGCATAGATCAGCTTCTGCTCGAGCTGCGCGCCGTAATCGGCCAAAAGCGGCTCAAAATGCGTCAGCACGAATTCGACCGGCGTGCGCATGCCGATGCTGTCGACAATGTTCGGGGGCGGACCATCGCCGCCTGCTGACCGGCGCACCACCTGAATGCTGCCGAGCATATCGCCGATCCACCAGACGAACAGCGCAGCGGTGATCCCGGCAAAGACGACGGCGATCGGGGCGAGAGGTATCTGAGACATCATACCGACACCTTCATCATCGAGCGCATCCAGAAGAAGCCGGTCGCATAGAGAATGGCGCCGACGATCGCGATGACGATGCCTATGGCGTTGCCGAAGACCTTGTCGATCAACTCGGGCTGGCCGAAGAAGATCAGCAGGATCATGAACAGCGCGCCGCCATTGACGACGCGGAAGTTCATGCGCGCCTGCGACGATGAGGTGGTGATCTTCTGATCGAGCTTCCAAATTTCCTTGAAGGATTTCGACATTTCCGTCAGCGGCTCGGAAATGTCGCCGCCCTGGCGGGCAAAGAGACCGAGGGCCGCATCGACCATCTTGAAGTGCAGGCTCGGCACAGTGCGGCCGTGGCGGTCGAGCGCCTCGACCAGGCCGATGCCAAGCTTCTGTTCGCGGGCGATGCGCTCGAATTCGCGCGAGGCCGGCATCTGGCCGGTATCGGCCACCGCATTGACGGCGACGGCAAGCGGCTTGCCGGTGCGCACCGCCGAGACGATCTGGTCGACGGCATAGGGAAGCTGCGATTCGATCTGCAGCCAGCGCCGCTGCAGGAAATACCGGATCAAGCCCTTGGGCAGGAAGAAGGCGACCGGGATGGCGACGACGAAACCGAAGATCGGCCCGAAGATCAGCGAGATCACGATGAAGACGACGATCGCCGTGATGCCGTAGGCGAGGATCATCGTATAGGGCGGAACGGCATCGCGCCCGAAGACCTGCGCCGCCTCGCTGGCGAGCGCAATGTCGCGTTCGGTGGCGCGCAGCAGCGGCGCCGGCCAGCGCACCGGCGCGCCCCAGACGAGCAATCCCGCCGTCACAGCGCCGAGGGCGACCGTAAAAATCTGCAGAATGCTGATATCCATGGCTTCCCCCTCAGAGCAATTCCAGGAAAAGTGTGCAGCGCTTTTGCTGGGGAATTGCGTAAAAACAAAAACTTAGAGCGGTTTTGCGCTTCCGCGAAAACCTGAACCGCTCTAGACGAACATATCCAGTTTCTCGATCTCGCCGTCGTCGTTGAACTCGACGAGCTCGGCGACGAAGCTCGGCAGGTAGCCGGTGAAGGCATGCACGGCCTGGCCACCGGCGCGGCCGACGAGATTGAAGATCGGCTCGACGATGATGAGGCCGGTATCCGGATCGATGCCGATCACCTCCGATATTTCGGTCACGGCGCGCCGCCCGTTCGCCAGGCGGTTCAACTGCACGACGAGCTCGACGGCGGCAACGATCTGCTGGCGGATCGCCATGACAGGCAGCGAACTCTGGCCCTGCAGCACCATCACCTCCAGGCGGGTCATCATGTCCTGCGGCGTGTTGGCATGCGCCGTCGTCATCGAGCCGGCATGGCCTGTGTTCATGGCCTGCAGCATGTCGATCGCCTCGGCGCCGCGGCACTCGCCGACGATGATGCGGTCGGGGCGCATGCGCAGCGCGTTGCGCACGAGGTCGCGGATGGTGACGCTGGTTTCGGACTCCGCCGTCTTCGGCCGCGATTGCAGATAGACGACATGGATGCCGTCGAGCTGCAGTTCGGACGTGTCTTCGACGGCAACGACGCGCTCGCCGACCGGAATGAATTGCGACAGGCTGTTCAAGAGCGTGGTCTTGCCGGAGCCGGTGCCGCCTGAGACGACGATGTTCTTGCGTGATCGGACGGCAGCCTCGAGGAAGGCGCGCATTGGCTCGCTGAGCGCGCCGGCGGTCACCAGCTTGCTGATGTCGAGCCGCGACTTGCCGCCGAACTTGCGGATGGTGAGGCAGGCGCCCTTGACCGCCAGCGGCGGAATGACCGCGTTGACACGTGAGCCGTCCGGCATGCGGAAGTCGGCCATCGCCTCGCTCTCGTTGATCGAGCGGTTCGAATCGACGGCGATGCGCTCGATCACCTTCATCAGCTGCCGTTCATTGGCGAAGGCGAAGGGATAGCGTTCCAGCAGGCCGAATTTTTCGACGTAGATCTCGTCATAACGCGTCACCATGATTTCCGAGATGACGTCGAGATCCATCAGCTCGGAGATCGTCCCCCAGCGGTACATCAGCTCCTCGATATTGGAGCGCAGGTGCATATGGGCGATCTCGTAACGGTCGCCGGCGTTGAAAAGAGCCTGCCGGGACTGGAAGGCGGCACTGAACCGCGTGTCGAGCTGGGCAAAATCGGAGCGGGTGGATTCGAAGTTCAGCTTGAGCTGAAGGGCCGAAATCAGTGCCTTGCCGACGTCGAAGAGACGGCGATTGTCCTGCTCCTCACGCGAGAGGCTTGCGGCATTCGACGACGCATCACGCCGGCCCGTGCGGGCGATGCGTTTTGCCAGCCACCGATAGACGGCGTTTTTGATGACGAGGATGACGAGATCCTGCTGTGCTGCGTCGAGCGCCTCCTTGATGAACATGTCGAGGCGCTCGCGGATTCGATTTCGCGTGTCCTCGCGGCCGAAATCGGAAGATTTCACCAGCCGGTCATATTGCGTGTCCTTCAGCAGGCGTTCGTGAATTTCCATCTGCAGGGCGAGCACACGTTCCTGATCTGGAAATTGCGTGACCACTTCGGCGGCCGCGGCCGGCTCGACGAGTTCGATCGTGACGTTCGGCACCCAGATCGACATGCCGGCCGATACCGCAACCGGCATGCCGGCCCGAAGCGGCTGATCGTCGACGCGCGTCGGGTTGCGGCCGTGATGCTGCACCGACCAGCCCTGACCGGACTTTCGCAGCACGAATTGCGGCGAAGAGACGTGGCTGCCGCGCAGCCGCACGACGCCCGCGCCGGCGGGCAGGGTCAGCGTGCTGCTTTCGCCGACGAAATAGGTCTCGTTCGCCGAGAGCGGGATCACCTCCCGACCGCTGCCGTCCTCATAGGAAATCTTCAACAGCATGGCTCATTCCCCCGCGGCGGTCACATGCGCGTCCAGTTGATGCTCGGCAGGTCCTCGACGGTATTGTCGGCCGGATTGCGCAGCACGAGGTTCAGGCTGCCGTTCGACTGGCCCATGGCAAAAATCAGCATTTCAGCTTCCGACGGCGTCACTTCGACGGTCACATTGTTGTAGGTGCTGTTGGCCTTGGTGACCGCGCCCTCCGCCGTCGTCGCCGCGCCGACGGCCAGCACTTTGACATTCTGCAGGAAAGTGCGGGTGACGACGCGGGTGCGCGAGCTTATGCCGAGTTTATAATCCTGCGCCTGTTTGCGGTAGGCGTTGACATCGTTCTCGTCGGCGCCTGGATACTGGGTGAGATAGTTCTTCAGCATCTGCTCGACCGGCGACTGCGGCTGGGCTGGAGCCTGCGGCTGTCCGGCCATGGCCGGCGCCTGACCCGGGGCGGCAGGCTGACCTGGCACGGCGGCGGGCTGGCCAGGAGCGCCCGGCTGGGTCGCGGCGGCCGGCGCCACGGGCTCGACCGGTTCGTCGACCGTGCCGAGGATATCGACATAGCTGCCCGGCTCGACGAAATGGCCGACGGCCGCGGCCGCGTTGACGGGAAGGGTCAGCGCCCGCTTGCCGGGCGCGATCATCGTCGTCAGGCGTCCGCCGTCGGTATCGTCGAAATACTGGAAGAGCAGCACCGAGCCGGCCGGAATATCGCTCGCAGCCGTCCTGTCCTTCAGCCATTCCTGATAGGCGCTGGCAGCGGGAACCGCGAGTTTGGCCAGCGCCCCGAAGCTTTCCGGCAGCATCACCGGTTCGGCGAGCATGTCGGGCGTGATCGCCTGTCCTCGCGTGACCTTCCTGTCGGGCTGGAGCCGCATGAAGGCATAGGCCGTCTGTTCGTTCTTGACGCTCTCGGTCCAGAAATAGAGCAGAACGCCGGTGATGAGCCCGACGATGACAGCCGCGATGAGCTTCCAGTTCATGGTGTTATTCCCCCTACGAAGGGTTGCCTGATTTGAATGACTTCGACGGTCCGGCCGTCGGTCTTGCTGCGGGTGTAGAGAACATTGGCCTCGACGCTGCCGCGCCTGCCGTAAAGGGCAGTGACCCCGCCGCGCTGCGCCGGCGGCGTCTCGATGGTGAAGCCGTCGCGGGCAAGCAGATCGGCGCGCTGATCGGACCAGCGCGAGGCCGACAGCGCGCCTTTCGACACGACCGTGCGCGACGTGTGGCCCTTGTCGCGATCGCCGATATCGCTCAGCACCTCGACACCGGCCGGCGGACGCAGCGACATCGGCAGCTTGCTGACGTCGGCCGGAGCCGCGAAGGCCGGCAGCGTCGAGGCGACATCCTCGAAGCGGCTCATCAGCACCTCGGTCCTCGGCGCATCGGCGGGACGGCGGATCATGATCGAGACGCCTGGGATCGGCGCTCTTGCCGAAGGATTTTTAGGATCCTGCCGGCGGAGATAGTCGAGGGCTGCCTCGCCGTCGCCATCGAAGAACCGCACCACCACGGCGAGATCGTCGCGGATGCGGCTCGTCTTCGGGACGATCAGCATGTTGGCGGCAATGACGGCGGTCAGCTCTTCCTTGTCGCTGCTTTTCGGCAGGGCAGGCCTCGTATTGGCGGCCAACATCCGCAGCCATTCGTCGGTGATATCGGAAATGCTGCGATCGCTCTGGTAGGGCGTGAATTCAAGCGGTTGGCCGTTGATGACGAGATCGCGCGGCGCCCGCTCCGGCGCGCCGAGGATGCCGGCCAGCATCGAATTCAGCGTCACTTTGAAATCCTTGTAGATTTCGGCGCGAACAGGTGTGGCCATGGCGGCGGCGAGCCCGATGACGAACAGTAAACCGGTGAGATGGCCGGCGAGATGGCCGACGAGACGAAAAGAGATGCGCGAGCCCTGTCTCATCTTATTTCGCTCCCGGAAAGACGCCGTCGAACAGATCGCCGGAATCGTCGGCCACATCGCGGATTTCCCGGCGCAGCGTCGGATCGTAGCCGCGGCTCGTGGTATCGTTGTTTTGGGAGGCAAACAGCGTCGAGTCGTCGACCGTGAACGCGTCCTTCCAGCGGAGGCTCCTGATCGTATCGAGATCGTCGGAATCCCTGAACTTGTAGATCCGGTCGGCCGTCGCGGTGACGAGCTGCGGCTTTTCATTGGCGAGGTCGCCGACCATATCGCCGAAATCGCGGCCGTTCTTTAAGGTATTCTGTACGTCGTCCCAGACAAAGGTGCGCTGAGGGTCGCCGCCGCCTTCATGCGATGGCGTGCGCGAGCAGCTCATGGCGTCGCGTCCGGGCAGTGCCGGCAAAGCCGGGATCGGGAAGGCGTTCGAGAAATCCGACGTGCAGTCCAGCCCATTCGCCTCAGCGAAGGCGGCGTTGCGCATCGCCACCATGGTTCCGACCTTCTTGGTGGAAATCTTGTTCGCGTGGATGACGAAAATCACGATCAGCAGGATGACCGGCGCGGCGAGCACGAATTCGATCGAGGCCAGGCCGCGCTTGTCGCGGTGCAGCCGCATCAGCAGCCCGCGGCCGGGAGGACCGCTCATAGGCTCAGTGTGTGTTGACGGCAGCCCAGGCATTGGCTCCTCCTTGATCGAAGACGCGCGTCAAGCCGGTAAAACTGTCGGCCGCCGGGCTCTGCTTGATGGTGTTCGAAACCTCGCCGATATCGTCGGCAAGCGTGGCGGGCGCAAGCGATGCCAGCCAGTCCTGCGTGTAGAGGTCGAAGGCCGTGTAATTGTGGACCCAGCTCTGCGCGAGCGCATAGGCGGACGGTGTCTTGTCCTTGAAGATGCGGATCTGCAGCCGGGCGCGCGGGGCGCGCGAAACGATCGCCAGCGTCTGGTAGTCGTCGAGTTGCTCGCCGCCAAAGGGCGTGAAGTTGAAAGGTGTGCGTCCCTTCAGCCAGTAAGGCTTCGGGAAGGAAATCACGGGCAGTGCGCCTGCCATCGAAATCGCAGCGCCCGCCGGGCTGCAGACCCCACTCCAGATCGTTTCGAACTTGCGGGTGAAATCGTTCTCGTCCTTTGTCTGCTTGTCGGAATAGCGCGGTGGCTTGTCGATCGGCAGCTGAAAGGGGTTCACGATGCCGAATTCGATGCCGAAGAATTCCTCGGCGATAAAGAAGCTGCCATCGAGCAGCAGTTCCTGCCACCAGCTGAGATCGCCAAATTGCTCGATGATCGCCTTGAACGGGATCTTGCTCAAATAGGCCGGGCCAAAGGCTTCATAAAAGATGTAGAAGTCCACTAAAGCATCGTCGATGCCGCTCTCGTGATTGACCCAGTCGCGGATATGGCTGCCGTCGACCCCACCTGCGGTCAACGGACCCTTGCCGTTGGGGAAGCCGCGATTGGCAAACTCGCCGCGCATGAGGAACGGGTCCTGCCCCTGGGTGCCATAGGTCATGGCGAGGCACATTTCAGCATAGGCCGAGGCGGGATTGATGCCGTCGCGATCGACCGGCAGGTTACCCCCGGCTCCCTCTCCGGCGTTGTTGCAGGACTCGCACGGCGGATGGAAGACGACATGATCCGACTTGTTCAGGCGCACCAGATGCAGGGCTTCGTTGCCGACCCGCTGCGGAAAGCTCTCGACGAGGTAGTCGTTGAGATCATTCATGGCGTCGATGATGTCGCTGGACTTCACGATGAGGCCCCAGGGATCATAATCGATCTGTGCTTTTACCGTATATGCAATCGCCTTGGTGGCTCCTATCGCCCGGACCCCCTGGAACGCCAGGCAAGCGCCGTAGATGATGCCACCGACGACCGGGACCTTCTGCCAGCCCGGGCAATGGGGCATCGGCGGCATCGGCGGCAGGAGCGACGCCGGGCCGAAGCCATCCGTGAAAGAGTATTCGGCGAGTTTCGCGAGGATGGCGCCCGAGCGCAGGGCCAGTTCCGCCGTCGTCAGCTGAAAGGCGACCGAGGTCGCCATGACGACGGTTGCCTGCGAGGAGGCGACGTTGTTCATCGCCATGATGTTGAGATAGCGGGCTTCCCAGTCGGCATGGACGAGTGCTGCGGCATCCGCCGTGTCCTGCGTGCGCTGCTTGTCGTAGATCATCTGTCCCGTATTCAGGATCCAGACGATCATCAGGGCGAGCGCGATCGTCATGTAGAGAATGATCGGCGACAGGAAGCCGCGTTCGTCGCGGTGCAGGCGCTTGATAAGGGTCGGTGTCATAGCAGGTTCACCTCCGCCGTCGAGATCGTGTAGTAGCGGCCGTCCTTCCTCTGGCCGCGGGCAAAGACCCAGCCGGCATATTCGAGCAGCAGGAAGCGCGCTTCCACCTTGGCGGTGACCGGCACGTGCGGCGAGCGGTTGATGGCGGCATAGAGCGCCATCGGCGCGCGGTCGACGGTCACCGTGACGTTCTGCGGGTCGAACATATAGCGGGCCTGGTTGCGCATCGCGCGCCAGTTCTTCGAAAGGCCCGAGGCATCGGCAAGGCTTTTCAGCGCATCTTCCGGCGGCTGGCAGGCGCCGACGCATCTCAGCTGGTCGTAAGGGGCAGCCGGGATCAGTGCCAGGCGGGCGGCAAGATCGGCCTTGCCGGCGGCAGCATCGTCATCGCAGGTCTTGACGTCGATGATGCTTCTAAGCGTGATCGGAAAAGCCGGGCAGAAATAGACGCGGGCGCTGCGGGCCGCCGCATAGGCGGCATAATGGGTGAAGAGGTGGTTCTTGGCCAGGATCGTGAACTGGAAGACCACGAACATGAAGAAGACGAAGACCGGTGTCACGAGGACGAAATCCATCATCGTCGTGCTGCCGGAGATATCGCCGTGCAGCTCCGATATCCGGCGCCGGCGGGCGGAAAGCCGCGGCAGCAGCAGCATCGAGCCAAGCAGCATCATGGCGATCGCAAAGGTACCGAGGAGCGCGCCGTGATCCTGAGGGACCCAGAAGGTCCGCGAGTGCAGGATCGAACTCCAGAAGGCACCGTCGAAGATGGGGCGTTCGAGTTCCGCGCGCATTGCCGTTACCTCACGAATGAAAGAGGGGTGAAATCGGGCATGAAAAGGCACCAGAGAAGTCCGAGAGCAGCGGCAACGCCGAAGCGGACGGTATGATGGGTTTCGCGCGGCTTCAGCACCGAAGCGGCATCGCGGAACCCGGCTGGCAGGAGAAGCGCAAACAGTCCGACCGTTCGAGCCAGCACGCTCCACTGAACACGCCGCGCCATGGAGAAAACGGCGATCACGCCGCCGGCCATCAGCGATGCAAGTGTGACGTCGATGGCGGGCCAGAGGCCAAGAATGGCGCCGAGCGCCGCCATCAGCTTGACGTCGCCGCCGCCGCAGCTTCCGGCTGCGAAGGCGATGATGAAGATCAGGCCGGCTGCAAGGAGGCCTGCGAAGGCAAGCCCTATCCCTGCGAGACCGCCGCTGACTGCCGCCAACATGAACCCGCCAAGCAGGCAGGGATAGGTGACGGCGTTCGGGATATGACCGTGGCGATGGTCGAGCACCGCCGCGGTCATGGTGCAGGCGACGGCAAGAGCCGCCGCCGCAGGCATCAGGGTCAGATCATAGGTCGTATCCATGATCCCGATCCGCTTATTGACCCGGCTCAGGAATTCTCTCGGCATCCGAGAGCGCCGTGTTCTTTTCGTTGAACCATTCGCCGATCTGTTTGCCGAATGCGAGCAGGATCAGCATCAGCGGAATGACGATCAGGGCGACGGCCAGGACGATCTGGGCCATGTCGCCGCGTTCGTCCTTGTGAAGTGCAATTGCGAGAGTCTTGAGTTTACCAAACATGTGATTACTCCTCATTCCCAGGTTTGTTTCGGTTCGAAGCCGTGGTGAAGATGAACCAAGCATACGCTATCGATCCGAACGAGCATGTTGCTCGATCCAATGATATTTTCTGCTTCAGCTTTTCTTCCCCGGCGGCCAACGTTTGTTGAGCAACACCATTAAGACCCAAGAGTGCGCCTAAGGCCAGCCCTCCGTCAAGCAAACGAAACGAAGGGTTCCAATTGTCTTGGAGGCATCGGCTGCAAAATCGCAGTTGACGCCCAATTATTTTAACTAAGCTTTTGAAGCGGCTGCATTTTTACCTGCGGATAGGAAGTTTTTGACGACCCAGCGAGGCCTCGTCTACTGCTCCATAATTGGTCAATTCTTTCAAAGCGATAGAAGAAACGGCGCGTGGCGATCATAATGACTGCCTCCGCGGGGCCGGCCATGGCGTTGTTTGGCGATCTGGATTAAGCTTTCGTCAAATGGTGGGTATCGCCCGCCAGTCGATCCGGAGAGAGAACGATGGAAACGATGAGCAGCATCTTAATACTTGGATTGGTCCTCATTCCATTGATGATGTTCTTTCCGACCGCGGTTCAGATGATGGCGACGCTGTTCGGCATGAGCACGGTCCTGGTCGGGATGCCGCTCTAATGAAGGCCGTTTCCGACGACGCTGCCGAACAGGCGACCTTCCAGGTCCTGAGCCGGGCGCTGGACAAGCTGCTCGGGCCGATCCGTTTTCTCCTCGATGATCCGAGCGTGTCCGAAATCCTGATCAACGGCACATCCGACATCTTCGTCGAAAGGCGAGGCAAGCTCGAACGCGCCGATACGCGTTTCGCCAGTCGTGAGGATTTGGAATCGGCCGCGCGCAGCATCGCACAGTTCTCAGGCAAGCGGCTGACGCCGGAGGAACCGAGCGTCGAGGCGCGGCTACCGGATGGTTCGCGCGTGCAGATGATCCAGCCGCCCGCGTCCCGCACCGGGCTTTGCATCTCCATCCGCCGCTTTCTGAAAGAACATCGCAGCATCCACGATCTCGTCACCCAGGGCAGCCTGACCGAGCAATCGCTGTCACTGCTGCAGGCGGCCGTCGGGCTGCAGAAGAACGTCATCATCTCCGGCGGCACCGGCACCGGCAAGACGACGATGCTGAACGCGCTGTCGGAAGCCTTTGCCGACCACGAGCGCATCATCGTGATCGAGGACACGTCGGAACTGCAGATCCGCAAGGAACACGTGGTCTATCTCGAAGTGACGAAGCCCGACCGTTTCGGTCGCGGCGGCGCCAGCATCCGCGACCTGTTCCGCTCGTCGCTGCGTATGCGGCCCGACCGGATCATCGTCGGCGAGTGCCGCGGCGGCGAGGCGCTCGATATGATCCAGGCGATGACCTCGGGTCACAGCGGCAGCCTTTCGACGGTGCATGCGAACACGCCCTATGACTCCCTGCACCGGCTGGAAACGTTGGCGCTGATGTCGGATATCGACATGCCGCTTCGGCCGCTGCGCGCCCAGATCGCCTCGGCGGTCGACGTCGTCGTGCAGATCGCCCGCTTCAAGCGCACCGGCCGGCGCCGGGTGATCGAGATTTCCGAGATCAAGGGCCTGAACAATGACGGCCAGTATATCGTCGAAAGCATCTACAAGCTCGAGGGCGACGGTCATTCCAATCCCGACGGCGCACTGCTGTGGACCGGTGTCGTGCCGAGCTTCGCCGCCGATACGGTGGAAGAGCTGCAAGGCGCCGAGCGCCCCGAATGGGTCGGTGCCGCCGCGCTGCATACAGCTTAAGAACGATCGAAACCGTCTCTCTCAGACGCCGTCCTTTTCAGCGCTCGCCGCCATGTGCGCGAGATCGTCCCAGAGGCTTTCAGCAAAACTGCGCAGGACCGTAAGCTCGAAGCTGTCATCGCCGGTGCGGACGATCTGCACGGAGAGATGACCGACCATCGTCATGGCCGAATGGCCTTCCGGAAAGACGGAAGGATCGAGATCGACGGCGGTCCCCCTTGAGAGAAGCGCCCGCGAAGAACGACCGGAAACGCCGATACGCACACGCCCATGGCTCTGGTCCATGACGAAGGCCTTTCCCGCAAGCGCTGCAACGAGAGCATCGAGGCTGGCCGGGACAAGCGGCTCATCGCCGGCGACGAACCATTGGCGGAAGCCTGCCTGACGGATCGAACTTTTCGCAAAGCCTGCTTTCACCAATTCCGCGGCGAGCGCGGTTGGCTCGATTGCGCCGAGTACATGCAGGAGATGGCCCTCCGGCAAGGCTTCGAGCCGGATGCCCGCCCCTGAGATGCCGTTATATGCTGCCCCGGCAAGAACCGGTTTGTGTTGCGGAAGATCACGCATGGAGCTTCTCGTTTTCGGGATCGATGAAGACGGGATGGCAGAGCACCGCATCGGTGAATTCGTTGCGCAGACCGTTCCAGACCGTCACCTTTTCGCCGATGCGCTCCGGCCCGCGCCTGACGAGGGCCAGGCCGATCGTATGGCCGAGCCCCGGCGAAAAGGCGCTTGATGTGACGTAGCCCTGGTCGTTTTCGAGCGTTGCGGCAACGCCGTCGGCAAGAATATGCGAGCCGGTGCGGAATCCGGTCGCCGGATTGAGTGGCTTGACACCGACAAGGCGCGGCCGCTCGGGATCCTGCAGCCCTTCACGGGCAAGCATCGCCTTGCCGATGAAATCCGGCTTGGTTGATGAAACCATGCGGCCGAAACCGAGATCGCCGGGCGTCACCGTGCCGTTGATTTCGGCATGGGTGACATGGCCCTTTTCGATGCGCATGACGCCGAGCGCTTCGGCGCCATAGGCGCAGATGTCATGTTTTTCGCCCGCCGCCATGACCGCATCGGCGACACCTTCGCCGTAGCCGGCCGGCACCGCCAACTCGTAGGCGAGTTCACCGGAGAAGGAAATCCGGAAGAGCCGGCCTTCGAGGCGGCCGCCGAAGAGAGAGACCTTGCGGGCGCTCATGAAGGGGAAAGCCGCGTCCGATATGTCCTCGTCGACGATCTCCTGGAGAATGAGACGCGACTTCGGCCCGGCAACGGCCATCTGCGCCCATTGATCGGTCGAAGAGGCGAAGCAGACGTCGAGCTCCGGCCAGAGCGTCTGGGCGCAGAATTCGAGATGGGTGAGCACGCCGGCGGCAAGCGCGGTCGTCGTGGTCATGAAGAAATGATCGTCGCTGAAGCGGCTGATGGTGCCGTCATCATAGATGAAGCCGTCCTCGCGCAGCATGATGCCATAACGCGCCTTGCCCACAGCAAGCTTGGCGAAGCCGTTGCAGTAGATGCGATCGAGGAAGGTCGCGGCATCCTTCCCTGATATCTCGATCTTGCCCAGGGTCGAGACGTCGCAGAGGCCGGCATTCCTGCGGATGTTCAGCACCTCGCGGTCGACGCTTTCGCGCCATGTCGTCTCGCCGGCACGCGGAAACCAGGAGGAACGGTACCAGAGGCCGGTTTCGACGAAGACCGCCCCGTTCTTCTCGGCCCAACCATGCAGCGGCGATTTGCGCGCCGGCTGGAAATGTTTGCCGCGCGATGTCCCGGTCAAGGCGCCGAAGGAAACCGGCGTGTAGAAGGGCCGGAAGGTTGTCGTTCCCACCTCGGCGGGCGACACGCCGCGTGCCTCGGCGAGAATGCCGATGGCGTTGATGTTGGAAAGCTTGCCCTGGTCGGTCGCCATACCTGATGTCGTGTAGCGCTTGGCGAGTTCGACATGACCGTAACCTTCGCGGACGGCGAGGCCGAAATCCTTGAGATGCACGTCGTTCTGATAGTCGACGAAAGCCTTGCCCTTCGAGCCCTTGACCGACCAGAGCGGCTTTGCCTGCGCGGCCGTCTCGGAAGCCGCGGCAAAGGCCGGTTCCGCCGCTGCGAAACCGATCGCCGTCAACGCGGCCGCTGCCTTCGTAGCGCCATCACCGAGGCAGGTCGTCGTTTGCGCCATACCGGCCGCCGAGCCGGCAACGGTCAGGCCTTCCTGCTGGACGGGCGCCAGAAACGCCGAGGCCTCGTCCGACCATTGCGGTTTCGCGCCGCGATGGCAGGCAAGATGAATGATCGGGCTCCAGCCGCCCGACATGGCAAGCGCATCCGCTTCGATCCGGCGGGCGCCGCCGGCGGTCTCGACGCTGACGCCGCGCAGGCGCTTGCCGCCAAACGCATCGATGACCCTGGCGCCCTTCAGCACTTCGGCGCGGCCCTGCCAGCTCTCGGCCGCATCCGCGCGGCTGTCGACGATCGCCGTAACTGCGAGGCCGGCGGCCTCGAGATCGGCGGCGATGCGATATCCGGCATCGTTGGTGGTGAAGATGACAGTGCTTCTGCCGGGTGCGACCGCCTGCCGGTTGAGATAGCTGCGCATGGCGCCTGCCATCATCACACCGGGAATATCGTTGCCGCCGAAGACAAGCGGACGTTCCTCGGCGCCGGTCGCAAGGATCGCCTGGCGGGCGACGATGCGCCACAATCTTTCGACCGGACGATCCGGATCAGGCATCGCCACATGCTTCTGCACCCGTTCGACGGCGCCGAAGACATTGTCGTCGTACCAGCCGAACACCGTCATGCGTGGCAGGCGGCGCACATTCGAAAGTCCCACCAGCTCGGCAAGCAACTCGCCGAGAAGCGCGTCCGCCGGCTTGCCGTCGACAGAACCGCTGTCGGAAAGCAGACTGCCGCCGAGTTCGGGTCCCTCATCGGCGAGGATGACGCGCGCGCCGGCGCGGCCGGCGGTCAGCGCCGCGGCAAGACCGGCAGGGCCGGCGCCGATCACCAGCAGATCGCAATGCGCCCAGCATTTCTCGTAAGTGTCGGGATCGGCTTCGTAGGAGGCCCTGCCGAGGCCGGCCGCCTTGCGGATCACCGGCTCGTAGAGCTTTTCCCAGAGGCCAGCCGGCCACATGAAGGTCTTGTAGTAGAAACCGGCGCTGAGGAAGGGCGAGAGCAGCCCATTGACCGCGCCGACATCGAAGCCGAGGGAGGGCCAGCGGTTTTGGCTCTTTGCCGTCAGCCCCTGATAAAGCTCGATCATCGTAGCGCGCGTGTTCGGTTCGGTGCGCCCGCCGCTGCCCGTCGTCACCAGCGCGTTCGGTTCGGCAGCCCCCGCCGTCAGGATGCCGCGCGGGCGATGATATTTGAAGCTGCGGCCGACGAGCTGGACTCCGTTGGCAAGCAGTGCCGAGGCGAGCGTGTCGCCCGGATGGCCTTCGAGCGGCCTGCCGTCGAAAGTAAAGCCGAGCGTCGTGGCGCGGTCGATGCGGCCGCCGGAGGAAAGACGGAAACTCGTCATGCCGGTTCTCCGCCGAGCTTGGAAAGGGCGGCATCCCTGACGCCGTGGACCGCATGGGTGACGGTATCGCGTTCGACGATCAGCCAGCGGCGGCATCCGGAGGAGTGGTGCCAGTATTCGCTGTGCCGGCCCCTCGGATTGTCACGCAGATAGACATAGTCGAACCAGGCCTCCGCACCGGCATTCGGCGCCGGTCTGACAAGACCGGCATCGCCGCGGATCGAAAATTCCTCCTTGGGTCGGGCGCCGCAATGAGGACAGGAAATCAGGCTTGCCATCTTAAATGTCCTCAGTGCAGATTGGGCTGGGCGCCGACGCCCTTTTCGTCGATCGGGTAGCCGCGCGCGAAGCGATCGAGCCGGAACGCGCGGGCGGTCTGATGCGGCGCGTTACGGGCGATCAGATGGGCGTAACAGAAGCCGGAGGCCGGCGTGGCCTTGAAGCCGCCGTAACACCAGCCGGTGTTGAGATAGAGATTGTCGATATGGGTGCGGTCGATGATCGGCGAGCCGTCCATGCTCATATCCATGACGCCGCCCCAGGAACGCAGGTAGCGCACGCGCGACAGCGACGGGATCAGCGCCAGCCCGGCTTCGGCGACATGCTCGACCGAGGCGAGATTGCCGCGCTGGGCATAGGAATTGTAGCCGTCGATATCGCCGCCGAAGACGAGGCCGCCCTTGTCCGACTGGGATGCGTAGAAATGCCCGGCGCCGAAGGTGACGACCGTGTCGATGAAGGGCTTCAGCCCTTCCGAAACAAAGGCCTGCAGCACATGGCTTTCGATCGGCAGCCGAAGGCCGGCCATATCGGCGACGACGGTGGAATTGCCGGCTGCCGCAAGCGCCAGCTTGCCGCAGCCGATGAAGCCCTTGCTGGTCTCGACGCCGATCACCTCACCGTTTTCGCGGCGAATACCGGTCACCTCACACTGGGTGATGATGTCGACGCCGCGGCTGTCTGCACCGCGCGCATAACCCCAGGCGACCGCATCGTGGCGCACGGTGCCGCCGCGCGGCTGGAACAGGCCACCCATGATGGGGAAACGGGCATTGTCGAAATCGAGGAAGGGCAATTTCCGACGCACTGCCTGCCGGTCGAGAAGCTCGGCATCGACGCCGTGCAGCCGCATGGCGTTGCCGCGCCGCGTATAGGCGTCGCGCTGGGCGTCGGAATGGAAGAGGTTGAGCACGCCGCGCTGCGAGACCATGGCGTTGAAGTTGAAGTCCTGCTCCAGCCCTTCCCACAGCTTCATCGACAGTTCGTAGAAGGGATTGTTGCCGGGCAGCAGGTAGTTCGAGCGGATGATCGTGGTGTTCCTGCCGATATTGCCGGAGCCGAGATAGCCCTTTTCGAGGACGGCGACATTGGTGACGCCGAATTCCTTGGCAAGATAATAGGCGGTCGCAAGACCATGACCGCCGCCACCGACGATGATGACGTCGTAATGCGGCTTCGGCGCCGGATCGCGCCAGGCAGGCGCCCAGCCTTTGTTGCCGCGAAGGCCGTTCAGGAAAATCGAAAGAGCGGAATAGCGCATGGGTCACCCCGGAAAGAACAGGTGCATGATGCCAGAAAGGGGAGGGCGGACTTGCACAGAAGGGACATGAATCGCTAAGAAAGAGACATGTCCTCGCTTGATAGCAGAAATGTACAGACGATCGGCTTCATCCTTATCCCGGGATTTGCGCTGATGTCCTATGCCTCGGCGACGGAGCCGCTGCGGGCGGCAAATCTTCTGGCCGGACGCGAGATCTATCGGCTGCAGGTCTTCTCACCGGATGGCGCATCGGCGCTCTCCTCCTCGGGCGTCAGCGTCCCCGCCGAACCTCTCCCTGTCAGAGGCTCAGGACTCGGAACGGCCTTCGTCTGCGCCGGCGGTTCGCCCCGCGACTGGCGATATCCCGGCGTGCTTTCCTGCTTGCGGCAGCTGTCGCGCGAAGGGGTGAGGATCGGCGGCATCTCGGGCGGTCCCTATCTGATGGCCGCCGCCGGACTGCTCGGCGGCCGCGACTTCACCATCCACTGGGAGCATGCGGCCGCCCTTCTCGAAGCCTTCCCGGACCTCACACCGCGCCAGGCGCGCTTCATGATCGACGGCAACCGGATTACCTGCGGCGGCGGCATCGCACCGCTCGACATGATGCATGTGCTGATCGCCGAGCGCATGGGGCCGGATTTCGCCCGCAGGGTCAGCGACTGGTACCTTCATACAGAGGTCAACGAACCGGCTGCGCCCCAGCGCGCCTCGCTGGCGCAGCGTTACGGCGTCTATCATCCCGGCCTGCTCGGCGTTCTCGAACGGATGGAGGAGACGATCGAGATGCCGCTCGAGCGCGCCGCCATGGCGCGCATTGCCGGCGTCACCACCCGCCATCTCGACCGGCTCTTTTCGGCGCATCTCGGCACCACCTACCTTGATCAATACCGAAGGATCAGGCTGCAGCATGCCCATCGCCTGTTGAAGCAGAGCCCGCTTTCCGTCTCGGAAATCGCGGTGGCCACCGGTTTTTCCAGCCTGAGCCATTTTTCCCGCATGTTCCGTGCCGTCTACGGCATCGCCCCGCGCGCGGCGCGGCGGGAATAGGTTTTCTTCACGGTTGAGAAATTTTCACTATGACGATAGGGTTGCCTTTGGACAAAAGAGAAGGCGGCAGGGGAAAATCCATGAAATCCAAGCGTGCAGCGGCAGAGCAACCGGAACAGGCGCATAGTGGACGCGCTCCCTTTTCCCAGGACCCGCACGCCGTCCGCGAGCCGAAAGAAAACAACCTCGAAATGGCGATCGGCCATGAGGTGCGCGCCTACCGCAAGAAACTCGGCATCACGGTCACCGATCTGGCGGCGGCGACCGGCATTTCGCTCGGCATGCTGTCGAAGATCGAGAACGGCAACATCTCGCCGTCGCTGACGACGCTGCAATCGCTGTCGCGGGCGCTCGGTGTGCCGCTGACGGCCTTCTTCCGTCGTTTCGAGGAACCGCGCAACGCCGTCTTCGTCAAGGCAGGCCAGGGCATCGAGCTCGAACGGCGCGGCACGCGCGCCGGTCACCAGTATAATGTTCTCGGTCATATCGACAACAATACCAGCGGCGTCATCGTCGAGCCTTACCTCATCACCCTGACGACCGACTCCGACATCTTCCCGACCTTCCAGCACGAGGGGATGGAATTTCTCTATATGCTCGAGGGGGAAGTCGTTTACCGCCACGGCGACCAGCTTTTCCAGATGCAGCCGGGCGACAGCCTGTTCTTCGACGCCGATGCGCCGCATGGGCCGGAGCAGCTGGTGAAGCTGCCGAGCAAATACCTCTCGATCATCAGCTATCCACAGCAGAGCTCGAAAAGCTGACTTGCCTTAAAAGAAAAAATCTTTCTTCCGAGTTGAAAACCCAAAACAGACCTGCTAGTCCTTTCTCAACACGAACGGAGGTCTGGTCATGTGCGGAATTGTGGGTCTCTTCCTCAAGGATAAAAGTCTCGAACCGGAGCTCGGGGCACTGCTGTCCTCGATGCTGGTGACGATGACGGATCGAGGGCCGGACAGCGCCGGTATCGCGATCTATGGCGACGCCAGCGGCAACAATGCCAAGATCACCATCCAGTCGGCCAATCCGAAGAAGGATTTCGCCGGCCTCGAGGCCGAACTCGGCCAGGCGGTTGGCGCACCGGTCACCATCCAGGTGAAGAGCACGCATGCCGTCATCACGCTTGCCAAGGATCTGCTCGACACGGGCAAGGCAGCCGTTTCGGAACTGCGTCCGAACATCCGCATCATGAGTAGCGGCGACGCGATCGAGATCTATAAGGAAACCGGCCTGCCGAAGGATGTCGTCTCACGCTTCGCGGTCAATTCAATGGCCGGCACCCACGGCATCGGCCATACCCGCATGGCAACGGAATCGGCCGTCACGACGCTCGGCGCCCATCCTTTCTCCACCGGCTCCGACCAGTGCCTGGTGCATAATGGCTCGCTGTCCAACCACAACAATCTGCGCCGCGAGCTGAAGCGCGAAGGCATGACCTTCGAAACGGAAAACGACACCGAGGTCGCCGCCGCCTATCTGACGGCAGAGATGGCCAAGGGCAAGAATCTCGGCCAGGCGCTGGAAGGCGCGGTGGATGACCTCGACGGCTTCTTCACCTTCGTCGTCGGCACGAAGTCCGGCTTCGGCGTCGTGCGCGATGCGATCGCCTGCAAGCCCGCTGTCATGGCCGAAACGGACCAGTATGTCGCCTTCGGTTCGGAATACCGGGCGCTCGTCAATCTGCCCGGCATCGAGAATGCCCGGGTCTGGGAGCCGGAGCCTGCAACCGTCTATTTCTGGGATCACCAGAAGGTCGCTTGACCGGCGCCTCATGCGTATTCTCCAAGGGTTATCGAAACATGCCTGTCATTGATCTTGCCACTACGCCGTTGCGTGAACTCAACAGCGCCCTGCACAACATCCAGAACGGTTCGAACGATCTTTCCTTCGAAGTCGTCAATCCGCGCGGCAGCCATTCGGTTGCCGTCGGCATCGATGCGCCCGTCACGGTCGATGTGAAGGGGTCGGTCGGCTATTATTGCGCCGGGATGAACGACGGCGGGACCGTCACCGTTCACGGTTCGGCAGGTCCGGGTGTTGCGGAAAACATGATGTCTGGAACAGTCGTCATCGAGGGTGATGCCAGCCAGTATGCAGGCGCAACCGGCCGTGGCGGCCTTCTTGTCATCAAGGGCAATGCGGCATCGCGCTGCGGCATCTCGATGAAGGGCATCGACATCGTCGTTCATGGCAATATCGGCCACATGTCCGCCTTCATGGGCCAGTCGGGCCACCTCGTGGTGCTCGGCGATGCCGGCGATGCGCTTGGGGATTCGCTCTACGAGGCGAAGCTCTTCGTGCGCGGTTCGGTCAAGAGCCTGGGTGCCGATTGCATCGAAAAGGAGCTGCGTCCCGAGCATCTGACGAAGCTGGCCGAACTTCTCGAAAAGGCGGGCGTGAGCGAAGTGAGGCCCGAGGAATTCAAGCGTTACGGCTCCGCCCGCAAGCTCTATAATTTCAATATCGACAACGCTGACGCATATTAAGGCGAGGGACCATCATGAGCTATCACAACCCCTATACCCCGCCGCGCAAGTCCGCGACCTTCGACGATTACACGCTGGCGGAAATCCGCCGTGCTGCGGCGACCGGCATTTACGACATCCGTGGCGCCGGCACCAAACGGAAGGTTCCGCATTTCGACGACCTGCTGTTTCTCGGCGCATCGATCTCGCGCTATCCGCTGGAAGGTTACCGCGAGAAGTGCGACACGTCGGTCGTCCTCGGCGCGCGCTTCGCCAAAAAACCCATTCACCTGAAGACGCCGATCACCATTGCCGGCATGAGCTTCGGCGCTCTGTCTGGCAATGCTAAGGAGGCGCTCGGACGCGGCGCGACGATTGCCGGAACCTCCACCACGACAGGCGACGGCGGGATGACCGATGAAGAGCGGGGCCATTCACAAACGTTGGTCTACCAGTATCTGCCGTCGCGATACGGCATGAATCCCAAGGACCTGCGTCGCGCCGATGCGATCGAAGTGGTTGTCGGTCAAGGCGCAAAACCCGGCGGCGGCGGCATGCTGCTCGGCCAGAAGATTTCCGATCGTGTCGCCAACATGCGCAACCTGCCGAAGGGCATCGACCAGCGCTCGGCCTGCCGCCATCCGGATTGGACTGGCCCGGACGACCTCGAAATCAAGATCCTGGAACTGCGCGAGATCACCGACTGGGAAAAGCCGATCTATGTGAAGGTCGGCGGCGCGCGTCCCTATTACGATACGGCGCTTGCCGTGAAGGCTGGGGCCGACGTGGTGGTGCTCGATGGCATGCAGGGCGGAACCGCCGCGACCCAGGATGTCTTCATCGAGAATGTCGGCATGCCGACGCTCGCCTGCATCCGCCCCGCCGTCCAGGCGCTGCAGGATCTCGGCATGCATCGCAAGGTGCAACTGATCATCTCCGGCGGCATCCGTTCGGGCGCCGACGTGGCCAAGGCACTGGCGCTGGGTGCCGATGCCGTTGCCATCGGCACGGCGGCGCTCGTTGCGATCGGCGACAACGATCCGCATTGGGAAGAAGAATACCAAAAGCTCGGAACGACGGCCGGCGCCTATGACGACTGGCACGAAGGCAAAGACCCGGCCGGCATCACGACGCAGGACCCGGAACTGATGAAGCGCCTTGATCCAATCGCCGCTGGCCGCCGTCTCGCCAACTATCTGAAGGTCATGACTCTGGAAGCCCAGACCATCGCGCGCGCCTGCGGCAAGAACCACCTGCACAACCTGGAACCGGAAGATCTTTGCGCGCTGACGATGGAAGCGGCCGCCATGGCCCAGATCCCGCTCGCCGGCACAAACTGGTATCCCGGCAAGGGAGGCTATTGATTTCTATCGGCCGGGCAAACGTCCCGGCCGTCTCGCATCCATAACCAAAGTGTCTCCAAGAAATCCAAAGGGGAACGAGAATGACACTGGACCTTGCTGCTTTTGCCAAAGACAAAGGCATCAAATATTTCATGATCAGCTATACCGACCTGTTCGGCGGCCAACGCGCCAAGCTGGTCCCGGCAGAAGCCATCGCCGATATGCAGAAAGATGGCGCCGGCTTCGCGGGTTTCGCGACCTGGCTCGATTTGACGCCTGCCCATCCCGACCTGTTCGCGCTTCCCGATGCTTCCTCCGTGATCCAGCTACCCTGGAAGAAAGACGTCGCATGGGTTGCCGCCGACTGCGTCATGGACGATCAGCCTGTCGAACAGGCACCGCGTGTGGTGCTGAAAAGACTGGTCGCTGAAGCTGCGAAGGAGGGGCTCCGGGTGAAAACCGGCGTGGAGCCCGAGTTCTTTCTCATCTCCGCCGACGGCTCGGTGATTTCGGACCAGTTCGATACAGCCGAAAAGCCTTGCTACGATCAGCAGGCGGTGATGCGTCGCTATGATGTCATCGCCGAGATTTGCGATTACATGCTCGAGCTCGGCTGGAAGCCCTATCAGAACGACCACGAGGACGCGAACGGCCAGTTCGAGATGAACTGGGAATATGACGACGCTCTTCAGACGGCAGACAAGCACTCTTTCTTCAAGTTCATGGTCAAGTCGGTCGCCGAAAAGCACGGCCTTCGCGCCACCTTCATGCCGAAGCCCTTCAAGGGCCTGACCGGAAACGGGTGTCATGCCCACATTTCGGTCTGGGATATCGATGGCAAGGTAAACGCCTTTGCGGACAAGGAAATGGCCTTTGGGCTCTCCGCTCAGGGCAAAACCTTCCTCGGCGGCATCATGAAGCACGCCTCCGCGCTTGCCGCGATCACCAATCCGACGGTCAATTCCTATAAGCGCATCAACGCGCCGCGCACCACATCGGGCGCGACCTGGGCGCCGAACACCGTGACCTGGACGGGCAACAACCGCACCCATATGGTGCGCGTGCCGGGACCGGGCCGCTTCGAGCTGCGCCTGCCTGATGGTGCGGTCAACCCGTACCTGCTGCAGGCGATCATCATCGCGGCCGGCCTCGACGGCATTCGCAGCCAAGCCGATCCCGGCCGGCACTACGATATCGACATGTATGCCGAGGGGTATCTGGTGAAGGACGCGCCGCGCTTGCCGCTCAACCTGCTCGATGCGCTGCGCGCCTATGATGCCGACGAGGGCTTGAAGCAGGCGATCGGGGCCGAGTTTTCCGCCGCCTATCTCAAGCTCAAGCATCAGGAATGGAATGCCTATTGCTCGCATTTCACCCAGTGGGAACGCGACAGCACGCTCGATATCTGAGTGGCCTGGACGCGTCGAATGACAGGCAAACGCGCCGGGGCGAACAAGCTCCGGCGTGATCGAGACCCCTGCACTTGATATGGCGAAGAAAGTGACGGCATGAAGAACTTCGTACTCACCGTATCCTGCAAGTCGACGCGCGGCATCGTCGCGGCGATTTCGAGCTATCTGGCGGACAGGGGCTGCAACATCATCGACAGCTCGCAGTTCGACGATCTCGATACCGGCAAGTTCTTCATGCGCGTCAGCTTCATTTCGGAAGAGGGGCTTTCGGGCGCCGATATCGACGCCGGTTTCGCGGCCGTCGCCGCGCCCTTCGCGATGGATTACGATTTTCACGACAGCGAGAAGCGCATGAAGGTGCTGCTGATGGTGTCGCGTTTCGGCCATTGTCTGAACGACCTGCTCTACCGCTGGAAGATCGGCGCCCTGCCGATCGATATCGTCGGCGTCGTCTCCAACCATTTCGACTACCAGAAGGTCGTGGTCAACCACGACATTCCCTTCCACCATATTCCGGTCACCAAGGCCAACAAGGCGCAGGCCGAGGCCCATATCATGGAAGTGGCCGAGCAGACCGGCACGGAGCTGATCGTGCTCGCCCGCTACATGCAGATCCTGTCGGACGAGATGTGCCAGAAAATGTCTGGCCGGATCATCAACATCCACCATTCCTTCCTGCCGAGCTTCAAGGGCGCCAATCCTTACAAGCAGGCCTACGGCCGCGGCGTGAAGCTGATCGGGGCGACGGCGCATTACGTCACCGCCGATCTCGACGAAGGCCCGATCATCGAGCAGGACACGGCGCGCATCACCCATGCGCAGTCACCCGACGACTATGTCTCGATCGGCCGCGATGTCGAAAGCCAGGTGCTGGCGCGTGCCATCCACGCCCATATTCATCACCGCACCTTCATCAACGGCAACCGCACCGTGGTCTTCCCGGCAAGCCCCGGCAGCTACGCCTCCGAACGCATGGGTTAGAGACGGTTTGGGGGACGGCAAAAGCGCAGCCGCATCCCTCATTCATTTGGTGAGGGATGCAGCAGGGGCGCCAAAAGTTTTGGGAAATGCATGCCGGGCGGGCTTGCCACGGCGCGAAAGACGAATATAGTCAGGAAATAAATATTCCGTAGAGGAAATAAAAGGGAACGGACAATGGCTTTATCATGGCGTTTCTCCGTCTTGGCGGATCGGCATCGCGCTCTGGGATCGAAGCTTGAGGACTGGAGCGGCATGGGCACCGCCTGGACCTACGACAAGGACATGTCGGAAGAGCATATCGCCGTCCGCACCAAGGCAGGCATCATGGATGTCTCGGGCCTGAAGAAGGTGCACCTGGTCGGCCCGCACGCCATTGCCGTGCTCGACTCCATCACCACCCGCGACCTGACGAAGATCTATCCCGGCCGGTCCGTCTATGCGACCATGTTGAACGACCGTGGCCACTTCACCGACGACTGCATCGTCTATCGCACCGGCCCGAATTCCTGGATGCTGGTGCATGGCTCCGGCTCCGGCCATGAGGAGCTCGTCAAGCAGGCGGCAGGCCGCAATTGCGCGGTCCTCTTCGATGACGACCTGCACGACCTGTCGCTGCAGGGTCCGATCGCGGTCGACTATCTCGCTAAATATGTGCCCGGCATCCGCGACCTCAAATATTTCCACCACATGCAGACGACGCTGTTCGGCGCACCGGTGATGATCTCGCGCACCGGCTATACCGGCGAACGCGGCTACGAAATCTTCGTGCGCGGCCAGGACGCTGTCATGGTCTGGGACCGGATCGTCGAGGAAGGCAAGGAGATGGGCATCATCCCCTGCTGCTTCTCCGTTCTCGACATGCTGCGGGTCGAAAGCTACCTGCTCTTCTACCCCTACGATAATTCGCAGATGTATCCCTTCGCCGATCAGCCGCCCGGCGACAGTCTCTGGGAACTCGGCCTCGACTTCACCGTCAGCCCCGGCAAGACGGGCTTCCGTGGCGCCGAGGAACATGCTCGCCTGAAGGGCAAGGAACGCTTCAAGATCTTCGGCATGCTGATCGATGCCGACGGACCGGCCGATCTCGGCGACGAAGTCTTTGCCGACGGCAAAAAAGTCGGCGTCATTACCTGCCCAAGCTATTCGTCGCTGACGAAGAAATCCATGGCGATTGCCCGTCTGGACGTTGACAAGGCGGTGCATGGGACGAAACTCGAAGTCCGCGGCATGACCGTGAAGGCAAGCGCCACCGCCCATACGCTTCCCTTCGACGATCCGGAGAAGAAGAAGAGGACTGCCGTAGGTTAAGGAGCACGCCAATGCTCGTTGCAGGCATCAAGAGCCGACCAGTCTACACGGGCCTGACCATCCAGCCCAACGCCCGGCGGCACATATTCGCGCTCGAAGGGGAGGGTGCCAGGGCTCTGCTCGATCAGCAGCCGGCGCTTGACGAAACAGCTCTTTCCCGCAGCGAGATCCTCTATGTCGCCCGTGGCTCGCAAGGATCCGGCCTGGACGAGACGCTGCGCCGCCTCGGCGCCGACATGTTCTTCACGGCGCCGACGATCGCAACGCTGCTCTTCCGATTGAAGGGTTCGCTTGCCACCGCCCATATGGGCACGCGGCTTTATCTTTCGGGCACGGAGGGCTTCATCGGCCAGGCAATGCTGGTGGCGCTCGATTACGGCATGGACCATGCCTCCGTCATCACCGAGCATCGCGGCTCGCTGGCCCGGCGCGTGCAATGCGTCCATTGCAAGGGCATCACCGACGACGTCACCACCAGCCCGTTTGCCTGCAGCCATTGCGGGCTGCCGCTTCTGGTGCGCGACCATTATTCGCGCCGGCTCGCCGCCTTCCAGGGCGTCAATATCGATGCGGAAGAACCGGGCAGCGCGCCTGATCCGGAGGAGTTGTTCCTTTGAGCGGTGGCACTGAAATTCCTGTCCGCGTGGCGCGGATCACCCCGATCGCCGAGCGCGTCAAGCGCTTTCGTTTCGAGCGTCTTGACGGCAAGCCGATGCCTTATTTCTCCGGCGGCGCCCACGTCATCGTCTTGATGAACGATGGCGGCCATATGCGCCGCAACGCCTATTCGCTGATGTCGCCGCCGCATGATTGCGCAGCTTATGAAATCAGCGTGCTGCACGTCGAGGATTCGCGCGGCGGCTCCACCTTCATGCATGAGAAAGTCCGCGAAGGCGACGAGCTGAAGGTCAGCTATCCTGTCAACCTTTTCCAGCCGGACTGGCGCGGGCGCAAGCATCTTCTGATCGCCGGCGGCATCGGCATTACCCCCTTCATCGCGATGATGGAGCAGTTTTCCCGCGAGGGCGCCAATTTCGAGCTGCATTATGCCATCCGCACACGCGACCGCGGCGCCTATTGGCGGGAACTCCAGGAGCGTTACGGCGGACATCGCATCAAGATCTATTGCGATGCCGAAGGCGGCGCCATCCCCCTGACGCGCCTGCTCGACAGCCAGCCGCTCGGCACACATCTCTATGTCTGCGGCCCGTCTGGCATGATCGACGGCGTGTTGAAAACCGGCCTCAACGCCGGCTGGCCGGAACAGAACCTGCATTCGGAACGGTTCCTGTCGTCTCTACCAGGCAAGCCCTTCGCGATCGAGCTCCTGCGGTCCGGCAAGACCGTGAAGGTCGGCCACCACGAAAGCATGCTGGAGGCGATCGAGGCGGCGGGCGTCGACGCGCCCTTCCTCTGTCGCGGCGGCGCCTGCGGTCAATGCGAGACCGGGGTCGTCACCTGCGACGGCAAGCTGCTGCACCATGACGTCTATTTGACGAGCGAAGAAAAAGCATCCGGCCGCAAGGTGATGATCTGCGTTTCCCGCTTCGAGGGAAACACGCTTCATCTTGATCTCTAGCGGCATCGGGAAAAGCGGAACAAGGAGACCGGACATGGCAATCGTCTTCAAGCAGGAAACCTTCCGGAACGATTTCAGCTATCGGAACAGCCCCGAGAACATTCGGCGTTTCCCGTTTCCCTTCGACCGCGACGAATACATGTATTCGGTCAATATGGAGCCGCATGTGCATGGCCGGGCGGGAACCGTCTATGAAAGCCTGATCGACGTCGACGAGCATTACGTTGCCGAGATGCACGACCGGGCCCTCGTCCTAAAAGAAGATCCGCTGCGCTACCAGGCGCTGCCGCACATGATGAGCGCGCAATGGGATACGCTTGAACTGTTGATGGAAGAGCAGGCGGCGGGTTACCCCGACCATTTCACGCTGATCCGCAACGGCGACCAGTGGCGCTGGATCAACCGCCCACTCGGCATCGACGACAGCTTCACCTTCGGCGATGCCTCGACGCTGCCCTATGAGCCCTTCGAATATATCACCCGCCAGGCCCAGGGCGACTTCTGCATCGTCGACCAGCGCGACAGCAATCTCTGGATGGATGCCGGCATGGTGACGACGCAGGCCGACTGGTCGCTCGATTTCGATATCGGCATGAACTTCATGGAATGGCACGGACCGGTGCCGCTCGCCCACCAGATCGGCGTCTTCGACCGGGCGCTGAAATTCCTGCTGAACCTGCAGCAGGGCAAGCCGACACGACGCTTCAACTGGACGATGACGATCAATCCGCGGCTCGACACCAGCCCGGAGAATTATCACAAATGGGGTCCTGACCGCACGACGGTGACGCCAGACAATGTCGGCGAGAAGGTGCATCTGCGTGTCGAATTGCAAAGCCTCTGGCGCCTGCCGCGCTCGAACGCCATCCTCTTCGTCATCCGCTGCTACCTGATAAACATGGAAGAGCTCGTCACCGTGCCGAAATGGGCGCGCCGCTTTCCGCGCGTGCTGAGGACGCTGCCGCCGGAGCTTATCGACTACAAGGGCCTCACCCGCTTCCGCGAGACGACGATCGACTGGCTTTCGAAATATGACGATGGGGCGCCGACCAGCCCCGGCATCTATCCGGACTGAGGTGCAGCGATGCACCAGATAAAACGATATAATCAAGAGGGGAATGCTTCATGACAAGAGTAGCCGTCATCGGTGCCGGTCCTTCCGGGCTGGCGCAGCTGCGCGCCTTTCAATCGGCGGCCCAGAAGGGCGCCGAGATCCCGGAGATCGTCTGCTTCGAAAAGCAGTCGGATTGGGGCGGGCTCTGGAACTATACCTGGCGCACCGGGCTCGACGAATATGGCGAGCCGGTCCATGGCAGCATGTATCGTTACCTCTGGTCGAACGGCCCGAAGGAATGCCTCGAATTTGCCGATTATTCCTTCGAGGAGCATTTCGGCAAGCCGATCGCCTCCTATCCGCCGCGCGCCGTGCTCTGGGATTATATCAAGGGCCGCGTCGAGAAGGCGAACGTCCGCCATTGGGTGCGCTTCAGCACGCCGGTGCGCATGGTCCGCTTCGACGATCAGACGAAGAAGTTCACGGTGACGGCGCATAACCGCATCGAGGACCGGATGTATGACGAGGAATTCGACTATGTCGTCGTCGCCAGCGGTCACTTCTCGACGCCGAACGTGCCCTATTTCGAGGGTGTGAAGACCTTCAACGGCCGCGTGCTGCACGCCCACGACTTCCGCGACGCGCTGGAGTTCAAGGGCAAGGATATCCTGCTCGTCGGCCGCAGCTATTCGGCCGAAGACATCGGCTCGCAATGCTGGAAATACGGCGCGAAATCGGTGACGACGAGCTATCGCTCAAAACCGATGGGCTTCAAATGGCCGGAGAATTTCGAGGAGCGGCCGCTGCTGACCAAGCTCGAAAACCGCACGGCGCATTTCCTCGACGGCTCGACCAAGGAGGTCGATGCGGTGATCCTCTGCACCGGATACCAGCACCACTTTCCCTTCCTGCCAGACGATCTCCGGCTGAAGACCGCCAACCGCCTCTGGGCCGACAGCCTCTACAAGGGGGTGATCTTCGACAAGAACCCGCAGCTTTTCTATATCGGCATGCAGGACCAGTTCTACACCTTCAACATGTTCGACGTGCAGGCCTGGTGGGCGCGCGACGTGATGACGGGCCGCATCACCCTGCCGCCGGAAGAGGAGCTGAAGGCGAATTTCGACATGTGGCGCGCCCGCGAGGAGACGCTCGAAGATGCCGAGCAGATGATCTGGTATCAGGGCGACTATGTGAAGGAACTGCTTGCCGAAACCGATTATCCCAGCTTCGACATCGAGGGCACCAACCAGACTTTCATGGAGTGGGAACACCACAAGGCCCACAACATCATGGGCTTCCGCGACCATGCCTACCGGTCGCTGATGACCGGCAACATGTCGCCCACACATCACACGCCCTGGGTCGAGGCGCTCGACGATTCCATGGAGGAATATCTGCGCAACTGATGAGGCGGACCTGCATTGCCGGAGGAGGCTGTTCGGGCACTCTCCTCCGGAAACGAGACGACATAAATCCATCTGCAACTCTTCTCTTCGGATGTGGCCTTCATGGATTTTCAAACGAGCATTCTCGGGCGCATGAGCGGTTTTCTCTATCGCTGCCGCGCCGATGAAAACTATACGATGCTGGAGATGACCAACGGCATCGAGCGCATCTTCGGTTATCCGGCCGACGAGATCATCGGCAACCGCACGCGGACCTTCACCTCGATCATGTACGAGGAAGATGTGCCTCTGATGGACGAGATCGTCGGACGGGCGCTCGAAAGGCGCACCGACTGGACGATGGAATACCGCATCCGCCACGCCATGGGACATCTCGTCTGGGTCACCGAGACCGGCGGCGGTATCTGGGACGAAAAGGGTGAGCTTCTCTATCTCGAAGGCAGCATCATCAACATCGAATCACTCTATCAGCGAATCGATGATCAGACCGCCGATATGCGCGTCACCGCCTCGAAGACCAATGAGATCCTGCAATCGCTGCGTTACCTCAAGCTGCTCGCTGTCAATGCCGGCATCGAGGCCGCCCGCGCCGGCACGGCCGGGTCAGGCTTTGCCGTACTGGCCGCCGAGATGCGCACGCTTGCCAACTCCTCGGAAGAGGCCGCACGCGCCATTTCCAACGCACAACGCAAGGCGGAAGGCTGAGCGTTGCCCAAGCAGCGGCAGATTTGCGGCTCACGTTGAAAGCCGCATTATTAACCGTTCAGTGCTTCCAGAGATTGCAACGCTTTTCCAATGACTTGCGGTAATCCTGCGCTTGAAGAATCTGCTGTGATTATGGCTAATGTTAAGGCTGCGTTAACTTTTTGTTAACCATAGCAGCGGTAGACATGGTCAACGATTTCTTCACATAGATGACCAAAGTGCTAACAGACGCTCGCTCTATCCGCATCAAGGGCCGCTCTTTCCTCGCGGTCATGCTGTCCCCGGATCTTCCAATCGATGATTGGTTGATCAGGCTGGACGATCTGGCCGCGCGTTCGGCCGGCTTCTTCCTCGGACGGCCTGTCGTGCTCGATCTGACGGACCTGCAAATCGACCGGCCGCAGCTGAAGGACCTGATTGCCGAACTTGCCAAGCGCAATGTCAGCATCATGGGCATCGAGGGCGCGCGGCCTTCGATCCTCGGATCCGGCATGCCGCCAGCACTCAAAGGCGGTCGTTCGGTTTCCGATATCGAGGTTCAGGCAAAGGAGCCTGCCGATCCGCCCGGCAAACCGGCAGTGGCAGAGACCCGCCCGGCTATGCAATCGATCGTCATCAGGGAGCCGGTGCGCTCGGGGCAATCGGTGATCTTTCCGGAAGGCGACGTCACCGTCATCGGATCGGTTGCCTCGGGTGCCGAGGTCATCGCCGGTGGGTCCGTCCATATCTATGGCGCCTTGCGTGGCCGAGCCATGGCGGGATCCATCGGAAACGCATCGGCGCGGATCTTTTGCCGCAAGCTCGAGGCCGAGCTGGTTGCAATCGACGGCATCTACAAAATGGCGGAAGACATGGCGCCCAATCTTCGCGGACAGGCTGTTCAACTCTGGCTCGAAGACGACGCGATCATGGCAGAGAAACTGATCTGACGACAGCGCCGCGCGTCTCTTCGAGAGGCGCAACGAATGCTGCAACACTTTGAATTACTGGGGCCACGGCAAAGGAGAGACAATGATGGGGAAAGTGATCGTCGTCACGTCAGGCAAGGGCGGGGTTGGCAAGACGACCTCGACCGCCGCATTGGGAGCGGCACTGGCGCAACGCAATGAAAAAGTCGTCGTCGTCGATTTCGATGTCGGCCTGCGCAATCTAGACCTCGTCATGGGCGCCGAACGCAGGGTCGTCTACGACCTGATCAATGTCATCCAAGGCGACGCCAAGCTCACCCAGGCGCTGATCCGCGACAAGCGGCTGGAAACGCTGTTCCTGCTGCCGGCCTCGCAGACGCGCGACAAGGACAATCTGACGGCCGAGGGCGTCGAGCGCGTCATCAACGACCTGAAGCGCTATTTCGACTGGATCATCTGCGACAGCCCCGCCGGGATCGAGCGCGGCGCAACGCTCGCCATGCGCCACGCCGATGTTGCCGTGGTCGTCACCAATCCCGAGGTCTCGTCGGTGCGCGATTCCGATCGCATCATCGGCCTGCTGGATGCCAAGACCGCCAAGGCCGAACGCGGCGAACGGATGGAAAAGCACTTGCTGCTCACCCGCTACGACGCCAACCGCGCCGAACGCGGCGACATGCTCAAGGTCGACGACGTCCTGGAAATCCTGTCCATCCCGCTGCTCGGCATCATACCCGAAAGCATGGATGTTCTGCGTGCATCCAACATCGGTGCGCCGGTCACGCTGGCAGACAGCCGCAGCGCGGCTGCGATGGCCTATTTCGACGCCGCTCGCCGGCTCGCCGGCGAGACGGTGCCGATCGCCATCCCAGAGGAAAAGAGGAATATTTTCGGAAAGATCTTCGGACGGAGGGCGGCATGAATATTTTCCGTCTTTTCAACAAACAGAGAACCGCACCGGCCGCCCGCGAACGGCTGCAGGTCCTTCTCGCCCATGAACGTTCCTCGGCAGGGTCGGACCTGGTCACCCTGCTGCGCGAGGAAATCCTGGCGGTGATCGCAAAGCATGTACAGCTCGACCACGACAAGGTGCAGGTGACGATCGATCGCAACGAGTACGTCTCGACCCTTGAGATCGACGTCGAAATCCCGCTGAATGCAGCCGTGCAGGCCGCTTGAAAGAGAGCGCTGCCTGTTACGACAACAGGCGGCGCTGACGATCAGGACTTCCTGGCTTTGCGATTGGCGTAACGCAGGTCGCGTTCGGCCTTTCGGGCGGCTTCGTCGGCAATCACGCGGGCGATCCGGTCTTTGTCAGCTGCTTCGCGCGCGTCGGCATCGGCGCGTGCTGCGGCCTCGGCGGCAGCCTGACGTTCGGCCTCGGCGGCCTGAGCCCGCTCCAGCTCCTTGAGCTTGACCCGTTCTCGCTGAGCGCGACGTTCTTCCCTGGCCGCGGCAATGGCTTGACGCTCCGCCTGCTTTGCCAGCCTGGTGGGTTCGGCTGAATCCTTGGCGCTGCGATACGCATTGAGGAGAGCGGCCTTGGCTTCGGCAGCGGCGCTGCGGCGATCGGAAAGCTCGTTGTTTTTGGCGTTTTTCAAATCTGTTTCCTGACTGTTTGACTTCGACCCTACGGCGCCGCACGTCTTAAGACGCGCAAAGGGCGCTGTAATACCTTGAACTGCTGCATCGCTTTATCCTGAAATCGGACCGATTTAAGGAATTATGCCGTAGGGTCAGATTTTCTTTTTTCGCTTCGCGCTGGGAGCAGTAACCCCTGTCAAGCGATCCTGCAATTCCTTGGCTTCACGCGCTTCGCGTAACCGCAAGGTTTTTTCCTCGCGGGCACGTACGGTCGAATCGATCTCTTCGACCGCGCGGCTTCGCGCCAGGAATTGCGATTGCGCGTTTCCAAAGGCAATCTCCGCCTGCTTGCGTGATTTGCTGTGTGACTCTGTCATATTAATCCTGGATTTGTGAGCCCGCTTGGCGAAAGCAGCAAAAAGGCCAGGCAACTTGCCTGACCTTGATAGTATCATACTTTCGACAGTGCCGGTACATCCGCGGTCAAAGGAAAGCAGATTTCAGTTTAAGCAGCTTGGAGATTGCAAGCGGACATTTTGCCCGACTTGTTATCGCGCTCAAGCTCGTAGCCGATCTTCTGGCCTTCGACGATTTCGCGCATGCCGGCGCGTTCGACGGCAGAGATGTGGACGAAGGCGTCAGCGCCGCCGTCATCAGGCTGAATGAAGCCGAAGCCCTTGGTGGAATTGAACCATTTAACTGTGCCAGTGGTCATAACAAACCCTTTCATAGCAATTGAACGACCGCACGTGCGGAAGCACGACGGATGATGATCTCGATTTTGAAGAGGGAAGTTCGTCCAGGGCACGTTGCCAGCGTGCGATAACAAAAGTCAAACAAGCAATATCGACCACCGAGATATAATCATCAAAGCCGGATATGTCAACTTTTAGTTTTTTTGACTCGCCAATTCGCCATTAGATTGCATCTCGCTGGTCGTGCGCGTCGGCGGCAATATCAACTGCCGATCGCCGTCTCCCGACCTCGAAAGCAGGCATTACGAGCGCGGCCGCGTCTTCTGCGGGTCGTAGTGCGAAAGCGGCACGATCGTCGCCGGCAGGCGCTTCTGGTGGCCGTCGAGCTTACCGATCTCGACCTCGGTGCCGGGGCTTGCATGCATCACGTCGATGCGGGCGAGCGCGATCGTCTTGCCGAGGATCGGCGAGCGCGTGGCGCTGGTGATAACGCCCACCTGGCCCCGGCCGATATGGATGCAATCGCCATGGCCGACGGCCTCGTTGGCCTTGATGTCGAGGCCGACGAGCAGATGGCGCGGATGCTCCTTGCGCCGGATCAGCGCCTCGCGGCCGATGAATTCGTCCTGCTTGGATTTCAGCGGCACCGTGAAGCCGATCCCGGCCTCGAACGGGTCCGTCTGGTCGGTGAATTCGTGATGGGCAAAGATCAGGCCCGCCTCGATGCGAACCATATCGAGCGCCTCCAGCCCCATCGGCTTCAACCCGTGCGGCTGGCCCGCCTCCCAGACGGCGTCGAACACCGTCAGCGCATCCTTCGGATGACAGAAGATCTCGTAACCGAGCTCACCCGTATAACCCGTGCGCGAGACGACGATTGGGGCACCCTCGAAGCCGCCGATACGGCCGACGGTGAAGCGGAACCATTCGAGCTCGCCGATATCAGGCTGGCGCGGCGCCGTCCAGATGATCTCCTTGAGGATATCGCGGCTTTTCGGCCCCTGCAGGGCAATGTTGTGCATCTGATCGGTCGAAGAGCGGACCCAGGCCTTGAAGCCCTTTTTCTCGGCCTGCTGACGCAACCAGATGCCGCTGAAATCATCGCCGCCGATCCAGCGGAAGTTCTTGTCACCGAGCCGGAACAGCGTGCCATCGTCGATCATGCCACCGTTTTCGTAGCACATGGCGGAATAGACAACCTGGCCGGTCGACAGTTTGCGCACGTCGCGCGTCAGGCAATATTGCAGCAGCTCTTCGGCATCCGGCCCCGTCACCTCGAATTTCCGCAAGGGCGAGAGGTCGATGACGGCAGCGCGCTCGCGGCAGGCCCAGTATTCCTCGACCGGCCCTTCGCTGGAAAAGCGGTTCGGCAGCCAGTAGCCGCGATATTCGGTATAGTCCCGCGTCAAGGCGGAGAGGCGGGGATGGAAGGCGGTTTCGCGCGTCAGTTCGGCGTCTGCATCTGGGGTCATGCGATAGGCCACCGCTCGTGAGAATTTCTCTTTTCCGGAAAAGGTGCGGACGTGGATATCCGTCGGATCCCAACCGTTCGCAGCGTCGATATCGTCAGGGCAGGACGAGGAGACACAGACGAGATCGGTCAGCGCCCGCATCAGCACGTAATCGCCGGGACGCGACCAGGGCTCGTCGAGATAGAGCTGGTTGTTGTGGTCGATATTGGTGTTGTAGAAATAGTTCAGCGCTTCCCAGCCCTTGCGGCCGGCAATGCCGTAAGGCGCCAGCACCGCATTGAAATTATCCGTGCAATTGACGTGGCCGGGATAACCCATGTCGTCGTAATAACGCGAGTTGCAGGCGGTCGCGAAAGCATCGTGGCGCCCGATCGTATCCTGGACGATTTCGACCAGTGGCTCGAAGTCGCGGTCGAAGGCCTTGGAGGGGAGACCCGGCATCGGATAGCTGCGGCCGAGCAGAGTGCGGGTGACGGTGGAATCGAGCGCGAGGTCGAGACCCTTGTCAACCTTGCGGGCGGCGAAGGCCTGGAAATCGGTGCACTGGCGTCCATAGACGTCGATGATCTGGATGAATTCGCCGGCCCGCACGAAATAGGCCGCGGCGGTCGCCGCCCGGATGCGGATATCCTCGACGGGATCGGCGGCCGGTTCCGGCAAAGCGGAAGCGTAATCGCGGATCAGCAGGCTGCGCATGATCCTGATCTCGATCGGCGTCGCCGTATCCTGCGCCTCCGGCGACATGGCGCTGGCGGGTGCCGCGACGATCAGCAGGCCCTTCAGGGAAATCGTGAAATCCGCCCGGCTGCCAGGCATCGATCCCGCCCCGAAGATGCTGAGTGCGCCGGCCGTTGCAAGATCGGCGCCGCGACGCTGAAGCGCTGCACGCGTACGGGCAGCGCTCTCATCCTCCGCTTGAAGAATGGCTTTCAAACCCTCGGCTGAATTGCTGAAATCCGTTCCGAGACCGGCCGCGAGGAAACGCCCTTTCTCGTCGAGAAAGGAGATCTCGCAGAGCTGACCGCCCTCGCTGTCGATGACGCTGACGCGATCGCCCGGCTCGACGCGCATAACGACCGATCCGCCGCCCTTTGTCCTATAGCGCTCGGTTCCCTCCGGCAGGGTGGGAATGCCGGGATAATGCACGAGGCTCGGAGCGGCCGGCCGCAGGCCTGTCATAGCAGGATGAAGTTCTCGCATACTGCCCTCATGGGAGGATCGGGCGTCCTCGGACACCCACCCATGCAGGTTACAAAATGCCCGGGGAAAGTAAAGTGATGTTGACTAAAAAGAAAATATCTTCACTATGCATAAAGAGTTGAGACTCGGGGAATCCGTCGGGAACACGGATCGCCAAAATCATCCGGGCGGGCTTGAGACTGTCAGGGAGACACGTTCAGGGAGACGTACGAAGATACGTCCGGAACAAATAGAATGGGGAATTTCACCGATGACAGACGTTGTGGAGGCCGGGATTGCATCCGGCACCGAAGGTAAGCTTGTACGCGCGCTCGACTGGAAGGGCGCATTCTGGGTGGCTGCGGGCGTGCCGCCGCTCGTTCTTTTCTCCATTGGCGGCATCGCAGGCACGACGGGCAAGCTCGCCTTCGTCGTCTGGATCATCTCGATGGTGATGGGTTTCCTGCAATCCTTCACCTATGCCGAAATCGCCGGCATGTTCGCCAACAAATCCGGCGGCGCTTCAGTCTACGGCGCCACTGCCTGGCTGCGTTACTCGAAATTCATCGCGCCGCTGTCCGTCTGGTGCAACTGGTTTGCCTGGTCGCCGGTGCTGTCGCTCGGCTGCGCCATCGCCGCCGGTTATATCCTCAACGCTTTCTACCCAATTCCGGCGGCGGATTCGCAAATGGTCCTCGACTGGATCTCAGCGCATGCCGCTTCCGTCACGGCCGACAGCCCCCGCGTCGCCGAATATATCGCAGCCCATGCCGGCACCACGCCGGATGACGCCGTCAAGGCGTTGCTCGGCACCGACGGGATCGCCGCTCTGACGCCGGCGATCCGCAGCTGGTCGCTCTTGAGCTTCAACATTCCCTTCCTCGCCACCGCCAATATCAACGCCACCTTCTTCATCGGCGGCATGCTGATGCTGATCATCTTCGCGATCCAGCATCGCGGCATTTCGGAGACGGCAAGCGTGCAGAAATGGCTGGCCATCATCGTGCTGGTGCCGCTGCTCATCATCGGCCTTTACCCGATCGTCAGCGGCCAGATCCTTGCCACCAACGTCACCGGCCTCGTGCCGCCGACAGCCGCCTATGCCGCGGCCGACGGCACCTGGAGCAACGGCGGCTGGACGCTCTTCCTCGGCGGCCTCTATATCGCCGCCTGGTCGACCTACGGCTTCGAGACGGCGGTCTGCTACACCCGCGAACTCAAGAACCCGAAGACCGACACCTTCAAGGCGATCTTCTATTCAGGCCTTGCCTGCTGCCTGTTTTTCTTCCTCGTGCCCTTCGCCTTCCAGGGCGTTCTCGGCCATGCAGGCATGCTGGCCCCCGGCATCGTCGATGGCACCGGTGTTGCCGAAGCGCTCGGCGGCCTGATCGGCGCCGGCCGCGTCGTTACCCAGCTGCTCGTCGTGTTGATGATCATGGCGCTCTTCCTCGCCATCATGACGGCGATGGCCGGTTCCTCGCGCACGCTCTACCAGGGCTCGAAGGACGGCTGGCTGCCGAAATATCTCGACCACGTCAACGAACACGGCGCGCCGACCAGGGCGATGTGGACCGATTTTGCCTTCAATCTCTTCCTGCTGGCGATCGCCTCGGATGTCGGCGGCTACTTCTTCGTGCTCGCCGTCTCGAATGTCGGCTACATCATCTTCAACTTCCTGAACCTCAATTCCGGCTGGATCCACCGGATGGATTCCGGCCATATCGAACGCCCCTGGAAGGCGCCGACCTGGCTGATCGGCCTCAACACCGTGCTGGCCTTCGTCAACGCGCTGTTTCTCGGCGCCGGTGCCAAGGTCTGGGGTTATTCCAATGCGCTCTGGGTCGGCTTCATCTTCGCCGCCCTGATCCTGCCGGTCTTCGCCTATCGCCACTATGTGCGCGACGGCGGCAAATTCCCGGCCGGCGCGATGGAGGATCTTGGCCTCGTCGGCCAGGATCTGGGCGTCAAGAAAGCCGGCATCCTGCCCTATCTCGCACTCGCCGGCGGCCTGGCGATCGTCCTGATCGCCAACGTCATCTTCCAGCTTCCGGCCTAAAATCGCCTCCCAAGCAGAAAGGCCGAAAAGCCGCCATGGAAACATGGCGGCTTTTTCATTGGTGGTTGCAGACCGGGCGAGACGACTCAGCCGGTTGCAGACGGAGGGCTCAGCGGCCGCCCTCGATCTTGCGGTGGCGCTGGTTGATGCCGCCTTTGCCGTAGGGATAGTCGAAAGGCTGGGGCGCACTCACCTCGTTCAACCGCGCCATCTCGTCGTCGGAGAGTTTGAGCTTCATGGCACCGAGATTGTCGGCGAGCTGTTCCGGCGTGCGGGCGCCGAGGATCACGGACGTGATTGCCGGCTGCGCCGCCGTCCAGGCGAGCGCCACCTGCGCCATGCTGACGCCATGCGCCTTGGCGATCTCCTCGACGACAGCGATGATCGCCCAGGTTCTCTCCATCGCATTGCGCGGCGCATAGGACTCGCCGCCGCGATTGGGGTTTTCGCCGAGGCGGGTGGCGCCCGTCGGCATCTCGTCGCGCTTGTACTTGCCGGTCAGCCAGCCGCCGCCGAGCGGCGACCACGGCAACAGACCCATGCCGGCATCCTGACAGGCAGCGACGATCTCGAGCTCGATGTCGCGCACCAGCAGGTTATATTGCGGCTGCAGCGTCACAGGGCGGGTATAGCCGCGCGCCTTGGCGATCTCCGAGGCCTTGGCGATGTGCCAGCCGACATAATTGGAGAAGCCGTAATAGCCGATCTTGCCGGAGGTAACCGCATCGTCGAGGAAACGCAGCGTTTCCTCGATCGGCGTCAGCGCGTCCCAGGCATGCATCTGGTAGAGGTCGATCTGCTCGAGGCCGAGGCGGCGGAGCGAATCGTCGAGAGCCTGGCCAAGATGCCGGCGCGACAGGCCGATATCGTTGGGTCCGTTGCCCATCGGAAAGCGCCCCTTGGTGGCGACGATCGCCTGGCGGGCCTCGGTCGGGCGCGCCTTCAGCCAGCGTCCGATGATCTCTTCCGACTTGCCGGCGCTATAGACATCGGCGGTATCGATGAAATTGCCGCCCCAGGCGAAATAATCGTCGAGCAGCTTGTGCGAGGCGGCCTCATCGGCCTCCGCGCCGAAGGTCATGGTGCCGAGGCAATAGGCGGTGACGACGGTCCCGCTGGGACCGAGCTTGCGATAATCCATTTCTTCCTCCTCATGCGGATACCCGCAGCCGACGTGCAAACGTCGGGGTAGAAGCCGGGGCTCCTGCAATCAATGACAATGACAATATTGTGCTTGAGGCGGCCGCTTGCCGCCGGATGACGTATAGCGCCCTGAGCTGGGAGCACAGAGGCGAGGGCAGCATAACCAATCCCGCCCGCGCGACAAGTGAGAAAAAAATATTCCCGCCTGCCGCCGCAGCCGGCGACGATCACGGATTTTACGAAAACGAGCCGGCGATCAGATCGGCTGCGGCGACACCGGTCTCGTAGGCGCCGTGCGCCGTCGAATAACGCGACTTCGAACAGGCTTCGCCGGCAAAGAAGATCCGCTCGTCATGCGGCGCAGCGAGACGGCCGCGTTGATCGGAGGCGCCGGGTTCGGCGTAGGAATAGGAGCCGCCGATATGCGGCGCTGCTGCCCAAGCCGACATTGCGGCGACTGATAGCTCCTTGCGGATGTCCGCGCCAAAATGTGCCGCCAGTTCATCTCCAGCGAAGGAGAAGGCAGCCTCTCTGCCTTGCCCCTCCAGATCATGCGCAAGGTCGCCAGCGAAATAGGCCTCGACGACGGGAGCGCCAAACGGCCTGAGCTGATAGGTGCCGGTCGCGCCGCGACGGGTAGAGCCCAACATATGCGTATCCGCCGGCAGCGCCTCCTGATTTGCGAGCCTCAAGAACAGCTTGTCGGCGAGCCCTAGAGGTAAACGGGCTGCCGCCTCGATCTTGTCGGGCAAAGGCGGGTCGAAGGCGATCTTGCCGGCGGCAAGCACATTCGTGGAAACGGTCACCAGCACCGCGCGGGCACTGAGCACACCCTGGTTCGTCTCGACGCCGACGTGGCCGGCATGACGATGGTCGATGCGCGTGACCTCGGTGCCGAGCCTTGCCCGAACCGGCTTGCCGTAAAGCGAGACCAGCGTTCCATAACCCTCGCGCACCCGCCAGTCAGGGCCAGGGCCGGGATCGTATCTGTTGTAGTCGACGACCGACGACCGCTCCAGTTCGGCGCCGGTGATATAGGTGCCGACCGCCCGGATCTGGCCGTTCCAGGGATTTCTGGGCTCGAGCATATCGGCCATGGCTGCATCATTCCCCTCGTGGCTCTCGAGGCGCTCGAAGTAGGCGCCGATCGCCTGCCTTGCCGCACGCGCCTCCGCGTCATCCCGCTGAAGCCGCCGTCCGCCATCGTTCCAGGGCGCAGGCGTGTGGTCGACCGTCAGTCCGACCTCGCCGGCGATCGCAGTCCAGGCATTGGTCCGCGCGCCATGCAGCCAGCCGCAGCCGAGATCGAGCCCGATATCGGCAGCTTCAGGCAAGCCGGCCGTCCAAGCGCGACCGCCGAGACGATCGCCGGCTTCAAGCAGGAGGATGGAAAGATCCGGGCGGATTGCCTGCAGGTGACGGGCGGCGGCAATGCCGGCGGCGCCGGCGCCGATGATAACGACATCCTCGTCGGCACCTTTGCTGTTGTCACCAGGCATGCATTCTCCTTTGGTCGCGCGACGGTTAAGTGGAAAGGGTCGCTCTCATGCCAACCCGCCTTGCTATTGCAGCTGCTCCAGCAGCCGCCGGAGTGCGGTGCGCAAATCATCCATCTGCTGCTGGCTGGTCAAGGCCGCCCAGCTTTCATCGACGCGCCGGCCTGCCGCCATCGCTATCGGCCTGACCCCTTGGCCTTTTTCCGTCAGAAACACCAGCCGGCCGCGCCGGTCATTCGGATCGGGCCGGCGCTCGACATAACCCAAGCGCTCGAGTTCTTCCACGGCCTGCGTCATCGTCTGCTTGCGAACACGGGCGAGCTTGGTCAGCTCACTGACCTGGATGCCCTGCGGCCGCGCGAAAGTGAAGACATTGGCATGCGGCGGGCGGATATCGCCATAGCCGGCCTCATCGAGTGCCGCTTCGACGGCCTGTGTCCAATGCTGATGGACCAGACGCAACAACAGGCCAAGGGAAGACGACGACATGAAACCTCACGCAGTAACATAGACAGTTACCTGTCTATGTGATAAATGGACAGTCGCCTGCCTATATAGCACGAAAGCGTGGAGCTCCATATGCCGACCATCGATATCCTCACCTCGTTCATCTCCTACGAGGAGCTGGGGGAGGGCGACCCGATCGTCTTCCTTCACGGCAATCCCACCTCATCGCATCTCTGGCGGAACATCATGCCCGGCATCGGGCCCGGCCGCTGCCTGGCGCCCGATCTCATCGGCATGGGACGCTCCGGCAAACCCGATATCGGCTATCGCTATGGCGATCACATCGCCTATCTCGACGGCTGGTTCGATGCGCTTGACCTCGACGACGTCGTGCTCGTCGGCCACGACTGGGGCGGCGCGCTGGCATTCGACTGGGCCTCGCGCGACGCCGAGCGGGTGCGCGGGATCGTCTTCATGGAAACCATTCTGCGGCCGATGAGCTGGGAGGATCTGCCGGGCGGTGGAAAGGCGCGTTATGAACTGTTGCGGGGTGCCGGAACCGGCGAGGCCAAGGTCCTCGACGAAAATTTCTTCATCGAACAGGCCTTGCGCGCGACCACGCTGAAAGGGCTCAGCGATTTCGACTGGGATGTCTACCGCGCACCCTATCCGGACCGTAACAGCCGGCGCCCGCTGCTGGAATGGCCGCGCGCCATGCCGATCAATGGCGAGCCGGCCGATGTGGTTGCCAGGATCGAGGCCTATGACCGCTGGCTTTCCGCCAGTCCTGAGACTCCCAAGCTGCTGCTGACCTTCGACGGGCCTTCCGAAACGCTGTTGATCGGCAGCGAGATGATTTCGTGGTGTCGCGACAGCATCGCAGGCCTGGAGATAAAAGCTTGCGGGCCGGCGCGCCACATTGCCCCCGAGGACCAGCCCGAGGCGATTGCCGCCGAAATCAAAAGCTGGATCGACCGAAAGGGGCTCAGAACAGCGCACCGGAAGGTCTCGTTCCCGGCATGAAGAACTGCCTCGGGCGGCGATTTGACAGACTGTTGCAATGTTGGGCGGGTTCATAGCTGGGATCAATCTGCCAATGTGAAGGTCCCATGCCACGTTTCGATCGACGACGCTTTCTTCTCGCCTGGCTTCGCGCGCCGCTGCGCATCGCCTCGATCACGCCGTCAGGTCCCCGCCTTGCGCGCCTGATGACCAAGGAAATTTCTGCGCTGACCGGGCCGGTCCTCGAGCTCGGCCCGGGCACCGGTGTTTTCACCGCAGCCCTTTTGGAACGCGGCATTGCAGAGCGCGATCTGACGCTGGTCGAATACGAGCGGGATTTCGCCACGCTGCTTCAAGGCCGCTTTCCCGATGCCAGGGTGCTGCGGCTGGACGTCCGGCAGATATGGAAGACGGCGCTTTCCGGAAGCTTCTTCGGCGGCGTCGTCAGCGGGCTTCCGCTTCTTGCCATGCGGCCCGACGATGTGCGGGCGCTCCTCGAGGGCTGCTTTTCCAATCTCAGGCCATACGGTGCCTTCTATCAGTTCACCTACGGGCCGAAATGCCCGGTGCCCGTCGAAATCCTCGACTCCCTCGGCCTTGTCGCCACGAGGATCGGCTGGACGTTGCGCAATCTCCCGCCGGCCGCCGTCTACCGGATCAGCCGCAGGTACCAGCCAATGATATTGATCGAGCAACGCCGCGCATGATGGCGGATATAATCCTTCGCTACGAGGCGGCAATCCGGCGTTCGATGCGCAACAGGCATCGCAGACTTGCTCGAGGGTGATATGGTTTCCACCTATGGACCCCCGATAGTGGCCTCCGATAGGCCCCACGACAGGAATGTGAGATGCGCATATTACTGATCGAGGATGAACCTCAAATGGCCGTGGCGCTCCGGGGGGCGCTCACCAGGCACGACATGGTGATGGACCACGTTTCGACCCTAGGCGACGCAGAGCTGGTGATCGGCGACGGCGCCTACGACGCCGTCCTTCTGGATCGGCAACTACCCGACGGCGATGGCCTCGAACTCATTCCGAAGATCCGCAAGAAGGGGCTGACGCTGCCGATCATCGTCATCACCGCCAAGGGAGAGGTTCCAGACAGGATCACCGGGCTTGAGACCGGCGCCGACGATTACCTCGCCAAGCCCTTCGTCTTCGACGAACTTCTGGCGCGGCTGCGCGCCGTGATGCGCCGCTCCGAAACCTTGCGCCCGGCGCTGATCTCGATCGGCCGTCTTTCGTTCGATCCGACCTATTGCGACATCATCGTCTCCGGCCTGCGTCTGGAAATGCCGCGCCGGGAGGCGCTGGTGCTCGAATGCCTCATGCGCCGTGCCGGTCGCATGGTGCCGAGACCGGCCTTGATGGAAGCGGTCTTCGGCTTCGACGACGAGATCCAGTCGAACGCGCTCGATTCCCACATATCGCGGTTGCGGCGCAAGCTGGCAGCATCGCAAGCAGGCGTGGTCATCAACGTAATCCGGGGCGTGGGTTATCTCCTGCGTGAAGCATCATGAGCAAACGATGCTCCTATTCGCTGCGCAAGCGCCTGTTCTGGCGGCTTCTTGCCGTGCAATCGGTCGTGCTCATCCTGGTGATGATCGTGCTGATTTCGGTTGGCAAGATATCCGAATTCAGGTCGACGGAGGGCACGATCGAGATCCTGCGCCAGGCTGTCTTCCGCCAGCCCACCGGAGAGTTGAGCCTGAGGGAGACCGAGGATTTACGACAGCTGCGCAAAGACGCGCCCGATCTCTGGTACACTATTCGCGACATGCAGGGACATGTTTTAACCGAGGGCCGGATTCCGGAAGAATATGCCGCAATCGGCAACACGCTCGATCATGTCGGCCAGGCCAAGTTCGGCTCGAATCTCGGCGACCACGACCGTCCGGCTGCCCGGATGAAGTGGATTGCGACGGATTGGGGACAGGTGCAGTTTCTGACGGGCACCGACGGCCCCAACTCCTCCACCTTCATCCTGCTCAAGCTTTCGCTGGTCCTTGCGAAAATTGTTATTCCTATCGTCGCAGTGATGGCGTTGGGTGCGTTGATCGCGACGCCGCTTGTCGTGCGAAGGTCGCTGGTCGGGATCGACCAGGCCGCGCTCCAGGCCGATACGATCGATATCGACCAGCGTGGCGGCCGGCTGTCGGAAAACGATATTCCCGAAGAGATCGCGCCGTTGGTGCATGCCGTCAACCGCGCGCTCGGCCGTCTCGACGAGGGTTATGAGAGGCAGGAACGGTTTCTGACCGATGCCGCCCATGAGCTGCGCACGCCGATCGCCATTCTGAATACCAGAATTGGATCGCTGCCGCACAGTTCGATCAAGACCGACCTCTTGGAAGATGCCGCCAGGCTCGCCGTTCTCACCGAGCAGATGCTCGATCTTCAGCGACTGAAACAGGGCAAGGTCCAGTTCTGCAAGGTCGATCTCGGCCAGCTGGCAAGGAAGGTCATCATCGAGATGGCGCCGCTGGCCTTTGCCGCCGGTTATACGGTGCAGTTCGATGTCGACGGCGCCGGCGAGATCGAGGGCGATCCTCTGGCGTTGCAGCGCGCCCTGATGAACATCCTGCAGAACGCGATCAACCACGGCGGCAGGAAAGGTACCATCTCGCTGACTTCAGGCTGCAACTGGATCGAAGTCAGGGACGAGGGACCGGGCATCCCCGTCGATATGCGGGATCGCATATTCGAACCATTCTTCAAGCGCCATCACGACGGACGCGGTGCCGGCCTCGGCCTCAATCTCGTTCGCGATATCCTGCGTTTGCACGGCGGCGAGGTGACGATCGACAACCGCAGCCCCGGGGCGATCTGCCGGCTGAGCTTCCCGCCGGACAAAACCGCAGACGCTGACACGCCGCCGCGCCTGGCTACTGCATAATTTAAGGTGCTACAGCGTCCTTGCGCCTTTCGAAAGGCGCGCGGTGCTGTCGTGCGATGGATTAAATCGCGTCTCCGTGACATATAGATTCGATGAGCGTGCACAGAGATTCGCAACTCGACATGTTTGCCAAGGCATCGCCCGCGATTGCCAAGGCACGCGGTCCATCGCACCGGCGGCCATCGCAGCCGGTCGTTCACTCCGATGAAGACATGGCGCGGGCGCTCGAAGAGAGCGGCAACTATCGCATCTTGAGAAAACTGGCCGCCCGGCCGATTGCGTCAGTCAGACAGCCGGGGTTTTCGCGGCTCGGCGTCATTCTCGATACCGAGACCACAGGTCTCAACCACCGCAGCGACGAGATCATCGAAATCGGCGCCGTCGCCTTTACCTTCGACGATGACGGCGCAATCGGCGATATCGTCGGCATTTACGGCGGCCTGCAACAGCCGTCCCGGCCGATCCCGCCGGACATCACCCGCCTGACTGGTATCACCGATGCGATGGTCGAAGGACAGCTCATCGATATCCAATCGCTGAGAACTCTGATCGAGCCGGCGGATCTGATCATTGCCCACAATGCCGGTTTCGACCGGCCGTTCTGCGAGGCCTTCTCGAAGATTTTCACCGGCAAAGCCTGGGCATGCTCCGTTTCGGAGATCGATTGGAGCGCCCGCGGCTTCGAGGGTACGAAGCTCGGTTATCTCGTCGGCCAGGCCGGATATTTCCACGAAGGCCATCGCGCCGTGGACGACTGCCACGCACTCCTGGAAATCCTCGATCGAGAGCAGCGCAACGGTGAAAGCCCGTTCACCGAGCTTTACCGCGCCAGCCAGCGCTCGCGCATCCGTATCTTTGCCGAACACAGCCCGTTCGAGATGAAGGATCATCTGAAGGCGAGGGGTTACCGCTGGTCGGACGGCAGCGACGGCCGCTTGAAGTCCTGGTGGATCGAAGTCGGCGAAGAGGATCTCGGCGACGAACTTTCCTATCTGCGCTCGGATATTTACCGCTGGGCCGAGGCGGAGCCGCCGATCGTGCGGCTGACGGCCTTCGATCGTTTCAAACTCTGATCGCGAAGCGGTTCGGATCCTGATCCGCTGCAAGATATGGCGACCCATGCAATCGCCGCATAGGTGCAGTGATGCATTGGCGCTGCAATAATCAGATGTCCCATACTATATACAGCTCATCGAAGCGAACGAAGCGCCAAGGACTGGCAGCTAAGCTTCGAAAGCCCACGAAAGGGGATCATCATGAACGTAGCACGCTCTTTCAATAACTGGCGCAAGTACCGTCAGACGGTCGCTGAACTGGGTCGTATGTCCGCACGCGAACTGGACGACCTCGGCATCGGCCGCAGCGAAATCCGCAACGTCGCCCGCGCAGCCATCGCCCGCTAACGGCAGCTTAGATCAAGCATCTTCAAAGACTATGCCAGCGCCTGCTTCCTCCCGAGCGGGCGCTTTGCTTTTGTGCTTCCGGCAGATGGACCACGTGATCGAGCCTCCCGCTTTTCGCATAACGCATAGCTGCCCTGCAAAGAAGTGCCTATCAACTGAGCAAAAAATAAGTATGATTATTTCTATCGAAGCGATGCACCTCCTCCCGCATCCCTTCGATGTACAGGCGCCCCATCCTCCTCCCAGGGTCGTCTGTGGAATGACAGCACTCCTCCTCCCAGCTGTCGTTCGGTTTTTTACGAAAGCCTGCCGCACCTCCTCCCGCGGCAGGCTTTTTCGTTTTGGCCGATAGCACCGCTGGATCGCGCCAAGAACAGCCGCTTGCGATCCATTGCTTGGATGATGGCGTCATCATTTCCAGAAATTCTCCTGTCTATTCCCAGATTTTCTTTCGTGCTCTTGCGGGCCTTGCGTCTGCTCAAGCAAGCACCGACAAACCTGTTGACACCAAACTTGTCGTACAACTATGTAACCGGATGGATACCGCCGCAGCGGAACACGCCGGACAAGATCGGCTTCCGCAACAGCGACGACCCGTAGCGACAATGAAGCGGAAGGAAAATTGACATGCAGATCGACGTGAGGCACGCCTCCCATCCCGAGGCCGTGCGTGATTTCGACACGGAGACGCTGCGGCGTCACTTTCTGGTGGAAACCGTCTTCGCGAGCGGAGAGATCCGGCTCACATATTCGCATTACGACCGGATGGTCATCGGCGGCGCGACGCCACTCGGCCCGGGGCTGACGCTGACGGCGCCGACGGCGATCGGACAGGAAACCTTCCTTGCCGAGCGTGAACTCGGCGCCCTGAACATCGGCGGTGCCGGCCGCATCATCGTCGACGGCACGAACTACGATCTTGCCAAATATGATTGCCTCTATGTCGGCAAGGGTGCCAAGGACATCAGGTTCGAGAGCGCGGATGCCGCCAATCCGGCAAAGTTCTATCTGGTCTCGACGCCAGCGCATCAAACGCACCCGACCGTATTGCTCACCCGCGAAAAGGCCCGTCACCTGACGCCGGGCGAAGCCGCGACGGCCAACAAGCGGTCGATCTACCAGTTCATCCATCCTGATGTCTGCCAGTCGTGCCAACTCACACTGGGCTTCACCATGATCGAGCCGGGCAGCGTCTGGAACACCATGCCTGCCCATACGCATGACCGCCGCATGGAAGCCTATCTCTATTTCGATCTGGAAGCGGAGCAGCGTGTCTTCCACTTCATGGGCGAGCCGCAGCAGACCCGGCATATGCTTGTCGCCAACGAACAGGCAGTCATCTCGCCGCCGTGGTCGATCCATTCGGGCGCCGGCACCAGGAACTACAGCTTCATCTGGGCGATGGCCGGCGACAATAAGAGCTTCACCGACATGGACCATATCGCCATTGCAGATCTGAGGTGAGCATCGTGGCAAATCCCTTCGACCTTTCCGGCCGGGTTGCCGTCGTCACCGGTGCCAATACAGGGCTCGGCCAGGCCATCGCGGCCGCGTTGGCGCAGGCCGGTGCGTCGATCGTCGCCGTCGGACGCTCCTCGATGGACGAAACCGAGGCACTGGTGAAGGAGGCGGGAAGCCGCTTCCATGTCGTCAAGGCCGATCTCGCCAGCATCGAACCGGTCAAGGGGATCGTCACTGAGACCATCCAGACCTTCGGCGGCCTCGACATCCTCGTCAACAATGCCGGCATCATCCGCCGCGCCGATGCGCTCGACTTCACCGAGGAAGACTGGGACGCGGTGATCGACGTCAATCTGAAGACCGCCTTCTTCCTGTCGCAGGCGGCCGGCCGCCACATGGTCGACAAGGGCAGGGGCAAGATTATCAACATCGCCTCGCTGCTCTCCTTCCAGGGCGGCATCCGCATCCCGTCTTATACCGCCTCAAAAAGTGGGCTTGCCGGACTGACCAAGCTGCTGGCCTGCGAATGGGCCGGCAAGGGCGTCAACGTCAACGCCATTGCGCCGGGTTACTTCGTGACCAACAACACCACGGCGCTGCGCGAGGATGCCGACCGCAATGCCGCCATCCTTGCCCGCATCCCGGCCGGGCGCTGGGGAACGCCGTCCGAACTCGGCGGTGCGGCCGTATTCCTGGCATCGTCGGCATCCGACTACGTGCATGGAACGGTGCTGCCCGTCGATGGCGGTTGGCTGGCGCGCTGATCGGTCTCACCAACCGATCAGGCCTGAAACATGTCGCGCAAAAGTGTGATGCGGTTTTGTGGTAACGACATGTGTAAAAACAAAGACCTAAAGCGGGGGAGCTAATCTGAAAGATCGCGACGCGCTTTAGCACCGCTGCCCACCGCATTGGTGTGGATGCGGAATGCGAACAGGAAACGGGTCGGCGCAGCCGTCTCGACACCGGGATTTCGAATCAGGATGGCAGATAAGGACAACGCGGTTTTTACCACCATTCAGCAGGCGCCCAACCTGCGCAGCAACCTTGCCGATATGTTGACGGCACAAATCGAGTCCGGCGACCTGAAGCCCGGCCAACGCCTGCCGACCGAACAGGCGATCATGACGGCAACCGGCGTCAGCCGGACGATCGTCCGCGAAGCGCTCGCCGCGCTGCGCGCGAAGGGGCTGATCACCACGCGGCAAGGCCTTGGGGCTTTCGTCTCGAACGATCCGACGCCCAGATCCTTCTCCATCATTCCCAACGACCTGCAGTCGATCGACGAGGTTTTGCGCGTGCTGGAGCTGCGCATGGGGGTCGAATACGAAGCCGCCGGTCTTGCCGCGATGCGGCGCACGCAGGAAGATATCGAGCGCATGCAGGATCGTCTCGACGCCCTCGACAAGGCGCTCGAGGAGGGTGGATACGGCGCGCAAGAGGATTATGCCTTCCACAGATCCATTCTGGTCGCGACGCAAAACTCCTATTACGGCCGCCTCTTCGACACGTTCGGCAACATCATGGTGCCGCGGCAATGGGCGCGCTTGGACAAGATGACATCCGCCGAGCGCAAGCGCCATGCGGCGCGTATGCGCAGGGAACACCATGCCATATTCGCGGCGATCCGCGACCGCGACGAATCCGCCGCCCGTCGCGCCATCCGAAGCCACCTGTCGAAAAGCGCCGCACGCTTCGAGGAGCTGCGCGACGCTACCGCATAATGCCGCAGTGCATGGCACCCGCCCACTTCACACCTCAGGCTTCGGCTTCATCAGCCGCCGCCAGGCGGCGTGATCCGTTTGCAGATCGGCTGAGGCGTGGATCGCGGGCAGAAGGGGTTTGCGTTTGCGCCGGCCGAAGCGCCGTTTGAAGCCGAGGATATTTTCGACGAAGCTCCTGGTGTAGAGCCCCGGGCCACTTGAATAGATCCGCCATCCGCCGTCGACGGCCATCTCTCCCGCCTTGACGCGCTCCCATTCCGCCGTTGCCTGATAACGATCGTGAAAAGCCGCATCGCTGCTGCTGAAATAGGTATTGCGCTGGCGCAGCGAAGCATGTGGCAGCGCCGTGGTGACAGAAATCGGATTGACGACGGCGATCGCCTTCCAGAGTTCGTCCACTTCTGCCTCCAGCGCCAACGTTTCGCAGTAGCGCAGATGCGCATGGACATACATGAGCCCGATCTCCCGGCCGAAGAAGGAGGAGGATTCGGCGCGGCGAAACAGCGTCTCAGGCCCGCCGGCATAGGTCGCCGGCTTTTCCATCAGCCGCACGCCGTCGGGAAAGAGCAGATGCTCCTCGATGAGCTTCATATGAACGCGCCTCTGAACCGGCGTGAAGAGGCCGCCGAGCATCGCCTGCGTCATCGAGATCAGCGAGAAATGCAGCCCGGTGCGCCGGTCGCTCGGATGCAGCAGCAATTCGACGCCGTCATGGCTGGGATCGAAGATACCGTAGCCGGCAACGACGCCATCGCGCACGAGATGGCGGTTGAAATCCCGGCGCATCGCCGTTGCGATCTTCCTCAAGCCCTTGGCCTTGCCGCCATGGCCGAGGCGGCGCAGGATCGCCGAATAACGGACGATCTGCTCATAGAGCAGGGCAACGGTCCAGCTGCTGACCATCCAGTCGCGCAGATGCGGATCGGCCGGTTGCAGGGAATCGTTCCAGTCTCCCTCGCCATAGCGGATCAGATGTGTTCCCGGGATGAAAGCTTCGCGAACGGTCTCGAGCAGCTTCTCGACATGGATCGCGATGGTGTCGAGCTCCGGCGCCCGGGCCATCGTCTTTTCGTCGCGCCAGGAGACTTTCTCGTGGAGGATGGCGAGATCGCCGGTCGCTTCGATGTAATCGCAGAGCGCCTTTAGCGGCCAGACGACGATGTCGCCGTGACTATCGCCCGCCCGGATGTTGGCATAGGGCTCCAGCATGAACCATTGCGGCCAGTCTCCCTTTTCCAGGTATTGTTCGCTGAAGACGGTTTTCAGCACTTCCTTGGCCTCCCGGTCATGCTCGTAGGCGAGCAGGAATTCGATCGGCCCCTGGCAGGCGTCGCGTGTGCCCCAGGCAGCACCGGTATATTGCTCGAGGCCGTGCGGTACGCTCAGATGCACGATCGCATCATGCGCAAGCCAGGGCAGCAGGGCCGTCTGCGCGGCAAGATCAGGCGACGTGCCGACGATCGTCACGCCGCGCACGGTGTTCCGCCAGAATGTTGATGCCGGTGCAAGCATGGCTTCATGGGTGATGCCGGCCTCGTAACGTTGCGCCAGGCGCTCGGCTTCCGCCGCATCGGTCATCGAGCCGACGACGGCGAAAGAGAGCGCCTGCGTCATCAGGGATCGGAGCGCCACGAAGGCGCCGTTGCGTGTTACCCCGTCGCTATAGAGCAGTTCGTCGCCACCGATCTCCTCGATCGCATCGGGCGTCGAGCTCACCAGCCAATAGCCGGCATCGGGATAACGCTCGCCCCAGAGCCAGGCCGGGTCCGGCCGGAAAAGGATGCGTTTGGCTGACGTATCGAATTCGATCTGCCCGCCCGCATCATATTCTCGCTCGCCAAGCACGACGTGGCCGAACACCAGGAAGCGGCACCGCTCGCCTTCGACGGAGACGGTCCACTGCATCGCTGCATCCTCGCCGGAGGCGACCGCCGATACGATGATCGTGCGTTCGGGGAGGCGATAGATCCAGCGACAATCGCTGAGCCCCATTTCGAAAGCCGACGGCACCGCCAGTAGCTGCCAGCCGGCGCCGACATCCGCCATGATGCGCAGCCCGCTGGCGCGGGTCAGATTGTAGGGGTCTCGGGAGACGGAAAAGAGCTTGTGGAAAGACGTATTGCCGATCGTCAACTGGGCGGCGAAAATGCCTTGCATCCAACAGGTCGCGGCAAGCGTCGCATCATCGAGCAGCATATTCTGGCCGCTGCGGACGATGGCACCGTGACGGCGCGCCACCATCAACTCCTTGTCGCGCAGGACCACATGACGGTTCAGAACGCCGTCCGGCACGAAAAACGAAAGAAGCTTTCCGTCGACGCGCTCTTCCAGGCTCCGCTCCGGATAGAGCTTGCCGATCGCCTTTTTATCCAGCGCCTCGGCCTTCAGCAGGGCCGCATCCTGCAGCAGGCTGCGGACCGGCGTGGCCTCCTCGATATCGGAGACCGCACTGTCTGTGGCCGCGAGCTCGTCAAGCCGTGAAAGGTCGGCATCGCTCGACGCCTCGGGATGATCAGCGGCGAACACGGCAAAGAAGGTCGCGGTCGCGCCGGTCGCCGGCACGGAGAGCGATTTCGACTGAATGGCGGGACATGCCGTCTCCTGCTGCCGCCGTTTGCTCGGCAGGTTGGTGCCGAAGGGGCCGACCAGCAGGTCGCCGAGACGGTCACTCGCCTGCACCAGCTGGATCGCATCGGTGGCATAGGCAGCCGCGCCATCGAGGCAGCCCTGCGCGAGCCAGGGGTTGCGGGCGCCCGACTGCTTGAGATTTTGCCGGTTCATCACGACAGGGCCGAATGTCTCGTGATCGGCGATATGATGATCGACATATTGCGATGCATAGGCTTCGCTGTTCATCAGGAAGCCGCGATCGCCGAGACCGACGTCCTGGATCAGCACCAGATCGACCGGCAGCGTCCCATCCTTCAGATGCCGGATGGAGGCACGCCAGAACCAGGCCGTTTCGGAGGGATGAAGCGCGAGGCGGACATTGTAGCCGATATTGCCTCTCTTGCCGCTCCAGGAGAGGCTCGTCGCATCGTGCCCGAAGCTGCCGTTAGCGCGAGGCCCGACAAGCTCCACCACCTCGGGCGCGGCCCCGCCGATGCGCAGATAAAGGCGACCGACGCCGCCGGCGAGCGGCGAGCCCTGGATCTGGTTGATCTGCACCGATCCCTTGTCGTCGGCGTATTCGATGGCAAACAGGGTGCCGTTCGGCAAGGCCGATATCGACAGGCCGGAACCGTTGCTAATCGTGAAGAGGCCAAGCTCGTCGCGTCGGGGCATTTGAAAACTGCGGTCAAGGTCCGTGGCCATTGAGATCTCGTCGATTGGCTTCAGAAGGGAACTGGAGGATGACGCAAAATGGTTGAGAGAAATCTTACCACTATCGCCGGTTCTCGATTAGGTCCTTGAAAGACAGGCCAGCCGATATCACTTGATGTTTCAATTCGAAAGTTGCACCGAGAGGTCATTGCCAAGGCGTCAAAGGAACTGAGGTCGCCGGAGACGATGATGCCGTCAGGTTGCTCAATGGCGCCATACGGCGGGAACGGAGTTCCCTATCAATTAAGTTCAAGGCAAACTGGGACGGAAAGCGCTGATTCCGTCTGTGCGTGCTTCTTGACGCAACTCGCAGCTCCCATTCAACGAGGTGACTATTGACGCAGTTCTTCGAAACCACTCAAGGGATCATGGCAATGGGAGCGTTCATCGGCGCTGGCGGTTTAGCCGCTGGCTCCTTGCTTCCCATCGTCATTCGACTTGCGAAGTCTAGGATCAACCGACGCCCGAAAGCCGAGGTTAGAAACCTAGCGATGCTGACGGTGCTGGCCCTAGACGATTTTGTCGGAGCCAGCTACGCGGCCGTTCACGACATGCCCGAGTTCAATCCTATGGATGAAGGCGAATTCGCGTTTCACGTTCGCGATCCAACCCTTGCACTTCCGCACGACGCGAACTGGGGACTTTTTAGTACCGAGCTTTCAGAAGAAATTTTGTGGTTGTCGAACCGAGTGAAGACCCTTTCTTATGCGTTGGATAGTCTCGACCTTTCCAAGCCCGGATACGATGGCTTCTTCGAGCGACGCCAAGAAGGTTATGCTGGTCTGGCGGCTGAAGCGATGGACATTATTGAGCGTATGCTCGAAGAGTTTGACCTCACCCTGCCTGCCAAGCCAGATTATTATCGCCAGCGGGAAGGTCTCGTTTCAGCTATCCAAAAGGCTGGAGAAAACAACTCGCGGCGCCCAAAGGCGCGCGCTCTCGCGCACCCGAGTGGGTCAAATGTGCTGCAACTGTTCCCAAAGGCGAACGACGACGCCGAGTAAAATCAAGCGAAATCGCCGAACCCGATCAAAGGCATCGCACGCATGGCCTCTTCATCATTGGATGGCTCGTTTCTCTGTGGCCTAGTCCGGCTCCGGATCGACGCCTTCTAAAGAGTTCAAGAGGTCGCGGTGAGAGCCTTCAAGATGCCATCCTCCACGGACCACTTCGGCTGGATGATCCGCTGTTGCATAGCTGCATTGCACAAAAAATGTTTTCCAACCGGTCAAAAAAGGAGCATGGTGATCACAGCTGATGCAACACGACGGCTTTCCTCCCAGTTCCGTCGTTTCAGCTGTTCCCCTCTGGAGGTTTATACCTTCACAATTAATGGGCCGCGGTTCTCCGTCGGCCCTCTTTTTTTGTCCGCGAAAATCACGCGTTGCCGCCGGGTTTGATTGACGGGCATCCAAGTCCCAGGCGCTGGCCTCGGTTCTAAACCGCAATTCAGTCATTGATAGAGTTTGTGTGAGACCCGGGCGATATGCGAGCTGTCGAGACACGATTGCAATGGAGGAAAGTTATAGGGCGCTCAACCCGTTTCCGGGGAGCGCCCTTTTTGTTGCTCAAAGCGCGAAAACCAACAAGTCGGCAGGCGATTTGAAGTGGTGCTGCAATACAGGCGAGACGCCGTCGCGTAAAGTCCGATCTCCTGGGCCTGGTAAGTGGCCCCGGTTATTTTACGGAACATTGGGAAAATTCTCCAAAATGATCGGTGCTAGTGGCGGAGCAGGCCTCTTTTAGCCATGTCGCTCAGGTTAAGCACGTCGACCATGTCGACAATCGTTAGCAGCCTGTCGCATCATGTCCGAGTGATATCTGGACTTTTACGGCATCGGGTCGAAATAACTAAATATGTTGATTGAGAGCAGTGGGATCCTATCAAAACCTGTAGATCATGCATCTCGCATCCGGGTCGTTGACCTCGAAACAGCCGGGAATGGCCCGAATGATGTTTGCGAGATCGGCTGGCAGGACGTCGTGCTTGGCCATGACGGGAGATGGCGGGTTGACGATGAGCGCGGATCATTGCTTATAAATCCAGGGCGACCGATCTCTCCTGAGACGATGGCAATACATCACATCGTGGACGCAGAGGTCGCGACGGCACCTTTTTGGAAAGAAATTGCCGCAAGCGTCTTACGGCCGGAAGGTGGAGTGATCGCACTGGCTGCACATCGGGCAAGTTTCGAGCAGCGCTACTGCACCCCCAGATTTTCCAGGGGAGCGGCCTGGATATGTACGTGGAAATGCGCGCTTCGCCTGTGGCCTGAACTGCCGAGGTTCTCCAACCAGATGCTCCGGTATCTGCGTATGCCCGAGGGACTGGTGCACGCGATCGGTCTTCCCGCCCACCGCGCAATGCCCGATGCGTACGTAACCGGACATCATTTGCGGGACATGTTGAATGAATCCACCTTCGAGCAACTGGTGAAATGGAGCAGCGAGCCGGGCCTTTTGCCACGAGTACCTACAGGCCCCGAGCGTGGAAAAAGCTGGGATCGGGTGGATATTGCGGTATTGCAGGCGTTCGCTCGCGATCGGGATACCGACGTCCGCTTCAGCGCGGAGACGGAACTTCGCCGCCGTGGTGACGCGGACGTAAAAGTGGCTGACGAAGCCGAGCAGGGAACACTGCTTTAGGAGTTCTTCGGCTGCTGCAGGGGAAGGGACACAGCGGTGAGGGTTTGATGACAGAACGAATGTCTGAACGCGCCAAGGGTGACATCGACGCCATTTTGGAACGGCTCTATCGGGTTTCCCCGGAGCTGGATAGAATTGCCGCCGATTGCGAGAGAGCTTTGCGGCTCAATGCTGAAGCAAGAGGCGATTACATTTCGCCACGAACCATGCAGGCGTTTGCCGAAATGCGCGATGCCGTAAGCGCGCTGTACGGATCGGCGCAGAATGCGATGAAGGAAGCCGATAGGTTCTTTAAGCCGAAATCGTAGGTTAGATTTCGCTACGAATGCGCGATAGGGCCATGGGGCTCGGCACGGCCGACGATTTCAAGCCATTCGCCAAGTTAACCGTTCATCTACAGGAGCTTAAACAACGAGGAGCAACAACGGTCCCCAAAGGCCGATAGCTCTTTGAGCGTCAACCATTAGCCTCACACAGGAACAAACAGCACCCCCGGCGGCTTTCACATGGGCTCGAACGGAGGAGTTTGAAATGGACCACAGCAAGCACGTAAGACTGGGCACCGACGAACTAACGGCCGCAGTCCTTGAAGGCGCTACTGTCTACGGCGCAGATGACGACAAGGTTGGAAGCGTGGACCACGTGCACGGTTCAGGCACCAGCGCAAATGTCGTCATCGACGTCGGTGGGGTTCTCGGCATTGGCGCGAAACCTGTTTCCGTGCCGATCAGCGATCTGGACTTCATGCGAGATGAAGATGGCGACGTTCACGCAGTTACGTCCTGGACAAAAGATCAGCTGAAAGAAATGCCTGAGCATCGAGACTAATTCACGGCGAGGAAGTTAAAAGCCCGATCTCAACATCGGGCTTTTCAGGATCGCGGTTGGGACAGACCGAGGCCAATGCCGTCGGATAGGAGGGTGGTGCCACTAGTGGTCAAGTGGGCGGTTTACCGTCCGACGTGAACCTCGCGGAAAACCTTTGGCCATTAGACATCGTGCCATCACAGGAGACGGTCGATTCGCCTTTATATCGCGGCGACGACCTCCATCGCGGCTTGCGGCTGTGACCTTTTGGGCTGAATGCGCTATGAGCGGACCACGGCAGCCGGGTATGGAAAACAAATGACCACAATCACAATCGACGATGCACTCAACCACGCGGGGGCAGGACGATATCAGGGACGGCTGATGGCCATCTTCGGGTTGGTCTGGGCACTGACGCCATGCAGGTCATCGCAGTGGGCTTCACAGCCGCTTCGATCGCCACGAGCTTCGAACTAACGGTGCCGCAGGCGCTTCAACGGGCACGGTGTTTTTCCTTGGCATGTTTCTGGGCGCAATGGGGTTTGGTAGGCTTGCCGATAGGATCGGCCGTCGCGGCGTTTTGATCGCGACTGTCTCCTGTGATGCCGTCTTTGGCACGCTGTCAATTTTCGCGCCAGACTTCACGTTCCTCCTGTTCATGCGCTTCCTGACCGGTGCAGCAGTCGGCGGGACGTTGCCGGTGGACTATGCGATGATGGCCGAATTCCTACCGGCGAAGAACCGAGGCAGGTGGCTGGTGCTGCTGGAGGGTTTCTGGGCCGTCGGAACTCTGGTTGTCGCACTTGCAGCCTGGCTGCTCAGTCTCTGGAACGTGGCCGAAGCCTGGCGATTGATCTTTGCCGTAACAGCGGTCCCGGCGATTATCGGTTTCGGTCTGCGGTTTTTCGTGCCGGAATCGCCGCTCTATCTTCTGCGCAAGGGAAGGGGTGGAGAAGCAAAGGCGATCATCGACCGGATGGCCCTGGTGAATGGCCGCAGTGCTCTGGGACAAGAGGTTGACATCGCGCCTGCGACAACGACGCGTAGTATCGGAATATTCTCCCACGCTCTGCGGCGTCGAACCCTTTTGATCCTCGCGGTTTGGTTTCTGGTGTCCATTTCTTACTATGGCGTCTTCACCTGGATACCTCCGAAACTTGCCGGGGACGGCTTTGGCTTCGTTCGAGGCTACGGTTTTCTTGTGCTGATCGCGCTTGCCCAGCTTCCTGGGTATGCGCTCGCTGCCTACGGCGTCGAAAAATGGGGGCGGCGTCCAACGCTTGTGGCATTTTGCATCCTTTCTGCGATGGGATCCATTTTGTTCGTCGTCGGCTCATCCGCACTCTTGGTAGCGTCGTCACTGCTAATCATGAGTTTCGCGCTACTTGGTACGTGGGGTGCACTCTACGCCTATACGCCAGAGCTTTATCCCACTGCATCTAGGGCAACCGGAATGGGTGCCGCCGGTGCTATGGCTCGGCTTGGAGGGCTACTTGCGCCATCGTTGATCGGTCTTTTTGTGACTAAAGATTTCGGCCTGGTCATCGGGATTTTCGCTGCTTTGCTGCTGTTGGCAGGTGCTGCAGCCTATTTCATCGATGCAGAGACACGCAGTGCTACGCTAGCCTAGAAGCCGCTTGACCGATGCGTTGGCCTCCATCTCGGGATGGCGGAGGGTAGGTTCGACCTTGTCGCAGAATAAATTTTTGCGGCGAGACTGACAGCTGGTGGCACCATTGCAGTCTCGGCTCCAGGTTTTTCAACAACTTAGTTGATTCTCTTAGAGCGGTTTCGTCAACCCTGGTTTTCACGTTGACGTTGGCCGCCTGGCAAAGGGCACTGAGAGCAGGGCGCAGCCGGTCAGGACGGCAATTACCATCCAGGCCTCGTTGATTGCCTGGACGCTTGCCGCGGTCTGGACCAGCGGATCGAGCAGCGCCGTGGTATCCGCGTCGAAGCTGCCGCTATGCCCGGATATGGTCTGGAGAGGTGCGCCGACGAATGTCGCGGCCTCGACGTCGCCGGCTTGAAGGCGGGTCCAGAGGCCCTGTCCCAGCGGCTCCGAGCGCGTGTAGATGATGGTGTCGATCAGCGCGATGCCGATGGCCCCGCCGAGGTTGCGCATCAGGTTGAAAAGTCCGCTCGCGTCGGGAATGCGGTCTGGCGGCAGAGTGCCGAGCGCCAGTCGCGTCGGTGGCAGCAGGCAGAACATGATGGCGACGCCGCGCACGACCTGCGGCCAGAACATCGCGTCATAATCCGAACGAGGGTCCTGAAAAGCGCTCATCCCGACACCGATCGCAAAGAGCGCGAAACCGGCGGCCGACAGCACGCGCGCGTCCATCCGCTTCTCCAGCGCGACCGCGATCGGCGCCGTGATCAATTGCGCGACGCCGGTGACCAGCATCGTCATGCCGATTTGAAGGGCGTCGTGTCCTCTGATGAAAGCGAGAAAGACCGGCATGAGATAGACCGAGCCGAAGAGGCCGATGCCGAGCACGAAGCTCAGAACCGAACCGACGAGAAAGTTTCGATCGCCGAAATTTCCGAGATCGACGATCGGCCGGTCTCTGCGCAGCGTTCGCCAGATGAAGACACCTCCCGACGCAAGGCAGACCGCCAGCAGACTTAGGACATAGGCCGAGATCCAGCCGCTCGTCGGCGCCTCTTTCAGGCTGAGTTCCAGGCTCGTCAGCGAGGTTGCCATCAGCAGAAGCGACAGGCCGTCGAGATGCCTGAGTTCGGACGGATCGGTCGCCTGCCTCGGCAGGGACCGTGCCGCCAGGATTGCCGAGGCAATGCCTGGAAGGATGTTGATCAGGAACAGCCAGTGCCAGGAATAGGTCTCAGTCAGCCATCCGCCGACGATCGGTCCGACGGTCGGGGCCAAAACCGCGAGAACGCCGGCGATCGTCGTCGCAAGCGCCTGGCGCTCGTTCCGAAAGAGAATGAACACAGCCGAAAACACCGAGGGGATCAGGGTTCCGCCGGAAAAACCCTGAAGCACCCGCCAGGCGACCAGCTCACCGAAGCTGCCGCTCATTGCACAGCCGGCGGAGGCTGCGACGAACAGGCAGATGGCGGTAACGAACAGCCATCGCATCGTCAGAAGCCGCGTCAAGAAGCCGGTGAGCGGGATCGCCACCACTTCGGCAATGAGATAGGCCGTCTGTATCCAGCTCATCTGATCCGGATCGATATCCAGCGCCGACTGGATGGTCGGCAGCGATGTCGCCACCACCTGGACGTCGAGGATCGCCATGAACATGCCGACGCACATCGCCATGAAGCCGAGCCAGACGATGGCGGGTGTTTCATCAGGGCGGGCAGATTCAAGTCGTTCCGACATGCGATGATCCCCCGCGCTGCATTCTCCGCCCAGGGTGCGAAGACTACTGCAGAATTCCTTAAATCGGAATCGATCGAGAGTAAAATATGCAGCAATTCAAAGTGATGCAGCGCGGCGTCTGAAAGACAGCGGCGCTGTAGGCATTTCCATCCCCAATTGCGATCGAGCCTGACCGGGTAGGTCAGGCTCGATCCTCCGTTCAACGGATTTGGTCCGAGCGTCCTATTTGTCCGGGGCTTAGCTGCGGAAGAGCGACAGGATATTCTGCGACGACGAATTCGCGATCGATAGCGACTGGATCGCCAGCTGCTGTTGTGTCTGCAAGGCAGACAGCCTGCTCGACTCCTCCTCCATGTCGGCGTCGACCAGCCGTCCCACGCCCGACTCGATGGAATCCGACAGCGCACCGACAAAGTCTTCCTGCAGTTCGATGCGCGTCGAGATCGAACCCAGCTGCGCACCGGCAGAGGTCATTGCCGACAGCGCGGATTCGATAGTCGACAGCGCCGACTGGATCTGACCGGTGGTGAAGTCGGTAATGTCGAGCGAATAGACGGAATCGCCATTTGCGTCCACCGTTCCGAGGATGCCGGACGCGGTATCGATCGTCCCGCTGCTCATGCCGAACAACACGTTGCCCGTGGAGCTGGTATCCAGGGCATAATCCGTCACTTTAACGGAAACGGCGCCGGAGCCATCGCGAACAAAGGACGACACGACGCTTTTCGTGCCGCTTTCGCCCGCGACCCAGTTCTCACCAGAGAACGACGCTGACTGGGCGATGCTCAGCAGCTGATTCTGAAGCTGCGTGATTTCTTCCTGGACCTTTGATTTGTCGACACCGTCTTCAGTCGCTGCCACAAGCTTGGATTTGATCTCGTCGACGACGTCGATCGCATTTTCCATTGCCGTATAGGCAGTATCGACCTTTGCTGCGCCGAGGCCAAGGGCGTCGGACACGGCGGAGAGCGCCTTGTTGTCGGACCGCATCGTGGTTGCGATCGACCAATAGGCGGCGTTGTCGGATGCGGTGTCGACCCGGTAGCCGGTAGAGACACTGTTCTGCGTCGTCTCGAGATTGGAATTGATGCTGCGCAGCGTCTGAAGGGCAGCCATCGCTGAATTGTTCGTATTGATGCTCGTCATTGGAAATTCGACCCGTTCATGAAGTTGGATGTGTTGCATCCCGGGTGAATCCGGGCCGTGGCGAGCAGCCTCATGCTTATCGACCCGTGTTCGGGAAGGTCAATTCGCCATCGTTGGGTCAATTATGGTACTTAAAAGTACCTTAATCGTTAACGCCAAGGGGCGCGGCGATATCTTTTTGCAGAAATGTGATGCGATGGCTCGGCTGCTCGGTTGGGCGGCCATCTTTTGGGTGAAGGTCATGCCCAGTTAATGTCTGCGGAGAGCCGATCCGGCGGCGCTGCAGAAATTTCCAATCGGCAATTGACGTGTCGGCGGGAAACTGACTATCAATATTAAATCAATTTGATTGACTTCAAAAATAAAGAACAAGGGAACGTTGGGATGAGATCGAGCAAGCGCGTATTCCGTGACATTTCCATGCGTGCCGGCTGGGCAGTGCTTGTCGCTTTCGCGGCGGGCAGTGCATCCGCAGAGTCGGTGCTGACGATACATATCGAGGAGCAGTCCAGCTGGGTGCAGAACTTCAATCCGTTCGACCTTGCCGGCCGCCGGCAGAGCACCATGGATTTCATCTACGAACCCTTGGTCATCTTCAATGCGGAGGATGGCGGCAAGCCGGTGTTTCGTCTGGCGACCGACTATAAATTTTCCGAGGATATGAAATCCGTCACCTATACGCTGCGATCAGGCCTGAAATGGTCGGACGGTCAGCCGCTGACGTCGGCCGATGTGAAATACACGATCGATCTCATGCTCAAGAACGCCGCACTCGACACCGTCGGCGTCGGCGTCGGCGAGACCGTTGCCTCCGTCGAGGCGCCGTCGGCAACCCAAGTCAAGATCGATCTCAAGGCGGTGAATTCCGATTTTCCGGAAACGCTCGCCGACCTCGCCGTCGTTCCCGAGCATATCTGGAAGGATGTTTCCGATCCGGTCGCCTTCAAGAACGAGAAGCCTGTGGGGTCCGGCCCGATGACGGAGCTGCGCCGTTTCACGCCGCAGGTCTACGAGCAATGCCGCAACCCGAACTACTGGGATGCCGCCTCGCTGCATGTCGATTGCCTCAGGCTGCCGCAGATCTCGGGCAACGACCAGATGCTTGCGATCCTGCCGGAAGGCAACATGGACTGGATCGGCTCCTTCATTCCCCAGATCGACAAGACCTTCGTGGCGCTCGATCCCGACCATAACGGCTATTGGCAGCCGCCGGCCGAGACCGTCGCTTTCCAGATGAATTTCAAGAGCGGCAATGAAGGCAATCTCGAGGCCTATAAGGACCTGAACTTCCGCCATGCCTTCAGCCTCGCCATGGATCGCACGTCGATGGTCGATATTGCGGGCTTCGGCTATCCCGTCGTCAACGAACATGCGACCGGCCTGCCGCCACGCTTCGAGACCTGGCGCAACAAGGGCGCCGAAGGCGACAAGGACGCCTTCATGGGTTTCGATACCGAGAAAGCCAACAAGATCCTCGACGATGCCGGCTACAAGAAGGGTGCAGACGGCTTCCGCACGACGCCGAGCGGCAAGCCGATCGCCTTCGCGATTATCGTTCCGAACGGCTGGACCGACTGGATCGATGCGGTGCAGATCGCCGTCGAAGGATTGCGCGCCGCCGGCATCAACGCGTCGGTCGCGACCCCGGAATATGAACAGTGGCGCAAGCAGCTCATCGACGGCAGCTTCGAGGTCGTCATGAACTCCCGCGCCGATGGCGCAACGCCGTTCCGCGGCTATTACCAGAACCTGTCGACCGCTTATGGCGGGCGCATCACCGGCGCGCCCTCGCGCTATTCGAACCCGAAGCTGGACGCCCTTTTCGATCTGTATCTGAAGGCAACATCGGAGGACGATCACAAGAAGATCTTCAACGACATCCAGCTGCTGATCGCCGACGACTTCCCCGTCGTGCCGGTGTTCAACGGGCCGACCTGGTATCAGTTCTCCAGCAAGCGCTTCACCGGCTGGGTCACCGACAAGGATCCCGTCATGAACCCCGAGGATCATGACAACAACCGCATGCGCCTGATGCATCTGCTGCGCCTCAAGCCGGTCAGTTGAGCCTCGCGAGGGAGCGGAAATGCGCATTTCGAGCCGGCGCCTCGGCGTCTATGCGGTCGCCCTGGCGTTCGCCATCGTCGTGAACTTCATTCTTCCCCGGCTCATGCCGGGGAGTCCGGTCGACGCTATGGTCGCCCAGCTAGGTCCGCGGGCGACACCTGCCGCCGTCGAGGCGATCAAGGCGCGCTTCGGCGCGGTCGACCAGCCGATGCTCTGGCAATTCGTCGATTACCTCAAGGGGCTTGCGACCTTGGATCTCGGCGTCTCGGTCAAATATTATCCCCAGACCGTCGTCCAGGTTCTTGGCCGGTCGACGCTCTGGACGGTCTTTCTCGTGACGACCGCGATCATCTTTTCGCTCTGCGTCGGTGTCGTGCTTGGCGCGGTCTCGGCCTGGCGTCGCGGCGGGCGCTTCGACACGATCGTCTCGCCGCTCTCCGTGATCATGATTTCGGTGCCGCCTGTCATCGTGGCGCTGACGACGCTTTTCGTCTTCGCGGTCTCGCTGCGCTGGTTTCCCGTGGGCTATGCCTACGATCCGAACCTCGATCCCGCCTTCAATTTCACCTTCATCGGCAGCGTCTTCGCCCATGCGATCCTGCCGGTGCTGACGCTCTCGCCGTTCCTGATCGGCGAATTCCAGACGACGATGCGCTCGTCGATGATCTCGGTGCTCGGCGAGGACTATGTGACCATGGGGCGCGCCAAGGGGCTCAGCCATCTCACTGTCATGTTCGGCTACGGCGCCCGCAATGCCATGCTTCCGGTGCTGACCAACCTGGCGCTGATGCTCGGCGCCGTCTTTGGCGGCTCGATCGTCACCGAGATCGTCTTCAACTATCCCGGCCTGGGACTGACGCTCTATACCGCGAGCATCGCCCGCGATTACCCGGTCATCCAGGGACAGCTGCTGCTGATGACACTCGCGACGCTCGGCGCCAATTTCCTCGTCGACATCATTTACGGGCTCGTCGATCCCAGATTGCGGGAGGCCGTATAATGGGCTTCGGGCTACGGTCTATCCTCCGCCAGAAGAAAGCCCTGGCCGGCCTCGTCATCATTGTTGCCCTGTGGCTGATGGCGTTGTTTGCGCCGATCATTGCGCCCGGCGAGCCCGGAGCGCGTGTCGGACGCTCGCACCAACCGCCGTCGATCGAACATGTCATGGGCACCACGAAGATGGGGCGGGATGTCTATCGCCAGTTCGTCTGGGGCGCCCGCAGCTCTCTCTCCGTCGGCTTTGCCACGGGCATTGCCATCACCATTGTCGGCACGGCCATCGGCCTCGTCGCCGGTTATGCTGGCGGCAAGACCGATGCGGTGCTCGATCTTGCGACGAATGCCGTCCTGGTCATCCCGAACATGCCGTTGCTGATCCTGCTCGCCTCCTTCGCCGGCACGGTCGGGCCGATGGCGATCATGTCGATCATCGCGCTGACCTCCTGGCCTTGGGGCGCCCGCATGACACGGTCACAGACGATGGCGCTTCGCAATCGTGATTTCGTCACGGCTTCCAAGATGATCGGCGAGCCCGCCTGGCGCATCATCTTCGTGGAGATCCTGCCGAACCTGACGACGCTGATCGGCATCAATCTCGTCGGCAGCATCATCTACGCCATCGTTGCCCAGACGACGCTCGAATATCTCGGCTTCGGGGATCCCTTGAAGGTCTCCTGGGGCACCATGCTTTACAACGCCCAGAATTCCTCGGCGATCATGGTCGGCGCCTGGTGGGATATTGGGGTGCCCGCGGCAGGCATCGCGCTCACCGGCCTTGGCCTTGCGCTTTTGAATTTCACCTTCGACGAGATCGCCAATCCGCAGCTTCGCTCCGGCCCGGCGCTGACACGCTGGTTCCGCCTCACCCGCGCCCGCAACAGAGAATTGGAGCTTGGCCGATGAGCGACAATCTTCTGGAAATCGACAAGCTCAATGTCGACTACCTCGTCGACAAGGGAGAGTTCCGCGCCGTCAAGGATGTCTCCTTCAATATCGGCCGTGGCGAGATCTTCGGGCTGGCCGGTGAATCCGGCTGCGGCAAGAGCACGATCGCCTATGCCATCACGCGTCTTTCCAAGGCGCCTGCCTGGATCAGCGGCGGCAGCATAAGGCTCGATGGACAGGATCTCCTGAGGCTGCCGGAACGCGAGTTGCAGAGAATCCGCTGGAAGCGCATCGGCATGGTCTTCCAGAGCGCGATGAATTCGCTCAATCCGCTGATGCGGGTCGAGGCGCAGTTCCATGACGTTCTGCGACGACACACAGGCTGCTCGCATGAGGAATCAAGGGCTCGCGGCGAGGAAATGTTCCGCCTTGTCGGCATTCCCACGCATCGCATCGGCGATTACCCGCACCAGTTCTCCGGCGGCATGCGTCAGCGCATCGTCATCGCCATCTGCCTGGCGCTGAGACCCGAGCTTATCATCATGGACGAGCCGACGACGGCCCTCGACGTGGTCGTGCAGCGGGAGATCCTCGAGCAGGTCGTCGATCTGCAGCGGACCTATGGTTTCTCGGTGCTCTTCATCACCCATGACCTGCATCTGATGGCGCAGCTCTGCCAGCGCATCGGTGTCATGCTGAAGGGCGAACTCGTGGAAGTGGGGGACGTGCGCCAGGTCGCCCAGGCGCCGCTGCACGATTATACCCGCAAGCTTTGGAATGCCATTCCGCAGCTTCCAGGCAATCCGCATCACTCGGGAGTCTTGGCATGAAGGCGGAGACAAATCCTGTGGTCGCTGAAGCCGTGATCCGGCTCGAAGATCTCACGCGTAATTTCGGCCCGGTACAGGCGCTGAAAGGTGTGTCCTTCTCGCTCTTTCCCGGTCGGGCCCTGGCGCTGGTCGGCGAATCCGGCTGCGGCAAGACGACCTGCGCCCGCATCATCGCGCGCTTGGACAAACCGACGGGCGGCAGGCTGTTTTTCCGCGGGCAGGATCTGACCGTCCGCGGCGAGGCAAAAGATGAGCATCAGTATCGCAGGGAGGTGCAGATGGTCTTCCAGGATCCGTTCTCATCGCTCAACCCGGCCTTTACGGTCAGCCATCATCTGGCGCGGCCGCTGCAATTGCACCGGCAGAGCGGCTCCAGGGCGGATCTTGCCGAAGAGATTGCCCGCCTGCTGACAAGCGTCGGGCTGGAACCTGATTTGACCAGGCAGAAATTCCCGCATGAACTCTCGGGCGGCCAGCGGCAGCGGGTGAATATCGCGCGCGCGCTTGCCGTTGCGCCGAGCGTGCTGGTGGCCGATGAGCCGACCTCGATGCTCGATGTCTCCATCCGCAAGGACATTCTCGATCTGCTCGCGACGGTGAAACGGGAAAATGACCTGGCCTTGCTCTATATCACCCACGACATTGCGACGGCCGCACATGTGGCCGAGGAGATCGTCGTCATGTTCGCCGGCCAGATGGTCGAATGGGGCGACACCGATACGGTTCTGTCCGATCCGCGCCATCCCTATACAAAATTGCTGCTTTCGGCCGTTCCGGATGGCAGCCGGCCGTTCGTGACCGGCGGAAGCGCGCGTTTCCTCGAACAGGCGGAAAAGGTACGCTCGCTCAGCCGTCCGGAATCGGCTGTCATCGAGCAGGTCGGCTCCAACCATTTCATACGCGCACTCGGCGTTTCCAGCTGAAGGATGGCAAAGTGGACTATCTCGTTAACCTCTCCACCCTGCCGCCAGACACGCAGTCGCCCGAACGAATGGCACGCGAGGGTGTGACGATCCGCCGGGCTCTGCCGCCGGAATTCCGGCTGATCACTGGCTGGATCGCAGAACAATTCGGTGAGGGATGGGCGAGCGAGGCGTCCGTCGCGATGACCCGCCAACCGCCGACCTGCTTCATCGCCACGCGCGAGCAGAAGCTCGTCGGTTTTTCCTGCCATGAAGCGACGGCGCGCGGCTTCTTCGGACCGACCGGCGTCGACGAAGGCCTTCGCGGGCTCGGCATCGGCCGGGCATTGCTTTTTGCCAGCCTGAACGACCTGAAAGCGATGGGCTATGCCTATGCGATCATCGGCGACGTCGGCCCCTCGGCCTTTTACGAAAAGGCGGTCGGAGCCGTGCCGATCCCCAATTCCGCTCCCGGCATTTACGCCGGAATGCTCAAGACCTGATTTGTAAAAGCCCGATCTTCAAAAGGAAAAAGTGACCATGCCCACATCGCGACCGAAAACCCTGCGGCTTGAAACCCTTTGGAATCCGCCTGCGGACGGCAAGGAATTTACCTACGTCCTGCGCCTCAAGAACCTCGGCACCGAGCCGCTTTCGAATTTTTCGCTGTGCGTGAGCGGCCCAGGTCGTGTCGATCCGGCCGGGCGCGTCGAAGGCGCCACTGTCTCGCAGCGGCTCTCGAATTTCACCGAATTCCAGCCGCCGGCCAATTTCGTTCTCGGCGCCGGCGAGACGTGGACGATCTCGGTCTACGCGCTGAGCTGGCAGTTCCGTCACTGGACGGACGGCGCGACGAGCGGCTATCTCGCGCTTTCCGACGGCAGCACGATCCTGCTCACCATAGAGCCGACGCGATCTTCGGTCAGCAATGCGCCGCTGAAGCGTGGCGCCGAGATCTTTCCGGTGCCGGTCAATGCGCCCGTTCAGGTGTCGATCATTCCCTGGCCGAACCATGTGGCGGTCACTTCCCGTCGGCCCTTGCCGGCCGGTTTTGCGCCGCAGGCGCAGAGCGCTGAAGGGGAGGCGGCAGCCCGCAGTTTCGCAGCATTGGTCGAGCATCTCTTCGCCGTCGAAGGCATCGTGCGGAGCGAGGCGGAAGGCGCGGTTCCGGTTGCCCTGAAGGATGCCGCCGGCTTCGGGCCAGAGGCCTATCGGCTGAGCTTCGAGGGTGAGACGATCACGATCGAGGCAAGCAGCCAGACCGGCTTCCTCTACGGCCTCGTCACACTCGGCCAGATCTGGCGCGGTGCAAGGCTGCATCCCGAGGTCTTCCAGTTTCCGGCCTCCGGCGAGATCGTCGATGAGCCGTCGATGGGTTGGCGCGGCCTGCATCTCGACGTCGCCCGCCAGTTCTATGGCGCGGCTGAAGTCAAGAAGCTGCTGGCGGTGCTTGCCTGGAATAAGCTCAACCGCTTCCACTGGCATCTTTCCGACGACGAAGCCTGGCGCGTCGAGATCGACGCCTATCCTGATTTGACCGCGGTCGGCGCCTGGCGTGGCCACGGCCTTGCCGTTCCGCCGCTGCTCGGTTCGAGCCCGGCCCGCACCGGCGGTTACTACACCAAGGCTGCCATCCGCGAGATCGTCGCCCATGCCAAGAGCTTCGGCGTGGAGATCGTGCCGGAGATTGATGTCCCCGGCCATTGCTACGCCATGCTGCAGGCAATACCGGAACTGCGCGATCCAGCCGAGGTCGGCAGCTATTATTCGGTTCAGGGCTTTCCCGACAATTGCATCAATCCGGCCCGCGAGAAGACCTATGAGATCATCGAGACGATCCTCTCCGAACTCATCGAGCTCTTTCCGTTCAAGATCATCCATCTCGGCGCCGACGAGGTTCCGCTTGGTGCATGGTCCGGTTCGCCGGAAGCGCTCGAACGCCTGCGTAGCGTGGCGGGCGACGAGGTTGCCGATGCACATGCCAAGCGGCTGAACGTCGTGACCAATACCCATGGCGCCGACGACATCCACGGCTCGGGTGCCGCCATCCTGCAGGCGGAATTCCTGAACCGCGTCCAGCGCTTCCTTGCGAGCAAGGGCTGCATCACCGGCGGCTGGGAAGAGGCGGCCCACGGCGATGTCATCGACAAATCCAAGAGCTATCTCTGCAGCTGGCGCAATGTCGAGGTCTCGGCCGAACTTGCCGAGCGCGGCTACGAGATAGTCGTCTGCCCCGGACAGGTCTATTACCTCGACATGGCGCTCAGGCCCGACTGGGACGAGCCCGGCGCCAGCTGGGCGGGGACTTCGGATGCCGAGAAGCTCTACAATTTCGACCCCATCGGCGGCTGGACGGCGAGCCAGAAACAGAAACTCCTCGGCATCCAGGCCTGCATCTGGTCCGAGCCGATGACGGATCGGGCCGTTTTCGACCGCCTCGTCTTCCCGCGCCTTTCCGCGCTTGCCGAAACGGGTTGGACGAAGCCGTCATCCAAGTCGTGGGAGCGTTTCAGGGCGCTCGCAGGACTGATGCCGCTGCTCTACGGGCTGCAGCAGTCTTAGCGCCCGGATCGGGCTGGATTTTGATTTAAGGATCACCCTTGCCATCACCGGAGGCGGCGATGGCAAGGATACTGACATCGCTTTCAACGGGTGTTGTCAGGTGCGTTCATCTGCCGCTGGCAGCTGACATTCGGGTGCGGCGATACGAATAGGACGTGTTCCAATCTCCGCGCCGGTCGCGCGGTCGATGGTGACGGGATCGATCTCCGTTCCGGTCTCGGCGTCGAAGAAGCGGGTGACTGCACCGCCGCCGCGGTGCTTGCGGCCCCAGGCGCCGATCGCAAACAGCACCGGCAGAAAGTCGCGGCCGGCTTCCGTCAGCACATATTCGTCGCGCGGCGGACGCTCGGAATAGCGACGCTTTTCCAGCAATCCTTCCTCGGTCAGCGATGACAGCCGCCCCGTCAGCATTGTCGGGACGATGCCGAGGCTTTTGCGAAATTCATCGAAGCGGGTCAGCCCCGCATGGGCGTCGCGCATGATCAGCATGCTCCACGCATCGCCGACGAGCGCCAGGCTGCGGGCGATCAGGCAGGGTTGTTCGGAAAGATTCTTCATGTCAGTATCTTTTTAGTAGTGACTTGCTATCGATTTGATAGTAACAGAATGCGCATGGATGTTCCACGACAAAAACGAAGGCAGACGTCAATGAGCAAAAGAGAACGCGGCATTGCCCTGGTCACCGGGGCTTCCTCCGGCATCGGGCTGGTGACGGCGAAGGCGCTGCGGCGCGACGGCTACCGGGTGTTCGGCACCAGCCGAAAGCCGATGGCCGACACCGCCGATGGGATCACCATGCTGGTCTGCGACGTCATCGACGATCAGTCCGTGCAGAGCGTCGTCGACGAGGTTCTAAAACGCACGGGACGGATCGATCTTCTGGTCAACAATGCCGGAATCGGCCTGCTCGGCGGCGCCGAGGAATCGACGACGGCGCAGGCCAAAGCCGTATTCGACGTCAACGTCTTCGGCACGATGCGCATGACCAATGCGGTGCTGCCGGTGATGCGGCGGCAGCGCGGCGGTCGGATCATCAACCTGAGCTCGATCCTTGGGCTGATCCCGGCGCCCTTCAACGCGCTCTACGCAGCGACCAAGCACGCGGTCGAAGGTTATTCGGAATCCCTCGATCATGAAGTGCGCACACAGGGCATCCGCGTCGTGCTCGTCGAACCGGGTGTCACCCGCACCTCCTTCGAGGAGAACATCACGCGCCCCGACCGGCCGCTTGCCGTCTATGACGCAGTGCGCGCCGACGCGGAGAAGCTGATGCGCGAGATCGTCTCAAAAGGCGATGCGCCCGAGGTGGTCGCCACAACCGTCATCCGGGCCGCCAATGCGGCCTCGCCGAAGAGACGCTACACGGCCGGGAAAGCAGCAGGCCAGGTGCGCTTCATCCGCCGCTTCCTGCCCGAGTCCTTCGTCGACAAGAGCCTCCGGAAATTCAACAAACTTCCCGCTTGAGCCTGCCTTGCCGCATTGCCGGCTCATCCCAGAAACGAAAGTTCGCCCTCATGAAAGCATTCCTGATCGATCGCTACAAGAAAGGTGGCGCCCTCAGGCTCGGCCAGAGCCCTGAACCGCAGCTGCGCAAGAACGACGTCATGGTCGAGATCCATGCCGCCAGCGTGAACCCGCTGGATGCCAAGATCCGGGACGGAGAGTTCAAACTCATCCTGCCCTACCGGCTTCCGCTGGTGCTCGGCAACGATGTCGCCGGCGTCGTGGTCCGGGTGGGCGCCAATGTCCGGCAATTCAAACCCGGTGACGAGGTCTATGCGCGTCCTGATCAGGATCGCATTGGCACGTTCGCCGAGTATATCGCCATCGACGCTGCCGATGTTGCGCTGAAGCCCGCCAATCTCAGCATGGAAGAGGCCGCATCCATTCCGCTTGTGGCGCTGACCGCATGGCAGGCGCTGGTCGAGCGCGCCAAGCTGCAGAAAGGCCAGAGGGTGCTGATCCATGCGGGTTCCGGCGGCGTCGGCACCATCGCGATCCAGCTTGCCAAGCATCTCGGCGCTCATGTGGCGACAACGGCGAGCACGGCAAATATCGATCTGGTGAAAAGCCTCGGCGCGGACGTGGTGGTCGACTACAAGAAGGACGACTTCGAAAAGGTGCTGAAGGGCTATGACGTCGTGCTGAACAGCCTCGGCAAGGATACGCTGGAGAAATCGCTCGCCGTCCTGAAGCCCGGCGGCAAGCTGATCTCGATATCGGGTCCGCCCGATCCCGATTTCGCGAGGGAAAACGGCTTCGGCTGGCTGCTGCAGCAGGTCATGCGCTTCTTGAGCTTCGGCATCCGGCGGAAATCGAAACGCCGGGGGATCGGCTATTCCTTCCTCTTCATGACGGCAAACGGCGCGCAACTCGGCAAGATCACCGCGCTGATCGAGGCGGGCGCCATCCGCCCTATCATCGACCGGGCCTTCCCGTTCGAGAAGACCAACGAGGCGCTGGACTATGTGGAAACAGGCCGCGTCAAGGGGAAAGTCGTCATCGCGGTGAAGTGAGGTCTGGAAGGCCGAAGAGCCCTCGGCCTAGCCAAGCGCCTTTTGCAGGACGCCGAAGCGCGGATTGGCTTCGGAAAAGAGAAGTGCGGTCGAGCGAAGGGGCTTCACTGTCGTTGCCGGTAGGCAGAGGGTGTGATGCCTGTGCCCAACTTAAATGCCCGTGTCATGTGGCTCTGGCTGCTGAAGCCGCAGGCCGAAGCGATCTGCGCTATTGGGTCCATGTCTGATAACATCGATTTGGCGCGCTCGACACGCCGGTGGGCCACCCAGCCATGCGGAGACACACCGTAGCTTGCCCGGAACATCCGCTGAAAATGAAACGCGCTGAGCTGCCCGATCGCCGCCAGATCCTGCAAGCGGATTGTCTCACCGAGATGGGCCTCGATATACTCCAGACTCCGGCGCCGCACATGAGGAGCAAGCCCGCCGCTGATCGCGCAGGGACGCATTCCTCCATAACGCGGATCAACGAAGAAATCGTTGATCGCCTGCGTCATCGCTTCCTCAGCCAGCAGATGGCCGCCCGCCAACATCGCTTTCGTCATCTGCCGAAGCGTGTGCGCCAAGGCGGGTGCATCGGCGAAGGTTACTTCGGGAAGAGCCATGAGCCGAGCATCGCGGTCAAACGTCTCAGCAAACATCCGGCGCATCTGATCGTCGGGAAGATACAGATGGACGAATTCGGAGAATTCGGTGATTTCCCATGCGGATGAGTGCTCCTGTGGCATGATGCACAGGACCCCCGGACGGCCGCGCGCGCCGGGGCTGCCATCCAGACGACGCGTTCCGGCGCCGCCCCTGAGATAAAGACTGAACGTATGACCGTTTGGCCGCTCATAGCTCATCCTGTCCTGTGCATTGCTCCAGATTGCAGCTGATCGCCCGAAACCCAAATCGATGGACTGTGACATCCGTGCAGTGGGAGATGCGGACAAAAACCTGAAAACCGAGAGGCGGCTATCTTTCACCAATTCTTCCCCACACCTGACCATGCCGCGCGAACAATACCGGCGGTCGACCCGCATGGCGAGCCGGAAGTCCGGGCAAATCGATTTGATAGCAAGAATCTGCAAGAGGCCTGCGCACGGTTCGCCTATTGGTCGGGAAAACGAGGATCACTCCATGGCAAATGCCGCTCTCTTCATCGCGACCGTCCTCATATGGGGGACGACTTGGATCGCCATTGCGATGCAGGTCGGTCCCGTGCCGGTCTTGGTCTCGGTCTTTTACAGATTTGCGGTGGCAGCAGTGATCCTGGTCACCATCCTGGCCGTCATGCGGCGGCTCAAGCTCCCTGCCTTGCGCGATCAACCTTTCATCCTTGCGCAAGCGCTCTGCCTGTTCAGCCTCAATTTCATCTGCTTCTACAACGCCGCCGCCTCTATCCCGTCCGGGCTGATCTCCGTGATCTTCTCGCTCGCAACGATCTACAATGCCGTCAATGCGCGCCTCTTCTTCGGCGACCGCATTACAGGCCGCACGCTTCTCGCAGCGGCGCTCGGAGCAACCGGCCTTCTCCTCCTTTTCGGACCGGACGTTGTCGTCGATTTCGATATGGGCACGTTGAAAGGGATCGGGCTCGCAGCGCTTGGCACGCTGTTCTTCTCGCTGGGCAATATGGCATCGCGTCGAAACAGCGCGGTCGGAATCTCACCGCTGACCGCCAATGCCTGGGGGATGACCTATGGCACGATCATCCTCCTGTTCCTGATTGCCGTGACGCAAACGCCGATCGTGGCACCGCCCAACATCACCTATCTTGCCGCGCTGCTCTATCTCGCGGCCATCGGATCGGTGATCGGCTTCACCACCTACCTCATGCTGGTGTCCCGCATCGGCTCCTCACGCGCCGCCTATGCTACCGTCCTGTTCCCGATCGTCGCCCTGTCATTGTCGACGGTCTTCGAGGGCTACCACTGGACCGGCCTAGGCCTGCTCGGCCTGGCGCTGACGCTTCTCGGGAATGTGGTCATCTTTGCGCCACCTCTAGCCCGTCGCCCGCCGCAGTCAGAGGCGAGGCTGCCGGCAGGCGGATGAGAGGCCGGCCTCGGCAATCTCCCGGGCGAAGGTAGCTAGCCGAGCGGCTTTTGCAGGACGTCGAAGCGCGGATTGGTTTCGGAAAAGATCGGCAGGGCGGCGGCGCCGAGGATTGCCGTATCCTTGCCGGTCGTGCCGATCATGACACGGGGCACCGCCCGTTTTTGATTAGGGTCGATCGGGGTGTGCAACGGCTCCAGCCGCTCTGCAAGCCGAAGCATCAGCGACGTCGAGATGCTGCCTCCGAGTACGATGGTCTGCGGATCGAAGGCCAGTTCCAGAAAATCGACGGTCTGCCGTAGCGGCTGGACGGCCTGATCCAGCCAGGCGTCGAGACCTTCGCTGCCCTTGGCGATCAGCGCGTCGAGATCGTCGGGCGACAGCTCCTCGGCCTTGGCAATGCCCATGTATTCATAGGCAACGGCCGGCGAGACGTAGCGATCCAGACAGCCGCGCTTGCCACAGCTGCAGAGCTTGCCATGCGGTTCGACGATAATATGCCCGATCTCGCCGGCATTGTTGCGGCTACCCTTGTAGAGGTGGCCGTCGAGGAACATTCCGGCGCCGATGCCCCCGCCGCCGGCGAGAAACAGATAGACGAAGCTGCCCAAACCGCGGGCGACACCATGAAGACGCTCGCCGATCGCTGCTGCCGTCGCATCGTTCTCGACCAGCACCGGCACTTTTACCCGCTGTTCCAGCTCGTGCCCAACGGGAAAATCCTGCCAGCCGGGCAGGTTCAGCGGGCTGAGAGAGGTGGTGCCGCCATCGGCATAGCGGCCGGGCAGGGCCATCCCGACGCCGAGCAGCCTATTCCGGTCGAATGCGAAGGCTTGCTGAAGATCCTCGACGATGGCTTGGAGAGCCGGCATGGCCCGTTGCGGATCCGGATGTTCGACGTGGCGCTCGATGCGCGCGCAAACGGCGCCGGAGAGATCCGTCAGGATCCCACTTGCGCGCTGGCGGCCAAGTTCGAGGCCGATCGAATAGGCGCCGCGCGGATTGATGGTGTAGGGGATGATCGGCTGGCCGCGCGCCAGCTTCTGCGCCTCGGACGGGACGAGAAGGTGGGATCTCTCCAGTTCCTCGACGATATTGGACACAGTCTGGGCGGTCAGCGCCGTCATCCGGGCGATCGCCGCACGCGACAAGGGACCGTTCGTGCGGACAGCCTCGATCACCACACGCCGGTTGTGAGACTTGGCCTGCTCGAGATTCGTGCCGGAGATCGCCTTCATGTCGCCTTCAAAGGAAATGGTGCGTCACCCTTGTCACAAGACGAACACCGATGAAAGCTCCATTCTTCGGAACGACTTATTTGCTCAACGGACACCGCGTCTGTGCAAGAGGCCGATGATCGCTATTCCGGACAATCCGGTGACGGCGCTCAGGATCGCGGTTCCCGAATAGCCTGTCACATAGGTGCCTGCGGCAAAGACCAGCGCGCCGATCCCGGCGCTGGCAAAGATATTGACGGAGATCAGGGCGCTGCCGAGGCCCGGCCGGTCGGCGATCAGATCCTGCAGATAGGTGATCGGAATGGTGATGATCGCCGACGCTCCGATGCCTGCAAGTAAGGCGAGCGCATAGAGGTGCCACGGCTCGGAGGCAAAGCCGAGCAGGCTGAGGAACACGGCATAGATGATGGTACCGGCGGCCAGCGCCGTCATCTGGCCGGTCTTCCTCGCGATCCGCGACCAGACGATGATGAAGACGACTTCCAGCAATGCGACGATGCCAACGAGAATGCCGACGTCGCTCAGCCTGCCATGCGCGGCACCGGTGGCGATCAATGGCAGAAGGGCGTCATTGAGATGCAGCGTGCTGGTGATGAGCGCCACCCCGCAAATATGCGCCGAGATGCGCGGCGAAACCACCTGGCGAAGCGCGCCGAGATAGCTGAGATGATGAACTGCTGCCATCTCCGTTCCCGTCCGCTTCGGCAGGGCGAAGACGATGATCCCCTGGCAGAGCAGACATGAGATGCTGGCAAAGAGGTAGGCCGGCAGCATGCTCGATGCGCCAGACAGCAGCAGGCCAGTTATCCCTGGGATCAGCACCCAGGACAGCGAGATCATGGCGCGCACGCCGGAGTTGGCCGTCACCATGTCGCTTCGGTTCATGCCGTGCATGGCCGCGCGCGCATTGGCAAACAGCAGCGAGTTCAGCGCCCCGTAGATCGGCAGGGGCAGCAACCCGCTGATGACGAATATGGCCGCAGTCGGAAAGGCGTAGACCATGCCGTAGCCGACGATGCCGAAGAGGCAGGCGCCGATCATCGTCGAGCGGTACTCGCCCAGCCGGTCGGCGAGATTGCCGAGCAGAATGCTGATGACGACGTTCACCGCCGCCGAGACGAAACTCAGGAAGGAATAGAGGCCGTCGCTTAAGCCCAATTCGCGGATACCCACGACCGAACGGTAAGGTGCGGTCATCGCCCCCGCCATTCCGAAGGTGAAAATGGCGATCATGCTGGCGCGGATCGCCGGATTGCGGAAGACGTCGGGGAAAAGGCGGCTCATGCGGGCATCTGAATGTCAGTAATGTTCCGATTGCGAGAAGGTCCGCGCGAGTTCGGCCTGGCCTGCCGTGAGGCCGCAATCGACAGGCAGGCAGACGCCGGTGATGGCTGCGGCCTGGGGACCGGCAAGGAAGGCCACGGCATTGGCAACATCTTTCGGATCGACGACGCGCTGCAGCGGATACCAGCGGCGTGCTTCCTCGAAAACGTTGGGATTGGCTGCCGCGCGGGCTTCCCAGGCCTGCGTCTTCACCGTGCCGGGCGCGACGGCATTGGACCGGATGCCGAACTTGCCGTATTCCACGGCGACCAGCCGGGTGAAATGCAAAAGGCCGGCCTTGGCGGCGCTATAGGCCGGGTGTCCGAAGACATGCATGCCGTTGACCGAGGCGATATTGACGACTGACCCCTTCGAAACCGTCAGCATGGGCTCGAATGCGCGGAAACATAAGAATGCCGCTTCGAGATTGAGCGCATTGTCCGCCCGCCAGATCTCGGGCGTCGTGTCGTGCAGGCTGGTCGCGCGGGCGGCACCCGCATTGTTGACCAGGGTTTTAACCACGCCGACGTCGGCGGCGCGTCTTGCCAATTCCGCTATGCTCGTCTCGCTGGTTACATCGCATTCGATGGCGACGAAGCGATTATCCGGCCCGAGCTTCAACGCCACGGCAGCCGCAGCCGCAGCATCGATATCGGCGAGCAACACGACGTCGTGGTCATCGGCAAGCCGTGCGGCGATCGCCGCGCCGATATCGCCTGCAGCGCCGGTAACGATGGCTATCGACTGCGTCATTTTCTGTCGCTCCCGTTCATGAACCTCAATCTCCAAGCAATTGCCGGTCGTCGCCATCGCGGTGAATGACCAGCTGCTGCTTGATGCGCCGAAGCGTGGTCGTCGCCTTCGGCTGAACGGCATAGGCAACCAGGCTCGACAGGATATCGATCGTCGCGATGTAGGCTATGCGCGTCGAGGTCGGGCGATAGATATTGTGGCCCTCGGGAAGGTCGATCGGCACGACGATTTCGGCGGCCTTGGCAACCGGACTTTCCGTCTGCGTGAGCGCGATCGTCTTCACCTTGGTCTGGCGGGCAAGCTCGAAGGCGCGCACCAGCTCCATATTGCGCCCGGAGAAGGACGAGCCGATCAGCACATCGCCGGGCCTTGCCGCGGCAGCCATCATCAGCTGCATGCTGTGGTCGGAACTTGCGGTGATGCGAAGCCCGAGACGGAACAGGCGGTTCTGGAGCTCGTCGGCGATCATCGACGAATTGCCGCCCGACCCGAACGCATAGATCATATCGGCCTTGGCAATATGCGAAACGGCGGCTTCGATCGCGGCAAGATCAAGCGACCGATGCAGCAGAAAGAGCGCGTTCTGCGCCTTGGTGATGATATCCTGGGCGACATCAGCCGGATCGGTGCTTTTCGATTCCGGCTTCAGATAGCGAACACCGATATGGGCGGTGCGGGCAAGCTGCACCTTGAAGTCGGAAAAGCTCTCGCAACCGAGCCGCCGGCAAAAGCGGGTAACGGTCGGCGGCGATACCTCGGCCCGTTCCGCGAGCTCGATGATCGAGGCATTCACGGCAAACTCGAAGTCGTTGACGATGATCTCCGCGATGCGGCTCTCGGAGGGAGAGAGCCGGCCCTTGTCTTCCTGCAGCGTTGAAAAGATATCCAAGCCCGTCCCCCCCGATAGTTCGCTATCTATCCTTCTTCTTATAGGCCACGCAGTCGATCTCAACCTTGCAATCAACCATCATCGACGATTGCACACAGGCTCGTGCCGGCGGATGTTCGCCGAAATACTCCTGATAGATTTTGTTGAAGGTCCAGAAATCGCGCGGATCATCGAGCCAGACGCCGACGCGCACGACGTCCTCGACACCGTATCCGGCTTCATCGAGGATCGAAAGGACATTGGCAATCGTCTTGTGGGTCTGGGCGATGATGTTGCCGTCGATGATTTCGCCATCTTCCATCGCAACCTGCCCGGAAACATACAGCCATCCGTCGGCTTCGACCGCACGTGCGAAAGGCAGCGCCTTGCCGCCGGCGCCCGTTTGAACAGTGCCATAGCGCTTGATCGGCATGCTGAAGTCCTTGCAAATTATTTTCTTGATAAGTTGACAAGTGACCATAGAAAGCAGAATTTGACCAGTGAAAAACGCGATTTATGAAAAGAATTTCAATCCAGGGCAGATATGCGCGATCCTTTCAAGAATCCATTCCCGTCCGACAGCGCCCGATATTCTATCTGGGAGATGCTCGTTCCGCGCGATATCGATGCCTTTCTGGCCGCCGATTGGTCGATGGTCGAGGATGACTTCGTGGAAGAGGGCTTCATCGGCATCGATGGCCGCAAGGAAGTCAGCCCTGACAAGTGGCGTCTCGCATTTCCGACGCTGTCTGCCTATCGAGACGAATGGCTGAGGCAGGCGAAGGATTTCGCCAAACAGAGTTTCGCGGAAGATACACGCACGGCGATCTTCACCACGACAACGCTGGAAGAAATCGAAATCGAAGGCGACATGGCGCTTGTCCGCAAGAAATTCGACGGCGGCATTTCCAAGCCTGACGGTACCCGAGACGTCATGCAATGGCAGACGCTCTATTATTGCAGGCTTCACCAAGGACGCTGGAAAATCTCAGGTTTCACCGGCTACCTGCCGAACCCGATGGGTTGACGCGGGGCCGACAACACGAAGGCCACTTTCTTGCGCATTTTCACGGCAGCATTGGCGACCGAGACCAACACCTTTTCCCCGATCTGCGTGGATCGTCGCGCGTTCGAAGCCTCTCTCTATGCCCCGCCCGGCCAGCATCCCGAAACACCAACGCTCTGCACCGCGCCGATCACCGTCGGAAGGCGCGTCACCCGAGAAAAGGGTTGGGAACTGATTGAGGGAACGGCTACCTGGGCCGACCCCGCAGGCCTCGTCAACCGGACGACCTACGAGGAATTGCGTGACGAAATCCTCGGCCAACTCCGTGCGGCAATGCCTGTCGACGCCGTCGTCATGGGCCTGCACGGCGCCATGGTGGCAGCCGGATACGAGGATACGGAAGGCGATCTTCTGTCGCGCATCCGTGAGATCGTCGGGCCTGATGTCCTCATCTGCGCCGAGCTCGATCCGCACAGCCATCTTACCGCAAAACGCGTCGCCGCTCTCGATTTCGCTGTCTATTTCAAGGAGTTTCCGCATACGGACTTCGTCGACCGCGCCGAGGATCTCTGGCGCATCGCGGTCGAGACGCTTGAGGGCCGGATTAAGCCTGTTATGTCGGTGTTCGACTGCAAGATGATCGACGTCTTCCCGACATCGCGCGAGCCCATGCGTTCCTTCGTCGACAAGATCATGCAGATCGAGAAGGATGATCCGGACATCCTGTCGATCTCGGTGATCCACGGCTTCATGGTGGGCGACGTTCCCGAAATGGGAACGAAGCTGCTTGTCGTGACTGATAATAAGCCGGAGAAGGGCGCGGCTTTGGCGCGTGAGCTCGGCCTTGAGCTATTTTCGAAGCGCGGCACCTTCATGGTCCCGCAGATCGACGAGAAGGAAGCCGTCGCGCGTGCGATGGCCGCCACCGCATGGCCTGTCGTCATTGCCGATGTCTGGGACAATCCGGGCGGCGGCACGGCAGGGGATGCGACGGTTATCCTCGAAGAGCTGATCGCCCGCGGCGTCACGAATGCCGCGATCGGTACCATCTGGGATCCGGTGGCCGTCCAGATTTGTTTTGCGGCGGGCGAGGGGGCAGAAATTCCGCTGCGCTTCGGCGCCAAGTCGGCGCCCGGCACCGGCAATCCCATCGATGGCACCGTCAAGATCGTCAAGCTGCTGAAGAATGCCGAGATGCAGTTCGGCGAGAGCCTCGCACCTTTCGGCGATGCCGCACATATCGTGCTTGACGGCCTCGACATCATCCTCAATTCCACACGCGCTCAAAGCTTCGATCCGAGCCTTTTTTCGGCGATGGGCATCGACCCCGCCAGGCAGAAGATCCTGGTGATCAAATCCACCAACCACTTCTTCGCGTCCTTCTCGAAGATCGCGGCCGAGATCCTTTACTGCTCTGCAGGAACGCCCTATCCCAATAATCCGGCGACGACGCCATACCGGCGGGCACCGAAGACCATATGGCCGATCATCGCCGATCCACATGGACCAGAACGCGGAGCCGCCTAGATGCATGACAACCGGTTTGCCGTCATCGCCAAGGCAGGCGACAGGATCGCCGATCTCTCGACGCCGCGTCCTGTGATCGATGAAGACCGGCTGGCGGCAAACATAGACCGCGTTCAATCCTATATGGATCAGCACGGACTGAACTTCCGCCCGCATATCAAGACGCACAAGATCCCGGCTCTCGCCGTCGCGCAGGTTGCCGCGGGCGCCAAGGGCATCAATTGCCAGAAGGTGACGGAAGCCGAAGTTTTTGCCGAAGCAGGCTTCGAGGACATCCTCATCACCTTCAACATCCTCGGACCGCAGAAGCTCGAGCGGCTGGCCAAGTTGAACGAGAGAATTTCGGCCCTCAAGGTCGTCGCCGACAGCGAAGTGACGGTCGACGGGCTGGCAGCACATTTCTCCGGCCACAAGCCGCTCACGGTTCTGGTCGAATGCGATACCGGCGGCAGCCGCTGCGGCGTGCAGACGCCGGGTGAGGCGGCCTCGCTCGCCAAGCGCATCGCCGCTGCCGACGGCCTCACCTTCGGCGGCATCGTGACCTATCCGAAGCCGCAATCGGCCGCCGCCGTGGAAGCCTTCATCACAGAGGCGCTCAAGCAGCTGAAAACGGAAGGCATAACCTGCCCGATCGTCAGCAACGGCGGAACGCCGAGCCTCTTCGAGGCGCATCTCGTCACCTCGGCCACGGAACACCGCGCCGGCACCTATATTTACAACGATCGCCAGATGGTGCGCATGGGCCATTGCACCGAGGACGATTGCGCCATGCATGTGCTGGCGACCGTCGTGTCGCGGCCAAACGCCGACCGCGCCGTCATCGATGCCGGGTCGAAGGCGCTGACATCGGATCTTCAGGGTTTTAGCGACTACGGGCTGATCGTCGGTTATCCCGAGGCGCGGATCAGCAGCCTCTCGGAAGAACACGGCGTGATCGACCTGTCGAATTGCACCGGCCCCCGGCCGCAGATCGGCGAGAAGCTCTTCATCATCCCGAACCACACCTGCGTGGTGTCCAATCTGTTCGATACGATGGTCTTCCATCGGGGCGGCATCGTCACCCGCGTCGAGCAGGTCGCCGCCCGCGGTCTCGTCTGGTAGGGGGCGGTTCCGGCTGGAGCAAAATGATGCCGATTGCCGAAGGCTGCGGTTATCGGTGGATCGCTCGCGATCTCCGTATCAGCAAAATACAGTAGCTGATGTTGCGAGACGTGCGCGCAAGGGATGACCTGGTTGCGCTAAGGGCTGACATTTGGCGAGATTGAGTGAGTGACCGATTTGGGGCCGGAAGGAGACTGGCCGCATCTGGAAAGTTAGCCAGAAATGCAGACATAGCGCAGTTGCAGCTCGGGTCTCCCCCGGGACAGAACTGGGCACTTCCGCCGAGGCCCTCGCTCGCCGCCCATCACCAGACGTTCAAGAACCGTCCGCTTTCCGTGGATACTCATTTCCGTGTCGTCCACCTCGACGCCGTCGGTCACAAAGAAGGATGACGGCTCGATGGAGGTGGAGATCGCCGGGACATTACCTCTTTACCACTTGTTGACTCACCCGCGGTTGAACAATAACTTGCGAACTCGGTCGTTAGGCTTGTCCTCACATGACGGATCAATCTATTCAGCGTCGCCTTGCCGCCATCGTCGTTGCCGATGTGGTGGGATATTCACGCCTGATGGAAGCTAATGAAGCCGCAACGCTGGCGAACCTCAGGGAACTCCGTTCCGGCGTTATCGAGCCGGCTGTGATGCGCTACCACGGTCGCATCTTCAAGGTCATGGGCGACGGCTTCCTAATCGAATTCGGTAGCGCGGTGGACGCGGTCGCAGCAGCGTTGGAAATGCAACGGGCCACCACCGCTGTTGAGGCTTCCGGAGACCGGCGCCTGCTTTTGCGTGTAGGCGTCAATCTGGGAGATGTCATTGACGACGGTTCAGACGTCCTCGGCGACGACGTCAATGTCGCGGCGCGCCTCCAGACGCAGGCCGCACCGGGAGGCATCTGCATTTCAGCCAATGTTCACGGCGAGATCGTCGGCAAGATTAGCGACCGGTTCATTGATGCAGGCGAACGCTACCTGAAGAACCTGACTCGCCCGGTCCACGTGTGGCATTGGCCGGATGCGCTGCAGAGCATATTGCCGCTGCCCGAATGTCCCTCGATCGCTGTATTGCCGTTCACGAATATGAGTGGGGATGAAGCGGACGCGCCTTTCGTCGACGGCTTGACCGAAGACCTGATCACCGACCTTTCCCGTACGGCTGGTCTGTTCGTCATCGCGCGCAATTCCGTGTACGTCTACAAGGGCAAGCCGGTCGACGTCCGGCTGGTCGCCCAGGAACTCGGCGTCCGCTATGTCCTCGAGGGGAGCGCCAGACGCGCAATGGGCCGTGTCCGCATCAATGCCCAATTGGTCGACACGCTTGCCGGCCAGCACTTGTGGGCCGACCGGTTTGACAGGACGGTGGAAGATGTTTTCGAACTACAGGATGAAGTTAACGCCAAGATTGTTGAAGCCCTCGTTGGCCGGCTGACCATCCCGACGCCGCGCAATCGGCCGAAGAACTTTGAGGCGTACGATCTGTGTGTGCGCGCCCGCCTCCTGACGGAAGAGTCGCCGCAAACTGAGCGTGAGGCCTATATGCTGCTCCAACGCGCGGTTGAGCTCGAGCCATCATATGCCGAGGCGCTCGGTCTGCTCGCCTATAACCGTTGGCTTGCCTGGACTCATTTCGGCGAGCCCGAAGATCCTAACCGTCGGATGGCGGCGACGTTCGCGCAGAAGGCGGTCGACCTGGATCCCAACGATGCCGGCTGCCGTTATGTTCTGGGGACCATTTTGGCTTATGAGCGGCGATGGGAGGAATCGGAGGCCGCCTTCGCCAAGGCCCTGGAGCTGGACCCCAACCACGCCGACACCTGGGCCGCCATGTCGGACATGTCCGTGCTGGACGGCAGGGTTGCCGACGGACTGGCGCAGATCGAAAAAGCTCTGCGGCTCAATCCCTACCCAGCCTGCTGGTATCTTTGTCATCTTGGGCAGGCGCAATACGCCGCGCGTGACTATGAGGCGGCAGCCGCTACGCTCCGCAGGAAAGACACGTATCGTACCAACTCACGCAAATTCCTGGCTGCTACGCTTGCGCAGTTGGGCCACCATGAGGAGGCGCGGCGAGAAGCAGAATTGTTCCTGATCGCCCACCCTCATTTCACGATCGGCCATTGGCTCAGCTCCCAGCCGCTGCGCGATGCATCTGTACGAGACCACTTTGTTGACGGCTTCCGAAAGGCCGGCCTGCCGGAGATGTGACAGCGGGTGGGGACAATCCCGACGCGTTCGAGGACTTGATCAACGGGATATGCGCTGTGCGAGAACGGCGGTCTGGATCGCAGTGCCAAGCTTATTCAGACGCTCCACAAAACGCGTCAACCAGCCCGAGTCTCGCATGACTTTTCCGCTGGACCGCCTTGCATCATGGTGGCGATGAGCCCGTAGCCCAGAATGAAGACAGGATGCTTTGCGAAACATTTAAGCAGCTTCGCCGAGACATGAAGGCGACGACGCTTACTTCCGCTATCGGCGGCGCAAAGATGCCGTTACCTTGAAACTAGACGATGTCTGCTTTCCGGCAGGTGCAAGGTATGCTTCAACGGCCGAAATGACAGCGCAAAGCCGCCGAAGGTCGACAACGGAAAAATGTCCGCTTTGGGCCGAAGGTTGTTATGACGCAAATGGGCCCGACTCTGCCATCTGCAGGAGATTGTCCAACGACGTTCGTGGGGTGAAAATCACCCGAACCCTACCGGCGAGCAGCCAAAATTGCTTAGGGCGTCGTTTGGCCCGTATCCGGAGCCGACCCCCGGTAGGAAAAACGCCGCCCTGGCCGCCGGTTCAAGCCGCCGTCGGATTGATCACATTCATATCGATTTCGGTCAGCTCGACGCGCCGCTCGAAAGCAATGCCCGCCTCGTCGAAGAGATGGCAATCTGCGGCATTGATGCCGGTTGCGACAGGCGCGTCCGCACGGATGCCGACGCTGCCCGGCAGCATGGCGCAGAAATTCTCGGACTCTCCATTCAGCGAGGCGTAAGCGACCGTATTTGCTCCGAGGCGCTCGATGACCGTCGGCGTCACCTTAAAGACGATATCGCCGCCGCCGAGCTGGATATGCTCCGGCCGGATGCCGAGCGTCAAAGCCTTGCCGGCCATGCCGTCACGCGGCGTCACCGGCAGCACGGCTGTCTGGCCCTGATAATCCACCTCGACGCCATTGGCGCTGACGCCCTTGCAGGTCACGGGAAGAAAATTCATTTTCGGATTGCCGATGAAGCCGGCGACAAACTGATTTGCGGGCTTGTGATAAAGCTCCAGCGGCGCGCCCGTCTGGGAGATATCGCCGGAATCCAGCACGACGATGCGGTCGGCCATGGTCATCGCCTCGACCTGGTCGTGCGTCACATAGATCATCGTTGCCTTCAACTGCCTGTGCAGCTTGGCAAGCTCGATGCGCATGTCGGCGCGAAGTGCTGCGTCGAGGTTGGAAAGCGGCTCGTCGAACAGGAATATCTTCGGTTCGCGCACGATGGCGCGACCGATCGCGACGCGCTGGCGCTGGCCGCCGGACAGCATGCCGGGTTTCTGCTGCAGCCGCTGTTCGAGGTGAAGGATGCGCGCCGCGTTTTCCACCTTGGCCTTGAGCTTCTCCTCTTCCATCCTTTCGACCCGAAGCGGGAAGGCAATGTTCTCGAAGACCGTCATGTGCGGATAGAGCGCGTAGGACTGGAACACCATGGCGATGCCGCGCTTGACCGGCGGCAGATCATTGACCCTGACACCATCGATGACGATGTCGCCTGCCGTCGTCGCGTCGAGACCGGCAATCATGCGCAGCAGGGTGGATTTGCCGCAGCCTGAGGGCCCGACGAAGACGACGAACTCGCCGTTCTTCACATCGAGCTGCACGCCCTTCAGAACTTCGTAGTCGCCATAGAACTTCTGAACTTTGTTGAGAAGGAGCTGTCCCAAAAATCTGTCTCCGCTGGCGGCCTTCGTCGCACATTCGATCATCGTGACTGCATAATTCCTTACATCGGATTCGACTTAAGGAATGCAGCAATTCAAGGTGTTACAGCGCCGCACTGCGAAAAGACATGCGGCGCTGCAGGAGGGGGATCGCGGGCTGTTGCCGTCCGCGATCCCGCGACCCCAAAGAGGCCTACTTGAACGCCTCGACTTCGCCGGCAGCCTTCTTGAGTGCTGCCTCCGGCTCGGCCTTGCCCGTCACCACGGACTGTACCATCTCGATCATCGAGTTCTGGAAGCCCTTGTAGTCGGTGAAGAGCGGCTCGGGACCACCGTAGCTGATGCCGTCGATCAAGGGCTTCCAGTGGGGATCCTTGGCGACGAATTCATCGACCTTTGCCGACGGCCGCAGCGGGGTGAGGCCGGCGCCGCCCTGCAGTTCGTATTCGGATTGCACATCCGGCGAGGTGATGAACTTGGCGAATTCCGTCGCCTTGTCCTCGACCCCCGAACCCTTGAAGATCGCCAGGCTGTCGGTGATCAGCAGCGTGCCGGGGCCTTTGGCGTCGGGGCCGAGCGGCAGCGTCGTGATGCCCCAGCTGATCTTCGTTGCCTTCAGGCGGTCGGCTGCACCCGAGCCTGCCTGGATCATAGCCACTTTGCCGTCGAGGAAGATGGCGCGGACTTCGTTCTGCTCGTAGGCGGTCGGGCCTTCTTCGGAGTAGGGGACGATGTCCTTGTAGGCCTTCAGCGCGGCGAGAATCTGCGGGCTGTCGAGCGTGACCTTGCCGTCGGCATCAATCACCGTGCCGTTGTTGGTGTAAACCCAATGCATGAACTGGTGCATCGTGTTGTCGAAGGTCTTGGCGGAAAGACCGAAGCCCGGAATGCCGGTCTTTTCCTTTATGGTCTTTGCCATCTCGATTTCTTCAGCCCAAGTCTTCGGGGGCGTCTCGGGGTCGAGACCAGCCTGCTTGAAGAGATCCTTGTTCCAATAGAGCGCCTTGGTGGAGAAGGCGATCGGAACACCCCACTGCGTGCCCTCGAAGGTCACGGTGTTGACGATGTTCGGATAGTAGGTCTTCTTCTCGTCATCTGTCATCGGCACAGGAACGATAAGGTCGTTCTGCGCGAATTCCTTCAGCGTGCGCGAGCCGACATAGGCCATCGCCACCGGCGTGCCGGCGGCAGCGAGCGTCGTTGCCTTGTCCTGGCACTGTGCCCATCCGACGACCTCGGGAGCGACCTTCCAGCCTGTGTTCTTTTCTTCCCATTGCTTGATGTATTTGGTGTGGACCGGGTCGATCGTGTCGCCGCAATAGATCCAGCTGATTTCCTTGTCGGCCGCCTGGGCAGTGACGGCGGTCAGTGCCGTCGAACCGAGCAGGGCGAGCGCCATAAGGCCTGTCTTGATGGTAATGCTCACGTCGTGACTCCCATTCTTGTGTTAGCTGTTCACTCGTTTTTTGGTCTTATTGTTTCACCGCACCGGCGGTCAGCCCGCCGACAAGGTAGCGCTGAAGGAAGAAGATGACGACCATCGCCGGCGCGATACCGACGAAGGAAGCCGCCATCAGTTCGTTCCAGATGACCTCCTGCTTGCCGAAGTAAGCAAAGAGCCCCACCGGCAAGGGCATGTATTCGGTCTTCGAGTTGAACGTCAGCGCGAAGATGAATTGCTGGGCGTAAGCGCCGATGAAGGTGGTGATGGCGACGACGATGATCCCCGGCATCGCAATGGGAAGGATGACCCGGCGCAGCGTGTAGAAATGGCTGGCGCCATCCATGTAGGCCGCTTCGTTGAGTTCCTGCGGAATGCGGATCATGTAGGTGCGCAGCAGCCAGATCGCCGAGGGGATCAGGAAGGCGACGCCCGGCACGATCATGGCGAGATAGGTGTTGAGCACGCCGATGCTGCGCATCAGCCGGAAGAGCGGGATCAACAGCACGGCGCCGGAGAACATGTTCACCGTCAGGAAGGCGCCGAGCAGGATGCCCATGCCCCTGAATTCGAACTTCGCAAAGGCATAGGCCGCCGGAATGACGAGGCAGAGGACGATCAGCGTGACGATGATCGAGATGAAGAACGAGTTGAAGATATAGCGCCCGAAGCCCGGCACACTGATCCACATCGTCCGATAGGCTTCGAAGGAGCCGTTCTCCGGCCAGAAACGATAGGGCGAGGAGAAAAGCTGGCTGAGCGGCTTCAGCGAAACCAGGAAACCTTCGACGAAGGGCGACAGCACGAAGAAAAGAAACAGCGCAATGCCGCAATAGATCAGGATGATTTCCCACCAGCGGTAACGGTCGATCATGGCTGCATTGCTCATGCGCGTTTCTCCGGATTGAGGCGGCGGGTGACGCGGAAATAAGCGAAGCAGAAGAGCGACAGGAAGATGCAGATCAACACGGCGCGCGCTGCACCTTCACCGTATTTCTTCGAGCCGATCGCGGTCTGATAGGTGTCGATGATCATCGTCGTCGTCTCGCCGCTCGGTCCGCCCTGCGTCAGGATCCAGATGATGTCGAACGAGTTGAAGGTGGCGATCAGCGACAGCATCGACATGGTGATGATCGCCGGAACCATCAGCGGCAGCGTGATGCGGCGGAAGCGGTACCAGCGGCCGGCGCCGTCGGTCCAGGCGGCCTCGTAGAGATCCTTCGGAATGGATTGGATCGCCGCCAGGAAGTAGATCGTCACCAACGGCACGCCGATCCACACGTCGGTGATGATCGTTGCCCAGAAGGCGGTGTTTCCATAAGCGAGGAAGGCGACAGGGCCGTCGACGAGACCGAAGCGCTGCAGCATGCCTGATATCATCCCGAACTGGCCATTATACATCCAGCCCCACATGAAGATGCCGATCGCCATCGGCACGATCCATGGCGGCATGGTCAAAAGCCGGAACAGGGAGCGGCCGGGTACGGCAGCATTCAGCATGCATGCGCCGAACGTGCCGATCACCATTTTCAGGGCAACCGAGAAGAACGTCCAGATGAAGGTGCGGATGATGACTTCGGCAAACCGCTCGTTGAAGATCTTCTCGTAATTCACCCAGCCGACCCAGTTGGTTGTCTTCCGAAGAGACGCATCGGTGAAGGAGAGAATAAACGTATCCACCAGCGGGTAGGCGACGATCGCCAGAACATAAAGGACAGCCGGGAGAAGAAGGATCCAGGCGAAGATGAAGGTGCTTCGTTGAACACTCATCCTGCCGCCCCCCTCAAGCCGCTCTTGCGTGAAGGGCTTCGTCGAAGCGGTCCCAAATGGGACGCAGATCGATGACCGCTTTCTTCATCCTCGCTTCGTCCATCGCCAAGGCGAGGATGCCGGCTTCGAGCGCATTCAGGGTGGAAACAGGAAGTTCGAGCCCGGTGCGCACGCTTTCAAGCAGATCGCTCGCCATCTGTTCATCGGCGCCGTAGTGCTGGGAGAGCTCGGTGGCGGCATATTTGTTTTCGACAATCTTGTTGCCGGTCAGCTGTTCGTGAACGTCGAGATAGCCGCGCACGAAATCGCCTTCGGCCATGCCGCGCGAACCCATGATGGCGAAACGGCGGAACTGGTCGGGCACGTTCAGATTGGTGTGAAAGTTCATGCCGACGCCATTGGCATATTCGACGATCGCGACCTGATAGTCGATGATATCGGCATCGCTGTCGAAGACCTTGTCCGATCCCATCCATCCGCTCGGCTTGCGGTGGAAAAGCTCGAGGTCGTTGATGCCCTCGCGCGCCGGGTCGTTGGCCGGAATGAAGCTCTTGCGGCCGCCGAAACTTGCGACGCGCTCCGGCCGTGCGCCGGCGACGCCATTATAGAGATCGAGGTCGTGGCAGCATTTCTCCAGCATGAAGCTGCCGGAATAGCGCTCATAGCGGCGCCAGTCGCGCATGAAGAAGGCGCCGTGATAAGGCTCGATATGTTCGGAGGCCTCGATCGACACGATCTGACCAAGCTTGCCCTCGGCCTGGATGGCGCGGAGATCCTTATAAAGAGGAGAATAGCGCAACACGAGACCGACCATCAGTCGCTCATGGCCGAATTTTGCCATCAGATGGGCAAGTTCGATGCTTTCGGCGATCGTCGTGACGATCGGTTTTTCGCAAAAGACCTTGAGACCGGCTTGAAGCCCGAGCCTGATATGGTCGAGATGCAGGTGATTGGGGGAGCCGATCATCAGCAGATCGAGTTTTTCGGAGGCAAGAAGCTCTTCCGGCGAACCATAGGCCTTGCCGACTGAAATTCCCTTTTCCGTCAATCCGGGAAGTCCGGCGGGTTCCGGATCCACATAGCCGACAATGTCGAAGCTGCTATCGATTGCCTTGAAAACATAGCCGAGATAGCCGAGCCGGAATCCTAGCCCGATGATTCCCACTTTCATGCCGATCAGGTTCCCATTTAGTAATTTATTTTCTTTAAGTTGGGACAAAAATCGGGAGGCGTCAATAGAAAACGGGCATCGAAGCGCGAGCATGAAATTAATTTTCATGGATCGGTAGCCGGCGGTCGATTGCTGGCTGCGACCGGCCGGACGCCGATTGCCAAAGGGAAGAGGGCGCGCCGCTTGAAGCAGGAGCCGCGAATTCAGCACCGGTCGCCGCAGGCAGCGATCGCCATGGCTAGCACACGCGGGACTCGCGAAATGTTGAAAAGACTCGTGAGTTTACGTGTGTAGGATGATGCGAGACCCGAAGGCACGGAGGAGCCATCATGACCCGTATGACAGCCAAGGATTTCCCTCAGGAACTTCTCGAACTCTACGATTATTACGCGCACGGGAGAATTACCAAGCGCGAGTTTCTCGACCGGGCCGGCAAATTCGCTGTCGGCGGACTTACGGCAGCTGCCATTCTTTCATCGCTGAGCCCTGACTATGCGCTGGCGACCCAGGTCGAGTTCACCGATCCCGATATATCAGCTGAATACATCACCTATCCCTCGCCAAAGGGAAATGGAGATGTCCGCGGCTATCTCGTCCGCCCTAAAAACGCCACCGGCAAAGTCGCGGCCGTGGTGGTCGTTCATGAAAACAGAGGTCTGAACCCCTATATCGAGGATGTGGCGCGGCGCGTGGCAAAGGCAGGTTTCATCGCACTTGCGCCGGATGGCCTGACCTCGGTCGGAGGCTATCCCGGCAACGACGAAAAGGGACGAGAACTCCAGCAGAAGGTCGACCCGGAAAAGCTGATGAACGACTTCTTCGCGGCGGTCGAATTCTTGATGAGCAGCGATCTCACCACCGGCAAGGTCGGCATCACCGGCTTCTGCTATGGCGGCGGCGTCTCCAACGCCGCGGCGGTGGCCTATCCGGAGCTTGCCGCAGCCGTGCCCTTCTACGGCCGGCAGCCGCGCGCCGAAGACGTGCCGAAGATCAAGGCGCCGCTGCTTCTCCACTATGCCGGACTGGACAAGGGGATCAACGAAGGCTGGCCGGCCTACGAAGCTGCGCTGAAATCGTCTCAAAAAACCTACGAGGCCTATGTCTATCCCGACGTCAATCACGGCTTCCACAATGATTCCACGCCGCGCTACGACGAGACGGCTGCCAAGCTCGCCTGGCAGCGAACGGTCGACTGGTTTACGAAATACCTCGCCTGAGAAGGCCGGTCTTGAACGCGCTGCGGCGGGGAGCCATTCCCCGCCGCCTATCCGTCCCGTGGCCTGTCAAGGCGACTGACGGCCTATGATCAGGTTCCAGAAGGGATCGTCGCCGGACAGGTTTTCAAAATCGGCAAGCCGGCGAAGCTGCAGGAAAGAGGCGCCGGACACATTCCGATTTCCCCAGCGCAAGCAGTCCAGGAATTTGACTTCACGTTCATGAACGCTCATCGGCGCTTCAAGCGATCCCTTCGCCTGCAAGCGAGACTTTTTATAAATGCGCCCGTCGCGCATCGTCACCGTGACGACATGCGGGAGGCGCTCCACGCCTTTTTCCTCTTCCGCCGTATAGGACTGCATTTTGATGCGCGGCATGAGTTCCCGGATTTCCGGCCGCTCGATCTCCTGCCGCGTAAAGTCTGACAGGCTGAGGGAGCCTTTGAGGAAAGCTGTTGCCAGGCAATATTGCATCGAGAAGCGGGCCTGCATCTCATCGGTGGGATCGGGATAAGCGAGGTTGCGGGCAGCGGATATGCCGACTTTCGTCTCGATCCCGGCAATGTCGCCGGCCAAAAGTCCATGCTCCTGCTTCAGATCCAGAAGCGCGTCGATGGCGCGATGGGTCGAAGCGCAGCAGGGATGGCGCTTGGTCACCACGCCCCGGCTTTCGATGATATGTTCCTCGTCGAATGTCAGGTCTTCCCAGCCCTTGGCATTATCGCCGCCGAAAAGATCGAGGAAGCCTTGCAGCCGCTCGAGGATATCCGGCCGCCCGCTCATGCCCGCAAGCGCCATGCGCACCGCGTCCACGGCATTGCGCGCGGCAATGCCGGCGTGAAGCGGTTTGGCGGTCGTGCCGAATTGCCCTTTCGGGCCGCAGGCGAAGCTCGCCGCGAGGCTCATCGCCGCGACTAAGCCGTTTTCGTCGGCGCCGAGAAGCCGTGCCACGCCAGCCGCGGCCCCGATGCTGCCGACCGTCGCCGTTGCGTGCCAGCCTCTGTTGTAGTGAGAGGGATTGACGCCGAAGCCGACCGCCGCTTGCGCCTCCAGCCCGGCCAGGTAGGCCTCGAGAAACCGTCTTCCGCTTGTTGCCTTGCCGCGCGTCAGAACCGCCAGCAGCGCCGGCACCAGCACCGCGGAAGCATGCGCCCTTGCCGGATGGAAATTGTCATCGAAATCGAGCGCATGAGCCGCCGTTGCGTTGATGAGTGCGGCGAAAGAGGGCGAGGCGGAGCCGCCGGTGACGAGCCGCGCTTCGCCGCCTCCGGCGATTTCTCCGTCGAAGGCGCGGGTGAGCGCGGCAACGCTTTCATCGCCGCTGCCTGCAATCATACAGCCGATGGTGTCCACCACAGCATCTCTTGCCCGGTCCATGGCGAGGTCTGAGAACGTCGTTCGCGACAGGAGCTGTTGCGCGATCTTCCGGAGAATGGTGGCCATTGACGAAAGTCTTTCGGTGAGTTTGGTTCTCAGCGGAAAATGTTCAACTTTCCGCAGGTCCGCAATCTTATGCGGTTTGCGGGTAGGGCTATCGATGTTGGAGATAGAATGGCGCGAGACACGAGTGCGGCGATCAGCCTGAAGCATATCGAGGCCTATGACGCCATCGCGGCGACGGGCTCGACGATTGCCGCTTCCGTCGAGCTTGGGATCTCGCAATCGAACGCCAGCCGTTTGTTGCAGCAACTGGAAGACTATCTCGGCGTCCGGCTTTTCGACCGGGAAAAGAACCGGCTGCAACCGACCCGCGAGGGGCTGCAGCTCGGCCCGGAAATCCGGGCCATTTCCGACCGGCTACGCGCCTTGAAAACAGCGGCGATGGAGCTCGAAAGCGGTCGATCGCGCGAGATCATGCTGCGGCTCGCCTTTCCCAGCAGCCTCTCCTCGACGCGCATTCCGAAGCTGCTGAAGAACTTTCTCGCGGCGAATGGTCCGATGCGCGTCGAAGTCGCATCCGGCAGCTACCTGGCAATTGAACGGATGGTGGCCGACGGCGAGGCCGATCTCGGCTTCGCGCGTCTGCCGCTGATGAGCCCGGGATTGAAACAGGAGAAGATCCTGTCGTCGCGGGTCATTTGCGCCCTGCACAATGATCATCCGAAGGCCGGCAGCCGCCAGTTGTCGGTCGCCGACCTGAAGGGGCAGGATCTGATCATGCTGAACAGGGAGCGACCGGTTCGTCACGAGCTTGAGGCGTTGTTCTACAAGGCCGGCATCCGCCAACGCCCCTTGCTCGAAGCGCATTCGGTGGCGAGTGCCTGCGCGCTGGCCGCGCAGGGGCTTGGCATTGCGCTGGTCGGCGAAATCATCGCCCGCGAATATGCGACGCTGCCGCTACAGTTCATTCCGCTCGAACCGGAACTGCCGGTTGCTTACGCGCTGATCAGCGGAGAGAAATTTCCGATGCCCAAGGCCGCCAGCCTCTTCCTTCAAAGCATTTCGGACTGGGCATGATGACGGCGCTTGAACTGTTCCGGGGGATCGCGAACGCATGAATATCAAGCAACTGGAAGTCCTGCGCACGCTTCTGGCGACAGGGTCGACGATTGCCACTGCAAAGACGATGGGGCTCAGCCAGTCCGGCGTCAGCCGCCTGCTCCAGCAGCTCGAGGCGGACCTTTCGATGTCGCTTTTCGTGCGCGACAAAGGCCGTCTCATCCCCACCCCCGAGGCCCTGCTTCTTGCCCGCGATGCCGAAAACATCTTGCTCGCGGTCGATCGGATGTCGGGCCATGCGGAGGACTTAAGAAGCGGCGCCGCCGGCCCGGAGATCGTCCGCGTCGGCCTGCCGAGCAGCATGTGGGAGCATTTCGCACCGGCAATGCTGGCCGATTACATCAGCGATTTCCCCGGTGTGCGGATCGAAACCTTCTTCGAGACGACGACCGCGATCAACAAGCTCGTCGAGCAGAGAGTGATCGATTTCGGCTTTCTGCGCATGGAGGGCGAGAGCGGACCGGGCATCGAGGTCGAGCGGGTCGCCACCGGCGAAAGTGTCTGCGTCGTTCCGAAGGACCATCCTCTTGCGAAACTGGAGGAAATCACGGTCAGGAATTTGCGCGACGTGCCCCTCATTCTGATTGGCCGCCAACGGCCGAACCGCATGGCGCTCGACCAGACCTTCCGGCGGGCCGGCGTCAAGCAGATCGTCAAGATCGAGACGCATACCAATAGTTCCGCCTGTTCCTACGTCGCGCATGGCCTCGGGGTCACGATCATCAGCAGCTTTTATGCGAATCTCTATCGCCACCTACCGGTGGTTCACCGTCCTTTCGTGCCACGCGCGACCCAGGAATTCGGATTGGCGAGGGCGGTCGGGACGCCACTCTCGATTGCCGCTCACGCTCTCAGCGACGCTTTGAAGCGGCAGATCCAGCTTTCGCAAAAAGACATTTGAAATCAAACGTTTAGCCTGAACCTTTACGCCAACGTAGCCGTTTTGGTTGCGGTCGTATTCCGCATAGAGTTATGACAGAATCGCATAATATTGCGGATATTTCCTCATTCGATCATAGTCTGCGGCAACGAAACCGATGGCGCCGGGCACTGTCCGTCGCCCATCGCGGGGAACAAAAATGCTGAAATTCGTTCTAAACCGCCTGTTGATGGCATTGCCGACGATCGTCCTCGTTTCGGTGACCGTTTTCACGCTGATCCGCTTCATACCCGGCGATCCGGCGGCCCTGATGCTGGGTGATATGGCCGAGCCGGCTCAGATCGCGGCAATGCGCTCGGAACTCGGCCTCGACAAATCGCTGCCGGAACAGTTCCTGATCTGGACCGCCAATGTCGTCCAGGGTGATTTCGGCCGCTCGATTGTCAATGACGAGCCGGTTCTGCCGCTCGTCGCATCACGCTTTCTGGTCAGTGCCCAAATCGTCGTCGTCGCCGTGCTTCTGGCGAGCCTCATCGCCGTGCCGGCCGGTGTCATCGCCGCCTGGCGGCAGAACAGTCTGACGGACCTGGCACTGGTCGGCACGGCCACGATCCTGCTGTCGATCCCGACATTCTGGCTCGGCCTCCTGCTTCTGCTTTTCTTCGGCTTGAAACTCAGCTGGCTACCGGTCCTCGGCTATGTCTCGATCGGCAGCAACGTCACCGGCGGCCTGCTTTACCTCGTGCTGCCGATCATGACCCTGGTCATTCACGAGATGGGTGTGTTGATCCGCATGGCGCGCGCCTCGACGCTGGAAGTGCTGCGTCTCGACTATATCACCCACGCCCGGGCCAAGGGGCTTTCCGAGAGCGCCGTCCTCTGGCGGCACGCCTTCAAGAATGCTTTCGGCCCGACCTGGACAGTCATCGGTCTGATCCTCGGCAATCTGCTCGGCGGCATTGCCGTCATCGAGACGGTCTTCACCATTCCGGGGCTCGGGCGACTGATGGTCGACAGTATTTTTGCCCGCGACTACCCCGTAATCCAAGGGTGCCTGCTGTTCGTCTCGCTTTCCTATGTGCTGGTCAATTTGGTCGTCGACCTGCTCTATCCCTTGTTCGATCCGCGGGTAGTCGCCGAATGAAAAACGTCACCTTCAACGGCTTCATCGGCAGTATTCTCATTGCCGCATTGCTCATCTCCGCTGCGATCGGCCTTTTCTGGACCCCCTATGATCCGATGAAGCTCGGCTTCACCGCACGGCTGGCGGCGCCAAGCAGCGCCCACTGGCTCGGAACCGACGAATTCGGCCGCGATGTGCTCAGCCGCCTGATCGTCGGCGCCCGGGCGAGCGTCTGGATCGGCACCTTGACGGTCACATTCGCAACGGTCTGCGGCACGCTGATCGGTCTCGTCAGTGGTTATGCCCGCGGTTGGGTCGATGCCGTCATCATGGCCGTCAACAATGCGCTTCTTGCCTTTCCCGGCATCCTTCTGGCGCTTGGATTGCTCGCCGTCTTCGGCGCCAACCAATATGGCATCATCTTCGCGCTGGGCATTGCCTATTCTCCCTCCATGGCCCGCGTTGTCCGGGGTGCCGTCCTGTCGCTGCGCGAGCGGGAATTCATCGAGGCCTCAAAGGTGATGGGCAATGGCGAGCTCTATACCATGTTCCGCCATATCCTCCCCAATTGCGTCGCCCCGATCACCGTGCTTGCGACCTCGATGTTCGGCTGGGCGATCCTTTCGGAAAGCGCGCTCAGCTTTCTCGGCCTCGGCGTTCCGCCACCGGCGCCGACCTGGGGCAACATGCTGGCTGCCGGCCGACCATTCATCGAGCAGGCGGTCTGGCTGGGTCTGTTCCCGGGCCTGGCGATCGCCCTGACGCTCCTCGGCATCAATCTTCTGGGCGACGCTCTTCGGGACAAGCTTGATCCGCGGATGAGGGGGCTGAAATGACCAATAGAACGCTTTTGAATGTCCGCAATCTGTCGCTTCAGGTCACAGGGACCGGTGTCCAGGTCGTCAAGGACGTCAACTTTGACATCGCGCCAGGCGAGATCTTCGGCATCGTCGGAGAAAGCGGATCGGGCAAGACGCTGGCAACACGCGCCCTGATCTCGCTGCTGCCGGCACCCATCAAGGTGATCGGCGGCTCCGTTGCCTACAAGGGACGCGACGTGCTTTCCATGAACGGCGCGCAATTGCGCCAATTGCGTGGTGCGGAAATCGGTGTCGTCTTCCAGGAGCCGATGACCTCGCTCAATCCCTCGATGACCGTCGGCCGCCAACTCGAAGAAGGCTTGCAGCTGCATACGATATTTTCACAGGAAGAACGGCGCAGCCGGATCCTCGACATGCTGAACCGGGTCGGGATCCGCGATCCCGCCGGGGCGCTCACGTCCTATCCGCATGAATTCTCGGGCGGCATGCGCCAGCGCATCATGCTGGCATCGGTGATGCTGCTGAAACCGGCGCTCTTGATCGCCGACGAGCCGACGACGGCGCTCGATGCCGTGATCCAGCGCGATGTCATGGAACTGATGGTGGAGCTGACGCAGGCGGAAGGCACCGCCGTGCTGCTGATCAGTCACGATCTGCCGATGGTTGCGCGTTACACGAACCGTATCGTCGTCATGGAAAAGGGCGTGATCGTCGAAGAAGGATGCACCGCCGATCTGCTCGACGCACCGCAGCGTGCCTATACGAAGAAACTGCTTTCCTCCCTGCCGTTCCGCGGAGAGACGCGGATGATCGACAAGACCAGGGCGCCGATGGTCTCAGCGCGGGATATCGTCGTCGACTATCCAGGCCGGCGGTCGCTGATGAAGACGGCAAAGCCGAAACGGGCGCTGCATGGCGTCAGCATCGATATCCACGAGGGCGAAGTCGTGGCGCTGGTCGGCGGTTCGGGTTCCGGCAAGACCACGCTCGGCCGCACCATTGCCGGACTGGTCCGCGAGAGCGAAGGCGATATCCGGTTCAAGGGACGCAGCCGCGACGACGACTGGATGGATTATCGGCTGAATTGCCAGATGGTGTTTCAAGATCCTTATTCCTCGCTCGATCCGCGCATGACCATCCTCGCGCTCGTGGAAGAAGCGCTGCGGCTCGTTCCCGATCTCGACGCTGCGGCAAAGCGCAAGCGCGCCCTGGAGACGCTGGAGGAAGTCGGCCTTGGGTCCGACTATGCCGGGCGCTACCCGCATGAGCTTTCGGGCGGTCAGCGGCAGCGCGTGGCGATCGCCCGGGCCATTGCGCGCCGGCCGAAATTCCTGATCGCCGACGAACCGGTATCGGCGCTTGACGTGACGGTCCGGGCGCAGGTGCTCGAACTCCTGTCCGATCTGCAAAAACGCTACGGCTTTTCCTGCCTGTTCATCAGCCATGATCTCGGCGTGGTCGAACAGGTGGCCGATCGCGTCGTCGTCATGCAGGACGGCCGGATCATCGAGGAGGGCGACCGCGATACGGTTTTCGACAGCCCGAAGGAGGCCTATACGCAAAGGCTTCTCTCGGCCATCCCCGCTCTGGACCACAATGCTCAGGGCGGCGTGATCCTCAAATGGCGCCTGGAGAACTGACATGACGATGATTGAATCCGGAAAGCTTGCGGAGCGATTGAACGCGATCTGCGATGCCCAGCCTTTCGTGACCCGCTTCATGGTGCGTGCGCTTGGCAGCGGCGAAACGATCGGCAGGGGCGCGGACGAGGAAACCCCTTCCGCCAGCACCCGAAAGACCTCGATCATGATGGCTGCCTTGAAGGCCGCCCATGAAGGCCGCCTGGACCTGGACGAACGGATCACCTACGAAAAGCGTTTCGCCGAGGAAGTGGCGAGCGGGATGTTCCGCTATCTGACGCCCGGTATCGTCATATCGCTGCGTGATGCCATCACCGGCATGATGGTGCTGAGCGACAATGTCTGCACCAAGATGGTGTTCGAAAGGCTGACGCTCGAAGAGGTCGACAGCTATTGCAAGTCGATCGGCATGACGGGCACCAACCATCGCTTCCTCATCCCTCCCTTGGCGCTGTCGCCCGATCATTCATTGAAGGCCGTCACCACGACGACGGCGCGGGATCAGGTCTATCTGCTGCAGACCATCCTGGATGCGCAGGATTCGCGGGAAGCCGCGGACCGGCTCGGCTGCTCACAGGCGCTCAGCGCCTATGCGCTTCAAACCCTGAAGAACCAGATCCTGCGTTATGCCATTCCTTCCCGGCTGCCATTCGGGGTGCTCGTCGCCCACAAGGGCGGCACGGGAAAGCGCGGCCGCATGAATGCCGGTATCGTCTATCGCGACGGTTCCCCCTTCTACATCATCGCCGTCTATACCGACGACGTGCCGCAGGAAATGCAGGACGGCACCCCCGGCTACACGGTCGCGCTTGAAACCATCGGCAGGCTTTCACGCGCCTGCTGGGATGAATTCCAATCCTAAAGATCATAAAAAGAGGGTAGAACAATGCACAAGCTTCTTCTTGCAGGCACCATGTTGATGGCGATGACCGGCGTGGTCGACGCCCGCGACATCGTCGTGGCTCAAAGTTCCGATCTGCGCAGCAACAATCCGGGCGTCAATCGCGACGGCAATACCGATGGAGTCATCCTGCATATCGTCGAGGGGCTCGTCGGCTATGCCAACAACGGCGAGGTTAAGCCACTGCTGGCAAAGAGCTTCGAAGTCTCGGCGGATGGGCTGAGCTACAGCTTCAAACTGCGTGATGACGTCAAATTCCACAACGGCAAGAAATTGACCGCCGATGACGTCGTGTGGAACTGGAACCGCTATCTCAAGCCCGAAACGAAATGGACCTGCCTTCCTGACTTCGACGGCAGCGGCACCGTGCATGTTACGGGGGTCAAGGCAGTCGATACTTCGACCGTCACCATCACGCTGGAAAAGCCATCGGCAGTTTTCCTTGGCCTGATGTCTCGCCCCGAATGCGGTTACACCGGGATGATCTCCCCGGAATCGGTCGGCGCGGACGGAAGCTTCGTCAAGCCGATCGGCACCGGTCCCTTCAAATGGGATGAATGGAAGAAGGGCGAGTATATCCATCTCGCCAAGTTCGACGATTATGTCTCGCCCCAGAACGACGGCAAGCCCGACGGCATGGTCGGCTCCAAACGCCCTCTCGTCGACGGCATCAAGTTCATGGTCATTCCCGATGCTTCGACCGTAAAGGCCGGCCTTCAGTCCGGCGTGCTCGATACCGCGGAGATTTCGCCGGATCTCATTCCCGAATTCAAGACGAGCGACACGATGCAGCTGATCGTGGCTCGCAACAACGGCAAAAACCTCTTTTACATCCAGACGCGCGACAAGGTTCTGAGCAATCCCGGCGTGCGCCGCGCCATGGCGATGGCACTCGATCTCGACCAACTCGTCGAGGCCGCCTCCAATGGCACCGGCGCAGCCAACGGTTCGATGGTTTCGCAAGACTCGCTCTATTTCGACGATGTCCAGAAGGAGCGTCTGCCCTACGACATCGAGGCCGCAAAGAAAGAGCTTGCGACGGCCGGCTATAAGGGCGAGCCGATTACCATCATCGCCAACAAGCGCAGCAACGTGCCAAGCTTCCCGGCCGCGGTGATGGCGCAGGCCATGATGCAGCAGGCAGGTCTCAATGTGCAGATCGAGGTGCTCGACTATGCGACGCAGGTCGATCGCCGCCGGTCCGGCAACTACCAGATCATCTCGCAATCGGTCGCGCCGCGGCTCGATCCGGCGCTGATGTACGGCTTCTATGTCGGCAACAAGGACAAGAATGCGTCATTGATGTGGGATGACCCGAAGGCTGTCGAGTTGATGAAGGCCGCCTATGCGGAGGCCGACCAGACGAAGCGTCAGGCGCTCTTCGACGAGTTTCACACGCTGATGCTCAAGGAAATGCCGGGCATCTTCCTCTATGACATGGTCGATGTCTGGGGCGCGACCAAGAAGCTGAAGGGCCAGCCCGTCTGGCAATCGAATGCCCGTCTTTGGGAAGTTTCGCTCGACAATTGAGCCTGAACTGCCGCGCCCGGATGGTTCGGGCGCCGCCATCCCGTTTCGACAGTCAACAGGAGATCCGGCAGGCAGTCCTGCCGGGTCCGGTGCAACACGTCCCTGTGGCGGCAGGACAGACAGCGAGGAAATGCCATGAATCTTGACGCGATCAGCTCCATTGCCGCGACGGTCGAAAAGATGAAACCGGATTATATCGCCCTCAGCGACAGTATCTGGGATTTCGCGGAGCTGAAATTCGAGGAGCGGCGCTCGTCGCAATTGCTGGCAAGGACACTCGAGGAAAACGGTTTTGCCGTGCGCCGCGGCGTCGCAGACATGGAAACGGCCTTCATCGGCGAATCCGGCAGCGGCAAGCCGGTGATTGCTTTTCTCGGCGAATTCGATGCCCTGGCCGGAATGAGCCAGACCGCCGACGTCGCCGAGCCTCTTCCCGAGGCGGCGGGCGCAACCGGTCACGGCTGCGGGCACAATCTGCTTGGTGTCGGATCGCTAATGGCGGCGGTTGCGCTTGCCCGCCACCTCAAGGAGAACAACCTGCCCGGGACGGTGCGCTATTACGGCTGCCCCGGAGAGGAGGGCGGTTCCGGCAAGACCTTCATGGTTCGCGCCGGCGCATTCGATGACGTCGATGCCGCCCTGACCTGGCATCCGGCTCCGTTCAACGGTGTTCGTTCGACGAACAATCTTGCCGTTCTCGAATATTACTATCGTTTCAGGGGTGTCGCGGCACATGCGGCCAACAGCGCCCATCTCGGCCGTTCGGCGCTCGATGCGGTCGAACTGATGAATGTCGGCGTCAATTTCCTGCGCGAACACATGCCGCAGGATTGTCGCGTTCACTATGCGATCACCGACACCGGCGGCAGGGCCGCCAATGTCGTGCAGGCGAGCGCCGAAGTTCTCTATCTGATCAGGGCGCCTGACATGCCGCAGGCGCTTGCGCTTGCCGGGCGCGTCGAGAAAGTCGCACGAGGTGCTGCGATGATGACCGAAACCGCGGTCGAGATCGTGTTCGACACCGCCTCGACGAACCTTCTTCCCAACATCACGCTTGAAACGGCGATGCACGAGAACATGGTCGCGCTCGGGCCGATAGCCTTCGACGAGACCGACATCGCCTTTGCCAGGAAAATCCAGGATACCTTCACTGAGGAAGCGATCAGGAGCAGCATCCGCCTCTATCAGATCAAGGGCGATGTGTTCTCCAACGCCAAGGTCGATGGATCGACGCCCCTGCATACCGGTCTGCGCGATTTCGAGGGACAATCGCATTTCCGGGCCGGATCGACCGATGTCGGAGATGTCAGCTGGGTGACGCCGACCGCGCAATGCTGGGCGCCAGCCTGGGCGATCGGCACCAATCCCCATACATGGCAAGTCGTCGCGCAAGGAAAAAGCCCGGCCGCGCACAAAGCCATGGCGCATGCGGCCAAGACGCTTGCGACAACGGGGCTCGCATTGATGTCGTCATCCGACCTCCTGGCAGCCGCGACGGCCGAGTGGCGGGAAAAGACCAGCGGCAAAGCCTATGTGTGCCCGATACCCGACGATGTGATGGCTGCATCGGTTCACAGCCGGTAACCCTGCCCTGAGAACGCCGCGCCTAAAAAGATGCTGCGGGGCGGGGGGCGTTCCCCGCCGTCCATCCGTCCCTTGGCTGGCGATCGGTCGATGAAATTGCCCGGTCGGCCATGGCGTCGAAAACCATCCGCATGGCTATTGCGAACCGCCGACTTTGCGTCGTCCCCGGCTGACCATCATTCCGCCGACGATGAGAACAATTCCGGTCGCGTTTGCCCAAAATGACGCTGGAACGGCGCTGATATAATCAAACGCTACCCCTGTCACCATCTGGCCACCGATGATCAGCAGAGCCGAATTGACCGCACCTATTCGAGCAATGACCCAACTGCCCGCCGCCACGAAGATGACGCCGATCGGACCACCCAGATAGGCATACCAAGGCGCCTCGGCAGCACCCGCAGGAAGCAGACCTCCGACAAAGAGACCAAGGCAGGTGAGGGCAGCAAAGCCTATGGCATGATTCCAGAAGGATGCAATCAGCGGCGTCGTCGATATGCTCAACCGTCCATTGAGCTGACGACTGAGGCCGACGAGCACACCGCCCAGGCACGCGAGGAGAATGAACACCGTCACGCCGCACCTCGCCCAAACAGGATGATGAGTGCAGCCCCCGTGACGACCAAGCCGAGTGCAGCGATGTCTCGTCTATCCGGACGCCGCTTTGGCAGACCGAACAATCCCCAGCTGTCGGCCGCGACGCTGAAGGCGACCTGGCCCGCCAAACCCAAAGCCAAGGTGCCGGAGAGCCCGAGCGGTGAGTTGACCGCAGTCGAGGTCAGAATGACCGTTGCCGCACCGGATATCCCACCGAAGTAAGCCCACCAAGGCGCATTGGGGGCTTTTTCTACCCTCGGCGTGCGCCGGCGGTGGACCATTAGGAGAAGAATGACGGCAGCAATTATGCCTGTGCCGTGAGCGGTCCAAGATGAGAACAGGGGATTGCCATAACGGGCCAACTCCCCGTTGAGGTGCACCATGAATGTCAGCAGCCCGCCCGTGGCAAAAGCTCCGACGAAGTAGATGGGATGCGAATTACGTGCTTCGGTGGTCATTGCAGATCCTGTCAAAGAATCGATTGCGCCCGATATTTTTCAAATTGCCACTAAGGCCATTCATCGGCATTTTCGGCAAGATGATTAGCACCGTGTGTCTGTTGCACGGTTGGTGTATTTGACAGGCTTAATTCGAGCGATGTCCCATAATGCAAGAGATGCCATGTCCGCGGACTTCGATAGGCCAGACTCCTCCACGATGCCGAAAGCCGGATTGTCGGAAATCCTCGCTCCTGGCCTTTCCGTGGTTTTCTGCGGATTGAATCCGGCTCTGTCCGCCGTTCGCGACGGGCATAATTTCTCGAACCCGAGCAACCGCTTTTGGCGGGTCTTGCATCTGGCTGGATTTACACCGCGGCTGCTGCGAGCGGATGAAGAGCGCGAGCTGCTGGAAAATGGCTGTGGTCTGACATCCGCGGTTTCACGTCCCACGAAAAGCGCAAGCGAACTCAAGAGGCAGGATTACCTCAGCGCCGCGCCCGTCCTGGAAAACAAGATACGAAAGTTTGCGCCAGCCAATCTGGCCTTTCTTGGAAAGGCTGCATACGCGGCGATCAGTCTTCGAGCCGATGTTGAATGGGGTCGGCAGCCCGAGGAATTTGCCGGCGCAGGCGTCTGGCTCTTGCCAAATCCGAGCGGCCTCAACAGAGCCTTCACCTTGACGACATTGACCGAACACTATCTCGAGCTGAGATTGACGCTGTAGCCATCCTCCGTCGATCTCGAGATTGCGGTGATCGTCATTCGGGAGAAATGTCATGGTACACTTGCTTTCGGTCAATGTGGGCTTGCCGCGCGACATCACCTGGCAAGGCAAGATCGTTAACACAGGCATTTGGAAGACGTCGGTCGACGGCCCGCGTATGGTGCGGCGCCTGAACGTGGACGGTGATGGACAAGGCGACCTGGCTGGCCACGGCGGCGAACGCCGCGCAGTCTTTGTCTATCAAATCGATTCCTATCGGTACTGGCAGGAGCAATTGCGCCGAGACGACTTCGTCTACGGGCAGTTCGGCGAGAATTTCACCGTCGATGGATTGCCGGACGCAGAGGTATGCATTGGAGACCGTTACCGGATCGGCGGCGCTTTGTTCGAAGTGACGCAACCGCGCGTCACCTGCTACCGGCTCGGCATACGCATGGACGAGCCGGAGATGGCCGCGCTGGTGGTCAAACACGGTCGGCCTGGTTTCTATTTCCGTGTGTTGGAGGAAGGGGAAGTGCAGGCCGGCGACGAGATCACGAAAGTGGCCTCGGGGCCCGAGGGCATGAGCGTTTTCGAGATCAACGCGCTGCTTTATATGCCGGGCCACCCCCGCGATCAGTTGGAACGCGCGCTGTGTATCCCGGCGCTGAGTCCAGGCTGGCGTCATTCTTTCGAGGCGCTGCTCAAGCAGGAGCGGAAGGAGGGCGCGCCGACAGGAAATGCCGGGCTGACAGCCGCGTCCGGCCCACCGGCATGGCGCGGGTTCCGCCCGCTGCGTGTGTCGCGCAAAGTGCGCGAAAGCGGCAGCGTGGTTTCCCTCGTACTCGAGCCGGCGGATGGCCAAGCTGTTGCCGCAGCACTCCCCGGGCAGTTCGTGGTGCTGCGGCTCGGGCCAGCTTCTGCGCCTGCGCTGATGCGCAGCTATTCGCTATCAGGCGAGCCCAGCGCCACCCGCTACCGCGTCAGCGTCAAGCGGGAAGCCCATGGCGCTGCCAGCGGTTACATCGACGACGAGCTGCAGGTCGGCGACATCGTGCAGGCAAGTGCCGCACGCGGCAGTTTCACATTGCGGCCGGGAGATACGCCGGTTGTTCTGATAAGTGCCGGGATCGGGGTGACGCCGGTGCTGGCGATGCTTCATGTTTTGGCGGCCGAAGCATCGTCCCGGGAAGTCTGGTGGCTATACGGAACCCGCAACAGCCGCGAACATCCGTTTGCCGAGGAGGCGCGCGGGCTGCTTAAGAGGCTTCCTCACCACCAAAGCCATATTTGCTACAGCACTCCCGACCCCGCGGATCGGCCTGATATAGATTTCGACGCTCGCGGCCATCTGGATGCGCAGGCGCTCAAGTCGCTCAACCTGCCGCGCGATTGCGACGTCTATGTCTGCGGACCGTCGACCTTCATGAGCGATCTGACCGTCGGCCTTGCAGCCTTGGGCATCGGGCCGGATCGCATCCACACCGAGATGTTCGGCGCCGGTCCGTCGATCACACCTGGCATAGCTGCTTCGCCGCGCCGGCCACCACATTTGCCGGCAGGGCTTCCAGACTCAGGGCCGCTGGTGTCGTTTGCCCGCACCGGTCTTAATGTGCGCTGGGAGGCGACATTCCAGAGCTTGCTCGAACTGGCCGAGGCCTGCGACGTGCCGGTACGGTGGTCGTGCCGAACCGGCGTCTGTCACACTTGCGAGACCGGACTTGTCGAGGGAAGCGTCGGTTACCGGCCGGACCCGGTCGATGCTCCGGCGGATGGCAATGTGCTGATCTGCTGCGCGAAGCCTGAGGGCGACATCGTGATTGATTTGTAATTCCTGGACGAACGCGTCGACCGTGATTCTCGATCGATCGATCGCGACGCGCGGCGCGGTAATGGCCCGGTGCCGTCACTGCCTTGCAAGCATGGAGGATGCGATGCTGATCAAGGGCGAACGAACATTCGTGGTGCGGGGTGCGGGAGGCTTCGTCGCGCATGTCAACATGCCGGGCTGGTTGAAGCCGAAGCCGACCGATCACGGCCACGGCCCTCTCGCCATGGTCGTTGAATCGATCCTCGATCCCGGCCACCAGGTCGCCATGCATGAGCACCGGAACGACGAGATCATTTCCTGGGTGCCCGAGGGTGTCATGCGTCACGACGACAGGGCGGCTGGCCGACTGGTGATCGACCGCGATCATCTGATGGTGATGAATGCCGGGGTCAGCTTCTGGCATTCCGAAGAGACGCAGGCATCCGATCCGCCTCTGCGGATGCTGCAGATCCTTATCCGCCCTCATGCGGTCGATCTCGAGCCAAAGATCCAGTACGGACCGATGCCGGCTGCCGCGGCAAACGTCTGGCGACACCTGGTCGGGCCGGAAGGGGAGGGCGCGCCGTTCTATGTCCGCAGTGCGATCGACGTCTTCGACATACGGCTAGACGCGGGCGTACGGGTGGAATTCCCGCAGAAACGAGGCCGAGACCTCTATTTCTATGTCTTCAGCGGTTCCGTAGTCGTCAATAAGGAGACGTTCGCCGAAGGCGAGCAGGGGCTGCATTTATCGGATGACAAGCTCGAAGTAGAGGCGCAGAGTGCAAGCACGTTGGTGGCGTTTCTGCTCGACCCGAACGCACCACTCACCAGGCAGGGGACTGTTGGCGACCACAAGAAGATTCCGCCAGCAATCATCGTTCGCGCGTTTCTGAGGTGGAGGAAATTGCGCGATATGTGGCGTCGTCATCTTTCGCATCGCCGCTCGAAGGCCAAAAGGGCAAAATGAATGGAACAAGGATGCCCTTAACGGGTTTCGAACCTTAGCGTTCAATAGGAGGAGCATTTCATGCCTACGGTTGCCGCCACACCCATTACCCCACCGGACCAGCATGTTGTAACAGCCCGCGAAGCCATCGAACCGCTTTATGAGAAGCTCGAGCTTCAAACGGAATCGCTGGTCCTGTCTGCGGCGCTGGAAGCGGGATGGTCTTCGGACGAGGCAACCAAGGCACTGGCGACGCTCAGACTTCAGGACGCACTTTCCACCCTTGGACGAACGGCCTGACCAATAAAACTCCGAGAATAATCGACGTCTCCTGTCGGAATGCCGACTGTCAGTTACTGACCGGTGTCGCGCGGCGTGCTGACTAGCACGGCGGCTGCCTGACTAGCGGCGTGGAGCGCGCCCTCGCATTTTCAGTTTGACCAGGCATCCCATCTTGCAGGGAAGCTCGATCAAACTCTGCGCCATGCGCGAACCAAGTATCCACCGGCGCCCTCGATAGGGTCGCTGCCCGGGATCGAGAGTTCGGCAATGGTCAAAAGTTGCTCCTCAGACGGAGCTGAAGTCAGTATGTCTGCATGCTGTCCGGGCGGATAGCCTCCCCACCACGGAAAAATCCGCACCGGCGGCGAGACGGACGTCGAAACGTAGCATCTCGACTATGGCTCATCAAATGAGGACGCTCTGACCGTCAATGTCTTCCCGGCGGGGTCTTGCTGGAATATCAGCCCACCTCTGGCTTTCGAATGTCCTGGGACATAGTCCAAGACGGTCTCGACGTTTTCAAGCACCGAACCTTGTTCTCGTATCTCGCCCTGGACGGTTACCTGCGACGCGGTCGCGCTTGAATCGTTTCGGATTTCGAAGAGGACCTGAAAGCCACCGCCGCGTTTTTCGGTTTGCAGCACGACCCCGACCAGATTCGGCGAAGAATCACGGTCCACCAATGCATCCTTGCCAATCCAAGCAATCACGCCAAGGACAATTACGGCCGAGACGACGCCCGTGGCCCATTCAATCCAATGCGGTTCGCCTGCTTCCACATTTTTGTCGTTGAAGATTCTTGTCATGGTACCTCACAGGATCAGGCGAGCTGCTGCCGCGCCAATGGCACCGGGAAAGCCCAGAACGACAACGGCCATAAGGATTTGGGTAGACCCGATGTCATCGGTTCTATGGAACGTCCAGAGGCAATAGGCACTGATCAGACCGGCAATTACGTAGCCCGGCAGGGTGAAGCGAACGAAAGCGTGCCAGCTTGGCATACCCTCGGCGAGATCGTGGCTCCCCTTGAAAGAAAGGGCGTAAACGAACCCATGCATGACCGCCAGCGACGCGGCGATCATGAGCAGGGCATGCCACGGCGTCATCTTGTACGAGAGCAAGATCATTTCCTCGGTGGGCGCGACGTTGAGGTTGAGGAACAGGGCGCCGACCGCCATCAGGAATAGTTCACCGGCATAGCTCGTTTCCCGTTCGTGGACTGGGTCATCACTATCGCCTTCCTTGGCATCGTCACCATCGTCCGATTGTCCGCCGAGCTGGCTCCGACCTAGCATCGCGCCAATGCTCGCAGGTATGGCTTGGATGGCGATCATTCCGATAATCTCGTGCAGAGATTGGTCGTATTTCAGAACCCCCATGGCGAAGAGGATCAGTGCGCTGCCCAGAACCCCAAGGCCGTAGGCAATGCTTGCGTCACGGATCGCTTGTCGCCAGGTCGACGTCCGCTCAAATCCGATCCGGTCCGAGAGAATGACGAGAAGGGGAATATTGACGATCAGCAAGAGAAACAGGCGGCTGCGGTCCATGTAGAAGCCGAGCTCCCACATTTCCATGGTCATGAACATGGGCAGCGCGAAAAGCAATGCTCCCGCAATACCGCGTGCGATCCCTGCAAAACATTTGCTTCTATCGAAATCCTCACGCGTGATCGCGACACTCAAGTTTGATCTCCCCCTAAATGAAAAACTCCCACCACCCGTAAACCGAGGCGGCGGCATTCAAAGCGCACGCGCTCGCTGCAGAAGTACGGGTTGGACGCATGAGCACCAGCGCCGCCGAAGTCAAAGCCGTCATGGACATCAAGGTTGACATGACTCTTCTCGAATGCTTCTCAGTTGTGAGATAGTGGCAGTTCCGACCGTACCTGCGAGAGTTTTGGTGTCGACACGGTTCGATATCGTGCCTCGACCAAATTATAGATTCCGAACGCAGCCAAGCCGATAGCCACGACGAGGTAGAGAACAGCTCCGAAAGGAAGCTGCCTCACGAAGGTCAAGGCATCACTTATGCTCCCTGCCTGGCCCGGATCGACGGTGAAGGCCGCATAGCAAAAGAAGACGCCGACGATCACGAAAACGACCCCGCGGGAAACCAGCCCATAGACGCAAACCAATAACAGAGGTCGACTTTGACCGAGCGTCAGATATCGCTCAAATCGCCGTGTGATACCTTTCAGCGCGGTAACAGCACCGCCAACGACAAAGCCGAGACCAATCGCACCAGCTAGGAATCGACCAAACGGTTGCGACATGGCCCAGGCTGCCAAGCCCTTTTCTCCGCCGTCGCCACCGGATCCAAAACCAAGGGCGTCCTGAAAGGCGTATATCGCCAACCCCATGTAGGTCACGGCGCTCCCGAGGAGGGCGGCACGGATCAGGTAGCTTTTCACACTGTGGTCATGGTTGTCTGCGTTTGCGATGGACTGGGCAAGCCGCCATGCTACAAAGCCGAGTAGCCCGAGCCCTATCAAGCCCAGCCACACCCGGCCCAATGGCTGTTCCAAGACAGCGTCGAGCGCTAATTTGGTATCGGCCTTTCCGCCGCCGAAGCTCGAAAAAACTGCCAGCGCAGCAACGAGCAAAAACACAATGCCTCGGGCGCTATATCCAGCCCGCGCAAGCCATTCTAATTTCGACTTGGTCATCTCTGGTTCCCCCGCCGCGTTTTTTAACGAGCGCCCAGCAAAACAGTTCCGACTTCTCGCGGTGAATCTCTTCAACGAGGCGAACTCCTCGAACTTTTATTGCGATTTTGATTGTCGGAAGCCAACAGGGGTTCCAATGAAACGAGATTGCGAGCAGCGCGAAACGCGGCTAAATATATTTCAGTTCCATAAGATAGATTACGCCACTTTCACAATCATAGATTGGTAAAGCTATGCGCGCGCACTCTTGGTTGTTTGAGGAACTCAGCTGGGACCTCCCTGAGATCCGCCTTTCAAATACCGTTTGATGATCGCAGTTCATAGAGCACGTGATGGCGCAACGGATGCCCTTCGGCCAGATTGGGATGATCGAACTCACCGATCCGGTTCATCCCCAGTCGTCTCATCAAACCCCAGGAATTGCTGTTTGCGGGCACCGTGAAGCTGACGATGCGGTCAAGCTTCAGCTCGTCGAATGCAAAGTCGAGAGACCGTTCCGCGGCCTCGCGCGCATAGCCGGCGCCGTGCCGAGACGCTGAAAGCCGCCAACCGATTTCGACTGCCGGGGCAAATGGCAAAGTAGGTGAAACCTTGGCGAGGCCGCACATGCCGATCAACTGGCCGCTTGCCTTCTCTTCCAACGCCCAGAATCCCCAGCCATGGTCCTCGAAGTGCCGGTCGATACGGTCCAGCATCGCATTCGACTGTTCGTCGGTCAGAGGATTGAGATATCTGACAACGTCGGGCTCGGCATTGATCGCAGCGAAGGGCTTGCGATCTTGCGGTCGCCAGGGTCTCAAAATCAGACGTTCGCTTTCGAGCCTCATCGTCCCTCTGCGATAGCTCCTACCAGAGCGTCATGTGACGGTTGACATCCTTGTAGAGCAGATAGCGGAACCGGCCGGGGCCGCCGGCGTAACATGCCTGCGGGCAGAAGGAGCGCAGCCACATGAAGTCGCCGGCCTCGACCTCGACCCAATCCTGGTTCAGCCGATAGACCGCCTTGCCCTCCAACACGTAGAGACCATGCTCCATGACATGGGTTTCCATGAAGGGGATCGTCGCACCCGGCTCCAGCGTCACGATATTCACGTGCATGTCGTAGCGGACATCGGCGGGATCGATGAACCGGGTCGTCCCCCAGCGCCCATCGGTATCGGGCATTGCCAAGATGGGGTGTTCGTCCTCATGGGTGAAGATCGCCGGCGGCAGCTCCAACCCCTCGACCTCCTGAAAGGCCTTTCGAATCCAATGGAATTTTGCCGCAGTCGAGCCGCCGTTTTTCAGGCGCCAGACCGAACCCGCCGGAAGATAAGCGAAGGAGCCGGTGCGAAGCGCGTGGCTGACGCCATCGAGTTCCACCGTCACCTCGCCGTCGACGACGAACAGGACCGCTTCAGCCCGTTTATCGGGCTCCGGCCGATCGCTTCCACCGCCGGGCTGAACCTCCATCACATATTGCGAGAAGGTCTCGGAGAAACCGGAGAGCGGCCGGGAGAGAACCCAAGCCCGCGTTCCCGTCCAATGCGGAAGGACGCTGGTGACGATGTCAGTCATGACGCTGCGCGGGATGACCGCGTAGGCCGTGGTGAAGACGGCCTTGCTGGAAAGCAGCTCGGTCTGCGGCGGCAGTCCGCCGAGTTTGGAATAATAGTCGTTGTTGTTCATCGGTCCAGATTTCGCGGCATGTGGCACTGCATCTGATTTATGCGCCGCTCATCGTCCAGGCAACTCTTAATTCGTCGCGTGAAAATCGATGCGGAGCCGCACCGCCGCGTTCCCTTCAGAACTCGACTTCCAACTCGACGATCTCGTCCGGCTCGACCATCGCGCCTTCGGTCCACTCGCCCATCAGCGGCCAGGACAACACCGTCTCGACATAGGCTGCAAGCCGCGGCTCCAGCTCCACCGCATAGGTGCGGAAGCGGGTGCAGACCGGCGCGTACATCGCATCGGCCACGGTCGGCGTGGTGCCGAACAGCCAGGGCCCGCCGCTTGCCTCGAGGCATTCGGTCCAGATCGCCCTGACACGCTCGACATCGGGCCGCGCGCCCGAAAATATCTTGAAGCTCGCATGCCGCGCCTTGAGGTTCATCGGCAATGCCGAGCGCAGGTTATGGAAACCCGAATGCATCTCGCCCGAGACCGACCGGCAGCGGGCGCGCGCTGCGCGCTCAGTGGGCCAAAGCCCGGCATCCGGCACGACCTCATGGAGATATTCGGCAATCGCCAGCGTGTCCCACACCGTCACGTCGTTATGGGTCAGCCTCGGCACTAGGACCGACGGTGAAAGCAGAAGCAGTTCCTGGCGCGCCTCGTCATCCAGTTCCACAAGGACTTCGGCGAAGTTCAGCCCCGCCATCCGGCACAGCAGCCAGCCGCGCAGAGACCATGAGGAGTAGTTCTTCGAGGAAATCGTCAGTGCAGCTTGCGACATCGGGCTCGTATCCTTGTCGGACAATGTTGCTTCTTCCTCGATAATCTTCTCGCATGGTAGGACATATTCCACTAGCATTTTTTGCACCGCCGCATCGATGCGGCAGTGCGGGAGATTTCGGCCATGCTCTACCAGGCCTATCAGTTCCAGGATGATCTCATCGCGCCGCTCCGCGATCTGGCGCGGCGCTTGCAGATCTTCTCCGCGACAGCGCTCTGGGGATCCGGCAGCGAAATGGGACGGCACTTCGCCGCCGCGCTGGAGATGATCTCACGCTTCGAGATCACCCACCAACGTCCGGATTTCGCCATAGACTCAGTCATGATCGGCAATCGCGTGGTGCCCGTCACCGTCGAGACCGTGCTCGGCATGCCCTTCGGCACGCTCCTTCGTTTTGCAACGGACACCGATGCAAAGCGGCCGCGGGTGCTGGTCGTCGCACCGCTGTCCGGCCATTTCGCCACACTCCTGCGCGGCACCGTGCAGACCCTGCTGCGCGATCATGACGTCTATATCACCGACTGGGCCAATGCCCGCGACGTGCCGCTGTCGGCCGGACGCTTCGGCATGGACGACTATGTGGACTATATCATGCATTTCCTGGAGGAGATCGGTCCGGGCGCTCATATCCTCGCCGTCTGCCAACCCTGCGTGCAGGCGCTGGCCGCCGTTGCCGTGATGTCGGAAGAGCGGCATCCCGCCACCCCACGCACCATGACGCTGATGGCCGGGCCGATCGATCCGCGCGAGAGCCCGACGAAGGTCAACGAGCTTGCCGTGTCGAAATCGCTCGCCTGGTTTGAGAATTCGCTGATCACAGGCGTTCCCTGGCGTTATCGGGGTGCGGGACGGCGGGTCTATCCCGGCTTCCTCCAGCTCGTCGCTTTCATGTCGATGAACATGCAGCGCCACCAGGACGCCCATCGCAGGCTCTACGACCATTTGGCGAAGGGCGAGACGGCCGAAGCCGGCAAGATCAAGAAGTTCTACGACGAATATTTCGCCGTGCTCGACCTCACCGAAGAATTCTACATCGAAACCATCGAACGCGTCTTCCAGAAGGCGGAACTCGCGACCGGCGACCTCACCCACCATGGCCGCAAGGTCGACCCGGGCCAGATCCGCAACACGGCGCTTTTGACCGTCGAGGGCGGGCGCGACGACATCTGCGCGCTCGGCCAGACCTCGGCCGCGCACGATCTCTGTCGTGCGTTGCGCCCGCATCTGAAGCGCCATCATCTTCAGGCCAATGTCGGGCATTACGGCGTCTTCAGCGGCCGCCGCTGGGAGGGAGAAATCTACCCGGTCGTGCGCAACATGATCCTGGCGATGGAATAGCGCCCGTCAGATCCGGAAGCGATCGGCGTGCCACGTCAATGTGAAAGGGAAATGTGCGATGAACAGGGATAGGCTCTTTATACTTCGCCCGGGCTTCGAAGATCCCGCCTACCCAGGACAACGTTTTTACTGCTGGCATTGCGCGCTCATGGAAGGCGTGCTGGCATCCTTTCCGGACTTCGCGCAAGGACTTGATATCGAGCGAATTGCATGGCCTCGCCCAAGATTGCCGGTCATCGAACTGGTTGGAGAGGAAAATCAGTCACTGCCCCTACTTTTGCTTGCAGACGGAGCAACCTCCGTCCACCAAACCGGCGTGTACCGCGGGCGGGCCTTTATCTCCGAAAAGGACAATATCCTGGCCGCCCTGTCGGAAAGGCATGGATTCCCAAATCCTCACCCTTGAAACTTCTGCTCGTTAGGCCGATCCGGCTATCCGGCCTTCGACTACCGCTCGGCCATCACCAGATGCCCCGGCCCGACCTCCCGGTAAGAGGCGCTCGGCGTTTGATAGTCGACCGGGCGCATCGGGCTCTTGATCTCGTCATTCGCCACCATCCGCTTTTCATGGCGACGGTCCGGATCGGGCACGGGCACTGCCGCGATGAGTTTCTTCGTATAGGGATGCTGTGGATTTTCGAAGACTGCGGATCGCGGGCCGATCTCGACGATCTCGCCGAGATACATCACCGCCACACGGTGGCTGACACGCTCGACCACCGCCATGTCGTGCGAGATGAACAGGAAGGCAAGGTTGAGGCTCTGTTGCAGGTCGAGCATCAGGTTGATGACTTGCGCCTTGATCGAGACGTCGAGCGCCGAGACGCTTTCATCGGCGACGATGACCTTCGGCTGCAAGGCGAGCGCGCGGGCGATGCAGATGCGCTGGCGCTGGCCGCCGGAAAACTCATGCGGGTAACGCGCGGCCATATCCGCCGACAGACCGACCTTCACCAGCAGATCGGCGACGACGTCTTTTGCCTGCTTTGAATTGCCCATCTTGTGTTCGAGATAGGGTTCGGCGATCGCAGCACCGACCGTCATGCGCGGATTGAGGCTGGCAAAGGGATCCTGGAAGATCATCTGCACCGATTTACGCATCTCGCGCAGATCCTTCCTGTCGAGGCCGAGCACCTCCCTGCCCTCGACGAGAACGGAACCGGCCTGCGGCTCGATCAGCCGCATGATGGCGCGGCCGGTCGTCGATTTGCCGCAACCGGATTCGCCGACCAGCGACAGCGTCTCGCCGGCGTGAAGATCGAAGGAGACGTTTTCGACCGCGTGCACCCGGCTGGTTAGCCGGCCGAACAGGCCGGAATGGATGTCGAAACGCTTGGTGAGGTTCTTCACCTGCAGCACCGGCGTCGCTGCCACCGTATCGGCGACTTCGGCAGGAATGTCCGATTCACCCGTTGCGGTATTGACCACGGGAAAGCGCAGCGGCCTTTGCCGGCCCTGCATCGAACCGAGCACCGGCACGGCTGATAGGAGTGCTCTGGTATAGGGATGTTTGCCGCGATGGAAGATATCGGCGGTGGCGCCGCTTTCCACCTGTTCGCCGCGATACATCACCACCGTCCGGTCGGCGATCTCGGCAACGACACCCATGTCATGGGTGATGAAAAGGACGGAGGTCCCCTCCTCGTCCTGCAGCATCTTGATGAGATCGAGGATCTGGCCCTGGATGGTCACATCGAGCGCCGTCGTCGGCTCGTCGGCAATCAAGAGCTTCGGCCGGCTGGCGAGTGCCATGGCGATCATCACCCGCTGCCGCATGCCGCCGGAAAAACGATGCGGATATTCGCCGAAGCGCGAGGCGGCAGAGGGGATGCGGACCTTTTCCAGCAGCCTTATCGTCTCGGCTTTGGCATCAGCCCTGCTCATATCGGAATGGCAGAGCAAGGCTTCGGAAATCTGGTCACCAATGGTGAAGAGCGGATTGAGCGATGTCATCGGCTCCTGGAAGATCATCGCCACCTCATTGCCGCGCACCTGCCGCATGGCATTTTCCGGCAATGCCAGGAGATCGCGTCCGCCGAGCATGACGCGGCCCTCGACACGGCTCGTGTCCGCCTGCAGCAGCCGCATGATCGAGAGCGACGTGACGCTCTTGCCAGAACCGGATTCGCCGACGATCGCCACCGTCTCCGCCGGTGCCACAGTAAAGGAAACATCGCGCACGACCGGTTTCCAGACGCCGTCCACCAGGAAGGATGTCGTCAGCCTTTCGACGGAAAGAACGTCGGCCGTCGTCTGGATCGGTTGGGTTTGGGCGCTAGCCATGGCGGTTCCTCTTGCGACGGGTAAGCGGCGGATCAATCCGGCCAGCGCAGCGCACCGTCGAAGCGGTGCCTGCTGCGGTTCTCGATCGGCGTCGCGATGATCTCGTTGGAGGCGCGCGCCTTATCGAGTTCCTGCGCAAGGCGCTCCGCGACAATCGTCTCCTCGCCCGGGTGCAGGTTGCACGGATCGAGGTAGAAATAGCGGTGCTCCACCTCATGGTCGCGCACAATGATCGGCGGGCTGCCCTTGGCAAGCGCATCGGCCAGATCCCAGGCGGTGATATGGGCCTGCTCGGAATCGACGATCAGGCGTAGCCGATCGAGCGGATTGTGGGTCGGATCGGGCTCGATAAGCGCGGTGAGGCCGGGGCGGCCGTCGAGCGTGCGCTTCCACAGGTTGAGATAGCCGGTCTCGCGTTCCCGGATGCCGGCATGGTCGCGGTTTTCCCAGGCTTCGAGTGCTGCCATGACGCCGAAGATGCTCTCCTTGCCGACCTTCATGCCGCGGCCGATGCCCATGTTCTGCAGGAAGGCATGGCGCACCAGCTCCTTCCTGCCGGCAACGATGCCCGAGGTCGGGCCGCCGAGGAATTTGTGGCCGGAGTAGAGCGCGATATCGGCTCCCTGCTCCAGGAAGATGCGCAGGTCATATTCCGAGGCCGCGTCGACGATGACGGGCACGCCCTTGGCATGGGCAATCTCGACGAATTCCTTGAGGTTCAGAAGGCCGTAATCGACGACATGGTGGGAGACGACATAGACGGCGGCTGCGGTCTTGTCGGTGATGGCGTTTTCCATGTGGAAGCGGTGCGTCGAGGTAGCCTGCCCCACAAGCACCACCTTGCCGCCCGCAAGCCGGATCGCCTGGTCGACGGGTGCGCCATAGCTCACCACATGGCCCATCTGCACCAGCACTTCGTTCTTCTCCGGCACCACATCCGGCAGCCTCTCGATCGCCAGCAGATTGTTGCCGGTGATTGCGCCGGCGACGGCCAGCGAAATGCCGGCCGAGCAGGAGGCGGTGACGAAGCCCGCCTCGCCGCCGGTCAGCCGGGCGATGACGCCGCTTGCCTTGCGCTGCAGATCGTTGATCTCGACGAAGTGCGGCAGGATCGATGCCATCGCGCTGATCGCTTCGGGAACGACGATCGAGGCGCCGAGGCTGGTCATCGTGCCCGATACATTGATGACAGGGCGAAGGCCAAGCGACGGGCGGATATCAGTGGACATGGAGATCTCCAGGAGTCTGGGTCGAAAAAAGAAACATGGGGCGGACGATCAAGTGTGTCGAGTTCCGTCATCCGTGCAAGGCGACGATCGCCTCGATCTCGACGGTAATGTTGCCGGGCAGCGAGCCGAAGCCGACGGCCGAGCGGGCATGTTCGCCGGCCGGACCGAAGACTTCTATCAGCAGATCCGAGCAGCCGTTGATGACGCTCGGATGATCTTCGAAATCAGGCACGGCATTGACCATGCCGAGCAGCTTGACCACCCGCTTGACGCGGGAGAGATCGCCAAGCGCGTCCTGCATCACGGCAAGCAGGTTGATGCCGGTCAGCCGCGCATGGCCGTAGGCCTCCTCGGCACTGACCCCACCGCCGACCTTGCCGGCATGCATGAAGCCGTCGGCCTCACGCGGGCCCTGGCCGGACAGATAGAGCATGTTGCCTTCGATCACGTGCGTGACGAAATTGGCAATCGGCGGCGGCGGCGGCGGAAGCGCAATGCCGAGGGCGGCAAGCCGTTCGTAAGGTGAGTTCTCGACCTTGCCGGCGGCGGTGGGAAACTGATTCACGCAAACTCCTGTCATGCAATTTTCGATTTGGCGAATTTCGGTTGGGCCGACTTGGTCGGTGAATTAAAGATCCTTGCGCAGTCTTGGATCGAGCATGTCTCTGAGGCCATCGCCGACCATCTGCAGCGACAGCACCGAGAGGATGATGGCGACGCCGGGAAACAGCGTCATCCAGTCGGCCTGGCCGATATACTGCCGGCCGGCGGCGATCATCGTTCCCCAGGTCGGGATTTCGGGGCTGACGCCAAGGCCGAGGAAAGACAGGCCGGCTTCGGCAAGCATGGCGCTGGCGAAGAGGAACGTCGCCTGCACCAGGATCGGCGACAGCAGATTGCGCAGCACATGCCGTGTCATAATGTGGAAGGTCGAAATGCCGAGCGCCCTCGCCGCCTCGACATAGGGCAGTTCGCGAATGACCAGCGTCGAAGCGCGAACGATGCGGGCAAGGCGCGGCGCATAAACGATCGACAGCGCGATGATGACCGTCGTCAGCGACGGGCCGAGGGCAGCAACGAGCGCAATCGCCAGCAGAATATCCGGAAACGCCATCATCGCGTCGATCAATCGGGCAATCGGCGTATCGAGCTTCTGAAAGAAGCCGGCAAGCAGGCCGAGCGTCACGCCGATTATGGCCGAGAGCGTCACGACCGCAACACCGACGAGCAGCGACAGGCGGCCGGCGAAGATCGTACGCGAAAAGACGTCGCGGCCGAACTCATCGGTGCCGAAGAAAAAGGTGCCGCTCGGCGGCTTCAGCCGATTGACGATGGAAAGCTTCGACGGCGAATAGGGCGCGACAACAGGAGCGAAGACCGCCAGAAGCACGAAGATCGTCAGGATCAGCAGGCCCAAGGCGACCGTCTTGCGTTTAAGCAGGCGCCTGGCGAATTTGCTGCCCTCGCCTTCGGCGGATTTGATCGCGATATCGGCCATCAGTAGCGCACCCTCGGATCGATCAGCAGATAGAGCATGTCGATCGCAAAATTGATCAGCACGTAGAGGGCGGCGATGACGAGCAGCGCCCCCTGGATGACGGGATAGTCGCGGCGCAGAACAGCGGAGACGACGAGATTGCCGACACCCGGCAGGCCGAAGACGGTCTCGGTGACGACGGCGCCTGAAATCAGCACCGCTGCCGTCAGGCCGATCACAGTCAGGATCGGGATCAGCGCATTCTTCAGAGCGTGCTTGAGAATGACCCGGCGCTCGATCAGCCCCTTGGCGCGCGCCGTGCGAATATAATCGTCGCCAAGCACATCGAGCATCGACGCGCGGGTGAAACGCAGGATCAGCGCCGAGGAGACGATGCCGAGCGCAAAGGCAGGCAGCGTCAGATGATACATCCGATCGAGAAAGGTCGAGCCCGGACCGCCATAACCCGAGACCGGGAAGAGGTTGAGCCTGACGGCGAAGAACTGCATCAGGATCAGGCCGAGCCAGAAGCTCGGAATGCTGGCGGCAAACATGGCGAGCGTCGTTGCCGCCTGGTCAATGAAGGAGCCGCGCCGATAGGCGGCATAGATGCCGATCGGCAGGGCGATGATGCTGGCAATGGCGAGCGAAAACAAAGTCAGGAAGAAGGTCGGCTCGGCCCGGTCGAGCAAGGCCGAGGTGACAGGCATGTTGAGGAAGATCGACTGGCCTAGATCACCTCTCAGCATCTGGCCGATATAATAGACATATTGCAGGCCGAGCGACTGATCGAGGCCGAGCCGGGATCTGAGATCGGCAATATCCTGCGGCGTCGCATCCGGCCCGAGCATCACTGCGGCGGGATCTCCCGGCGTCACGCGCACGATGACGAAGACGATCGTGACGACGAGAAACATCACGACGATCATGCCGAACAGGCGCTGGAGGATGTAGCGTATCATGAATGCCTGGTAAACCTTTGCAGATGCTGCAAAAAAGAAGACCGATACCGACCAGGAATGGCCGGTATCGGTGGCGATGCCTACTTCTTGATGGAAGCATTCCAGAAATACGGCCACGGAGCCGGATCGACACCTTCAAGCTTGGTCGACTCTGCCGAAACGGCGTTGAAGTCACCGATCTTCATGAAGGGGGCGTCGACATAGATCGCCTTCTGGACATCGGCCCAGAGCGCCACGCGCTTCTTCGGATCGACTTCCGAGGTGAAGGCATCGACGGCGGCCTTGCGGGCCGGCGTATCCCACCAGCCCGGCGAGCTGGTTGAGAGCGAGCCGATCAGGGCAGGCTCCGGCAGGAAGGGGCTATGGGTGATGTAGATATCCCAGAGCTTCGGATCGGTGCGGCGCTGCGTCAGCGTCGCCCAGTCCACAACCTGCATATCGACGGTGAAGCCGGCAAGCTTCAGATATTCGGCGGCGACCTGCGCCATCTTGTAGTGGAACTCATACTGGCGGCTGGTCAGGATACGGATCGGTTCGCCGTTGTAGCCGGCCTTCTTGGCGGCAGCCGCCGCCCCTTCCGGATCGGCGACGTTGTAGGCGCCCTCGACGCCAGCATCTGTCGACCAGGCAAAGGTCTTGGGATAGATGGCGCCGTCGAGCGCGTAGAAATCCTTGCTGCCGAAAGCCGCCGCCAGCATGTCTTCCATGCTGAGCGCCTGGCGGATCGCCTTGCGAACCTCGACATTCCCAGCAATACCTTCCTTCGTGTTGAAGACGAAGACGGGATAACCGAAGGGCTTCAGGATGATCGGCTGCGAGGCGGTGGAGGCCTTCAGCTTGTCGTAGGATTCAACCGGGATCGAGTCGACGTAGTCGTACTGGCCGGAAACGGCGGCCTCGACGCGAGTGTTCGGATCCGGCACCGGCACGAAGCGGATTTCATCGAGATACTGGTGGCGGGCGCCGCCATAACCGTTGCTGTCGCCTTCGCGGGACTTGTAGCCGTCGAAGCGGACGAGCTGGATGTATTGGTCGGCCTTGCGCTCCTTCAGCATATAGGGGCCGGTGCCGATGAAGTCTTTCATCGGCTCGTCCTGTTTTTCGGACGGGATGATGATCGCAGCCGAATTGTTGAAGGCGAGCAGCGAAGTCAGCGGCGCATAGGGCTGCTTAAGCGTGATCGTCACGGTCGCCGGATCGGCGGCGGTGACCTTATCGATGAAGCCGGCCACCTGCTTGCCGCGCGAGGCGATCTTCATCCAACGGCCAAGCGAAGCAACGACATCTTCCGAGGTCATGTCGGTATTGTCGTGGAACTTGATGCCGGTCCTGAGCTTGATCGTATAGGTTTTGCCGTCGGCGCTGATCTCAGGCAGGCTTTCGGCGAGAAGCGGCGTGACGTTCCAGCTCTTGTCGAAGGTGTAGAGCGTTTCGAAAATGTGCTGCGTGACGATGCCGACGAGATCGGCCGTCGACGACATCGGATCGAGCGTCGGCGGCTCGCCGATCGTCGCGACATTGATGACGCCGCCCTTTTCCTGGGCAAGGAGCGTCGAAGGCAGGGCGACGAGCGCGGTGCCGAGAAGGAATGCGACCAGTGTTTTCATGTGAAGGCTCCCGTTTAGTTCCACAATTATGTAATTCATCTTTTTGTAACAGAATAGGAGATGGATCGATCCTGTCAAGCAGGAGCGACGGATTATGCGCTCGGCGGATACCGGGACGCCGAAAAACACACAATCTTTGGCTGCGCCCCGCCTGCAACAAGACCGCGCATTATGCCAAGGTGAGTCAATCGCACTGCGGTGAGGCTTCAACGGAACGGGAGAACAGGATGAGCATCGATTTCAACGACGGCAAATGGCTGAACGAGCCGTCACACTGGCAGGCGACCGAAACCGGCCTCACCCTGACCACCGATGAGAAGACCGATTTCTGGCGGGAGACCCATTACGGCTTCACCCGTGACAGCGGCCACTTCCTCGCCTTTCCCACCACCGACAGCTTCACCGCACAGATCCGCGTCCGGGGCGAATTCCGCACGCTCTACGACCAGGCCGGCCTGATGGTGCGCATCGACGAGAGACGCTGGGTGAAAACAGGCGTCGAGTTCACCGACGGCGAAGCCTACCTCAGCACCGTCGTCACCGACGGCAAGTCCGACTGGTCCGTCGCTCAGCCCTTCAGGGAATTGGAAGATTTCCGCATCCGCGTCACCGTCGCCAACGGCGCGATGCGCATCCAGGCTTCGCGCGATGGCAGCTTCTGGCCGCTGCTGCGGCTCGCCCCCTTCCCGGCTGCCGATCACTACGAGGTCGGACCCACGGCCTGCACGCCGGAGCGCAGCGGACTGACGGTCCGCTTTTCCGAATTCTCGATCGGCCCGGCGATTACCACCGATCTGCATGATTTGAGCTAGAAGAGCGACCTTTGGCGGCTCTACCGAAAGAACAAGATCAAATCGCTGCGAGTGCCGCGCAGCACACTTGACAAAGATAAGCTGCCTGTATTTTACTCAAGCCTGCGGATTAGGCAAAGAGCCTTCCACATTACATGACTTCGATAGTCCCCGGGCAGTTTCGCCCCCCATGACGCCTCATCGCTCGATGGGATCAGCGTCGTGGGGTTTTTGATGTGGTCACTTCATGAACGACGCGCTGAAAATCGGCATCCTCTTTTCGACCACCGGGCCCTACGGCTCGATGGGACGCGACGCGCGCGACGGCGCCGATTTCGCGATGGCCGAATATACCGGCGTCGAAGGGGTGGCGATTGAGCCCATCTTCTTCGATCCGCATGCCGATCTTGCCGCCTATCTCGATGGCGCGCGCCATCTTCTGCGCGCCGGCTGCCGCCATATCGTCGGTACGATCACCTCTGCGGCGCGCAAGGAAGTCATCCCGCTCGTCGAGAAACATGACGGCCTGCTCTGGTACATGTGCCCCTATGAAGGTTTCGAGGCCAACGAGAACGTCATCTATGTCGGCGGCTGCCCGAACCAGCATCTGCTGCCGCTTTTCGAGCACCTGATCCCGCGTTACGGCGCAAGGCCCTACCTCGTCGGCGCCAACTACGTCTGGGGCTGGGAGATGAACCGGCTCGCCCGCGAACTCATTACCAATGCCGGCGGCGAGGTGCTTGGCGAACGCTATCTTCCGCTCGAGGAGACAGCCGTCGAACGCATCGTCGCCGAGATCGCGCAGCGCCGCCCGAGCTTCATCCTCAACAATCTGATCGGCCCCTCGAGCTACGCCTTCCTGGAGGCGATCAAGGCCCTCGGTGATCGCGATCCGGCCTTCCGCGCGGAAAATTGCCCGGTAGTCAGCTGCGACCTGATGGAATGCGAACTCGACGATATCGCCGCCGGAGCTGCCGCCGGCCAGCTTTGCGCCGCTTCCTATTTCGATAGTATCGCGACCCCGGAAAATGCCGCCTTCAAGGCCCGTGTCACCGAGCGTCACGGCGCCGAGCGGCGTGTCTCCAGCGTCTTTGCCAGCGCCTATACGGCCGTCCGGCTCTGCGTCGACGCGATCGTCGCCGCCGGCGGTGACGAGCCCGACGCCGTCCGGCGCGAGCTCCACAATCGATCCTGGCCGACCCTGTTCGGCGCGCTTTCGATCGACCGCGATACCAATCATGCCGCCCTGCCCTTCCATCTCGGCCGGATCAACGCCGACAACGGCTTCGATGTCGTCGCCTCGCGGCCGCCGCTCGCCGCCGACCCCTATCTGACCGGCCGCAACCGCCTGGCCTTTCCACGGCTAAGGGTGGTGTCATGAGAGAGACACCCAATTTCACCGGCTGGCAGGCGATGGTCCTGCATCGCGAGGACGGCAACACCGAAAAGCTGATCCGCCAGCTTCGCCTGCTCGGCATCCACGCAACGCTACAATGGGCGCCGCTCTCGGCCGCGGCACTACTGCCCGATCTCGTCATCGTCGATGCCGACCAGGGCTGGGACGATCTGCTGCCCTGGCACGGCGAAACGCCTGCCTGCCCCGTCGTTGCCTTGCTTGGTTCGGAAGCGCCCGGCCGCATCGCCTGGGCACTTGGACAGGGTGCCGGTGCGATCATCGCCAAGCCGATCGCCACATCGGCCGTTTATCCGGCGCTTGTCATGGCCGTCTCCCTTCATCGGGAGCGCAAGGCGACTGCGGAAAAACTGCAATATCTCGAAGAGCGCGTTCGGCTGCGGCCGCTCGTTCACGCCGCCGTCGAAAAGCTGCAGGCCGCACATGGCATCGACGAGGAGAGCGCTTACGCAATCCTGCGCAATTGCGCCATGCGCCGCCGCCTGCCGATGGAGCAGATATCAGCCTTCATCCTGGCGGGTGCCGAACCTCTGCCGGAGGCCGGCTGATGCATGTGCTGAAACAGATGATCCGCCAGCCGACGGCCCTTTTCGGCCTCATCGTCGTCACGCTCGTCATCGGGCTCGCCATCGCAGCGCCGTGGATCGCGCCGTTCAGTCCTGACGAGCAGATGTTTGACGGCCTGTCGCTCGAAGGCGCGCCGCTGCCGCCGGGCGGTCCCTATCTGCTGGGCACCGACACGCTCGGCCGCGACCTCTTCTCGCGCCTGCTCTTCGGCGCCCGCACCTCGCTGATCATCGGCCTTGTCGCCAATGGCATCGCGGTGACGATCGGCCTCTTCGTCGGCATCGTCGCCGGTTATCTCCGCGGGCTGGCGGGCAACATCCTGATGCGCTTCACCGATCTGATGATGGCATTTCCGGCATTGCTTCTCGCCATCGTGCTCGCCGCATTGCTGAAGCCGAGCCTCTGGATCGTCGCCATGGTGATTGCGCTGGTCAACTGGGTGCAGGTCGCCCGCATCGTCTATACCGAAACTCGCGGCCTGGTGGAGCGGGATTTCATCATGGCCGAACGCTCGCTCGGCGCCGGCCACATGCGCGTGCTCTTCATGCATATCCTGCCGCACCTCATGCCGACGGCAATCGTCTGGGGAACTCTCGGCATCGCCACCACCGTGCTGCTCGAGGCGACACTTTCCTTTCTCGGCGTCGGCGTCCAGCCGCCGCAGCCCTCCTGGGGCAACATCATCTTCGAGAGTCAAAGCTATTTCCAGGCCGCCCCCTGGCTGGTCTTCATTCCCGGCGCGATCATCCTTCTGACGGCGCTTTCCTTCAATCTGGTCGGCGACGCGCTACGCGACATTCTCGACCCGACCCAGCGCGGGAGGGGCTGATGGCATCACTCATGCTCCGCCGGCTGGCGCAGGCGGCGCTCATCCTGCTCGGCGTCGCGGCGATCACCTTCGTGCTGCTCTACGCCCTTCCGGCCGATCCGGCCCGCATGATCGCCGGCCGCAGCGCCACCGCCCAGACGGTCGCCAACATCCGCCATGAGCTCGGCCTCGACCAGCCGCTGCTGGTCCAGTTCGGCACCTATCTCGGCAATCTGCTGCATGGCAATCTCGGCCGCTCCTATGCGCAGAAAACCGATGTCTGGACGCTGATTGCCGCGCGGCTGCCGGCGACGCTGACGTTGATGCTTGCCGGCATCTTCGTCGAGGTGGTGCTCGGCCTGACGCTCGGCACCATCGCTGCCGTGCGCCGCGGCGGCTTCGTCGACCGGATGGTGATGATGGCCTCCTTTGTCGGCACCTCCGCACCGCAATTTCTCGTCGCCCTGCTGCTGCTCTACCTGCTGGCGGCAACGCTCGGCTGGTTTCCGATGAGCGGCTACGGCAGCTTCTCGCATCTCGTCCTGCCGGCCGTAACGCTCGGCATCTGCGGCGCCGGCTGGTACGCCCGCATGGTGCGCTCGTCGATGATCGACGTGCTGAACCAGGATTATGTCCGCACGGCGCGCGCCAAGGGTCTTTCCTCGAAACGCGTCATTCTGCGGCATGCGCTGCCCAACGCCGTGCTGCCGATCATCGCCATGATCGGCATCGATATCGGCCAGTTCATGGGTGGCGTGGTCGTCGTCGAGGCGGTCTATGGCTGGCCCGGCATCGGCCAGCTCGCATGGCAGGCGATCCAGCAGGTCGACATCCCGATCATCATGGGCGTCACGCTGACCTCGGCGCTCGCCATCATCATCGGCAATCTGCTTGCCGACCTCGTCGCGCCGGTCATCGATCCGCGCATCCGCACACGCTGACAGCAACCAAAGAAGGGGAACCAAGATGTTCAAACGCTGGCTGCAACAGACGACCATGGCAACGATGGTGGCGCTCGCCCCATTATCCGTCATGGCGCAGGAAACGCCCAAGCAGGGCGGCGATATCGTCGTCACCTACAAGGACGACATCACCACGCTCGACCCGGCGATCGGCTACGACTGGGTCAACTGGTCGATGATCAAGAGCCTCTATTCCCGCCTGATGGACTATGCGCCCGGCACGCCGAACCCGGTTCCCTCGCTTGCCGAGAGCTTCACCGTTTCACCCGACGGCTTGACCTATACCTTCAAGCTGCACAAGGGCGTGAAGTTCTCCAACGGCCGCGAACTCGTCGCCTCCGACGTGAAATATTCGATCGAACGCGCCGTCGACCCGAAGACGCAGGGGCCCGGCGCCGGCTTCTTCGGCGCCATCAAGGGCTTCGAGGATGAAACCGGCGGCAAGACGACGACGCTCTCCGGCATCGAGACGCCTGACGACAGCACCGTCATCTTCAACCTCTCGCGCCCCGACGCCACCTTCCTGCACGTGCTCGCGATCAACTTCGCCTCGGTCGTGCCGAAGGAAGCCGTCGAGGCGGCCGCCGGCGACTTCGGCAAGAAGCCGGTCGGCTCCGGAACCTTCATCCTCAAGGACTGGACGATCGGCCAGCAGCTCGTTTTCGAGCGCAACAAGGATTATTTCGTCAAGGGCGTTCCCTATATCGACAGCTTCAAGGTCGAGGTCGGCCAGGAGCCGCTGGTGGCGCTCTTGCGCCTGCAGAAGGGCGAGGTCGATATCGCCGGCGACGGCATTCCGCCGGCGAAGTTCCTCGAAATCAAGAACTCGGCCGACGGCGCGCAGATGATTGTCGACGGCGAACAGTTGCACACCGGCTACATCAGGCTGAACACCAAGGTGAAACCATTCGACAACGTCAAGGTTCGCCAGGCGCTGAACATGGCGATCAACAAGGAGCGCATCACCCGCATCCTCAACGGCCGCGCAACGCCCGCCAATCAGCCGCTGCCGCCGCTGATGCCGGGCTACGACAAGTCCTTCACCGGCTATGCCTATGACGTGGCGAAAGCCAAGGCGCTGCTTGCCGAAGCCGGTTATCCCGACGGCTTCGAAACCGTGCTCTACTCCACCAACACCGACCCGCAGCCGCGTATCGCCCAGGCGATCCAGCAGGATCTGGCCGCCGTCGGCGTCAAGGCCGAAGTCCGGGCGCTCGCCCAGGCAAACGTCATCGCGGCCGGCGGCACGGAAGGCGAAGCGCCGATGATCTGGTCGGGCGGCATGGCCTGGATCGCCGACTTCCCGGATCCGTCCAACTTCTACGGCCCGATCCTCGGTTGCGCCGGCGCGGTCCCGGGCGGCTGGAACTGGTCATGGTATTGCAACGCCGACCTCGACAAGCGCGCCGTTGCCGCCGACTCGATGTCCGATCCGGCAAAGGCAGCCGAGCGCACCGCCGCCTGGGGCAAGATCTTCACCGATATCATGGCCGATGCGCCGTGGATTCCCGTCATCAACGAACGTCGCGTCGTCGCCAAGTCGATGCGCATGGGCGGTGCTGACAACATCTACATCGATCCGACCCGCGTCATCAATTACGACGCGATCTACGTGAAGCAGTAAGCCCCGAAGAAACAAAGCCTTCCCGGTCCACGCCGGGAAGGCGTCATAAAGTCGAGGGAGACATGAAATGTGCATCGCCTGCACCCACACCATCCACCGCGCCCAGCATAATTTCGGCTGGAACAAGGATTTCACCCCCGCGGTCGTCGCCAAGCCCGGAGAGACGATCCACTTCGAATGCATGGATTCATCGGGTGGCCAGCTCGGAAGCGACGCGACCCTGGAAACGCTGAACGCGCTCGATTTCGGCAAGATCAACCCCGTCTCCGGCCCGGTCTATATCGAAGGCGCCAAACCTGGCGATGCGCTGAAGGTGACGCTGCGCAAGTTCATTCCCTCGGGCGTCGGCTGGACGGCCAATATTCCGGGCTTTGGCCTGCTTGCCGACCAGTTCAAGGATCCGGCGCTGCACGTCTGGTCCTATGACGCCAACAGCATGGTGCCCGCCCTTTACGGTCCGGGCGGCCGCGTGCCGCTGAAGCCCTTCGCCGGCACGATCGGCGTCGCACCCGCCGAGCCCGGCACCCACTCCGTCGTTCCGCCGCGCCGCGTCGGCGGCAACATGGACATCCGCGACCTGACGGCGGGAGTGACGCTCTACCTGCCCGTCGAGGTCGACGGCGCGCTGTTTTCGATCGGTGATACCCATGCCGCGCAGGGCGATGGCGAAGTTTGCGGCACGGCGATCGAAAGCCAGATGAACGTCGAAGCGACGATCGAGCTCGTCAAGGACGCCAAGCTGCAGACGCCGCGCTTCACCACGACCGAACCGGTGACTCGCCATCTCGACGGCGCCGGCTACGAGGTGACGACAGGCATCGGCCCTGATCTGATGACCGGGGCGCGCGAAAGCGTCATGCGCATGATCGATCTTCTCGGCGCCGAACACGGCATGAGCGCCGTCGATGCCTATCTGCTCTGCTCGGTCTGCGGCGATCTCCGGATCAGCGAAATCGTCGACCAGCCAAACTGGGTGGTTTCCTTCTATTTCCCGAGGATCGTGTTCGCGTGAACGAAGCCATGCCCGCCGCAGCACCGGTGCTCAGCCTTCGCAATCTGAGCGTCGATGCCCGCACACCCGAAGGCCGCAAGCCGGTGCTCCAGGATGTCAGCTTCGAGCTTGCAAGCGGCGAAACGCTCTGCATCGCCGGTGAATCCGGCTCCGGCAAGTCGGTCACCTCGCTGTCGATCATGGGGCTCTTGCCGAAAGCCTCGCTGCGGGTCGCCTCCGGCAGCATCATGCTCGGCGAGCGCGACCTGCTCACGCTTTCCGACCGGGCGATGCGCAGCGTGCGCGGCGGCGATATCGCCATGGTGTTCCAGGAGCCGATGACCTCGCTGAACCCGGTCATGTCGGTCGGCAACCAGCTGACGGAAGCAATCCGCGCGCACCAGGGCAGCGACAATGCCGAGGCGGTGGCGCTGAAGATGCTCGATGCCGTGCAGATCACCGAGCCGGCCCGGCGGTTGAAGCAATATCCGCATGAGCTTTCCGGCGGCATGCGCCAGCGGGTGATGATCGCCATGGCGCTCTCCTGCCGGCCGAAGGTGCTGATTGCCGACGAGCCGACGACGGCACTCGACGTCACCGTACAGGCGCAGATCCTCAGGCTGATGCGCGAGTTGAAGCGCGAATTCGGCGCCTCGATCATCCTCATCACCCACGACATGGGCGTCGTCGCCGAAATGGCCGACCGTGTCGTCATCATGCAGAATGGCCGAATCGTCGAGCAGGGAACAGCGCTCGCCGTCTTCCAGCGGCCGAAGGAGACCTATACCCAGCAATTGCTTGCCGCCGTCCCGAGGCTCGGCGCACTTGCCGGCACCGACCGCCCGCCGCGCATCACCCAGCGCGCCGTCGAGACGCTACATCCGGACCGCACGCCGATCCTGAACGTGCGCGACCTCACCGTCACCTACGGCAATGCCGCAAGCCGGTTTTTCAAGGGCAAGCCGCCGGTCGCTGCCGTCGATGGCGTTTCCTTCGATATCCTGCCGGGTGAAACGCTCGGCCTCGTCGGCGAAAGCGGCTCCGGAAAATCGACGACGGGCAAGGCCGTGCTCGGCCTCATCCCCTTCAAGGGCAACGTCCTGATCGACGGCCGCAACATCGCCGGCCTCAGCCAGCGTGAGATGCGGCCCGTGCGCCGCTCAGCGCAGATGATCTTCCAGGATCCCTATGCCTCGCTCGACCCGCGCATGGCCGTCGGCAAGGCGATCGGCGAACCGATGATCATCCACGGTATCGGCAACCACAGCGAACGGCAGGACCGCGTCGCCGAACTGCTGCGCCGGGTCGGCCTGACGCCTGATGCGGCGACGCGCTATCCGCACGAGTTTTCAGGCGGCCAGCGCCAGCGCATCTGCATCGCCAGGGCGCTGGCGCTGGAGCCGAAGCTGATCGTCGCCGACGAAAGCGTCGCAGCGCTTGACGTCTCGGTGCGCGCCCGGGTGCTCGACCTGCTGCTCGAACTGCAGGAAACCATGGGGCTCGCCTATCTCTTCATCTCCCACGACATGGCCGTAGTCGAGCGCATGTCGCACAACGTCGCCGTCATGCGCGCCGGCCGCATTATCGAAACCGGCACGCGGCGGGAGATATTCGAGAACCCCAGGGATGACTACACCCGCGCGCTGATCGCCGCGGTCCCCATCCCCGATCCGGAGGTCTATCGGGTGAAAGGGGTTCATGCATGAGCGCATTGCCGGAGCGAGTGTAGATCGGCAATCTTAAAGTCATTCGGATATTCAGTAAATATAGAGCTGCATTTCAGAAATATATTGCACCTACGGTTGTCACTGCTATTCTCCAAAGTGGGGGAGAACCGCGTGGCGAGAGCGCAGCAGCCAGCACGGCCCCGGAGAAAATCCGAGGGCAATATTCAAGAAAACCTCGTCAAGACGCGGATCGGGGGCGATCTCTCTTCGTTCATGAAAGGCAAGACGGATCCCCCCAAGGGGATTGGCAAGGCGAAGCACTTCGATGTCATAATCGAATTCAACCGCGACTTTCCGGGCGGCGGCACGGCGGCGCGGCAACTCTTGTTCGAAGCATTCCTGATGTATCTCGACAGGATCGGGGCGACTGACGAGAGCAACAACCTGTGGCGTTTCGGCATGTCCCCGCCGCTCGGCATGCCTGCGGTCTCGGAAGACAGCAAACTGGACCTCTCGCTGATCTTTTCGAATGGCAGCAGGATTGCCGCCAAATCCCTCTGGACCGACAGCTACGCCTTCGCGACCCTGACCCGGGAAGCCATTGACCGGCTTTCGAGCTGGACAATGCCCAAAAAGGATGACGACAAGAATAAGGGTGAAACCAAAAGCGGCAGCAAGAATAAAAAGACACCACTCGTCTACAAGATCTGGTGCGATCACGAGATCAAACGCTGCGTCTACGAATCCGTCAGGACAATCAAATGCGATGCGGCGCATGCATCCTTCGCAGCCAGCGGAAAAGGCATTGTCTGGGCAGTGGCCGATACCGGCATTGACGGGACACATCCGCATTTCAAAACACTGAGAACGCTCGATCTGCCGGACGGCCTCTTTCATCGGGATTTCACGGCCGACAATCCGGACCCGGCCGTGGCGTCGGCTGCGGCGCTGATCGACAGTGCCGGCCATGGAACCCATGTTGCCGGCATCATAGCCGGCCGTACATCGGTGCTGGACGAACCGAAGACGGACGCGATCAAGAAGATCTGCGTGAATTCGGAGGTGCGCAACGAGGACGGGACCAAATCAACCGTCAAGGATACTCATGACGGCGTCATCACCGGCATGGCACCGCACTGCAAGCTGTTGAGCCTGAAAGTGCTGGCCAATGAGAAACAAGGCAAGCTCAGCAATCTGCTGGCTGCGATCGGCTATGTCCGGCGCTCGAACGACTACGGGCGCAACATCAAGATCCACGGCATCAATCTCAGCCTTGGCTATCCGTTCGATCCGGTCTGGTTCGCGGCAGGGCAAAGCCCGCTCTGCGTCGAGGTCGACAGGCTGGTGCGTTCGGGCGTCTGCGTCGTGGTCGCGGCCGGCAATGCCGGCTACGGTACGGTTACGCAATTCTCAGGCGCGCCGGAGCGCGCGGCCCATAGCGGCACGATCATGGATCCCGGCAACGCAGCGCTCGCCATCACTGTCGGCTCGACGCATCGCGATATGCCGCATACCTACGGCGTCTCCTATTTTTCCTCCAAGGGACCAACCGCGGATGGGCGCATGAAGCCAGATCTCGTCGCACCTGGCGAGCGCATCATCTCATGCGCGCGCTACAACGGTGCGAAGTCAGGCGAAGCGCCGTTCCGGGAGGATACCGGAACGAGCATGGCGACGCCGCATGTCTCCGGCGCGATCGCCGCGTTCCTCTCGGTTCGGCGTGAATTTCTCGGCCAGCCGGAACGTGTCAAAGAGATCTTCGTCAGTGCTGCGACCGATCTCAAGCGGCGGCCGGAGTTTCAGGGCGCCGGCTTGCTCGATCTGATGCGAACGCTACAGGCTGTGTAAGGAGGACATATGGAAACGCTTGGACCCTCGCCATTCCTATGGCTCGAATTCGACAAGAACGGCGCGATCGATCCCGCGACGACGACAAGTCTCGCGGCGTTGCTCAACCAGCCCGGAACGACCGATCTGGTGGTCATGTCGCATGGCTGGAAGAATACCAAGGACGATGCGCGCAAGCTCTACGGAACGCTATGGGCGAACGCCCGCAAGAAGCTTGCGCCCGACAAGGCGAGCCACATCGTCGTCGCCGGCGTCGTCTGGCCCGCCAAGGCCTATCGCACCGATTTCGACGAACAGACACTGGTGACGCCAGGCGGCGGCGGAACGCTGGCGGCAGACGGGACGGCGGCGGACCCTGAGGATCTTGACGATGAGGCCTTCAAAAACGTGCTGAAGGATTTCAAGGATTTCTTCGGGCAGGATGGCGCCGCAACGGCCGAAAAGGCGCGGGCGGCAGTGAAGACGCTCGATGAAACGACGTCGTTTTTCCTCGTAAAGAACGGCAACGAAGCACTCGGTTCTCCGGGAACGGATTCCGAACTCAAAGCGGATTCAGCGCCGATTGCGCTTGCCACGGACGATGCCACCAGCGCCAAAATGCTGATGGAAGCTCTCATCGCGGCGCCGACATTCAACCTCGAAAGCTCCGTCGGCAAGGCTCAAGGGCTCGGCGACGTCGTCTCGGGCCTGATCTCCGGCCCGAGAGCGGCGGTAGCGCGGTTTTTGAACCAGCTGACCTATTACGAAATGAAGAAACGCGCCGGCATCGTCGGCGAGGCTTTGACGAAAAGCGTGCTGTCGAAGCTCGTGCTGCAGCAGTCGATCCGCCTGCATCTCGTCGGCCACAGTTTTGGCGCCCGGCTGGTCGCGGCGGCGGCAAACGGGCTCGCACCGATCCCGAAGCTGGAATTCTTCTCGCTCACTTTGCTGCAGGGCGCCTTCTCGCACAATGGCTTCGCTAAAGAGATCAAGCCGGGCCTTGCCGGCGCCTTCCCCGACGTCGTGGGCAAACCGACCGGCCCGACCTGCATCACCCACACCCACAACGATCTCGCCTGCACGCTCGCCTATGCGCTGGCGTCGCGCCTGTCGCGCGATATCGCCAAGAGCATCGGCGATGCCAACGACGAGTTCGGGGCGATGGGGGCGAACGGTCCGCAGCACCTGAAGGCGGGACAGGCTGTCGAGGACAATACGGATGCGGTCTTTGCGCCGCAGGCCGGCAAGGTCAACACCTTCCTGGCGGACAAGTACATCATCAAGACGGCGGCGTCGGACGCCCATAACAATGTCGCCAACGAGGATGTCGGACGGCTGCTGGCAAAGATCGTCGGCTGATCGCCTTTCGTAAAAGAGACGCGGCGGCGTTGGTCGTGGAATTGTCATTTTCGGGGTGACAGGCGCGCTGTTCTCTGCGAAAAGAAACCCGATGAGAGACAGGGGCGTTCGTCGACAGACGGGCTGAGAAGCACCCTTCGAACCTGAACCGGATAATGCCGGCGGAGGGAGTCGCTCGGGGTCGCGGCATCGCCCGCACGAACCGCCCCGTGCCCGCCCCCGCCTGAAAGGGGCCACATGCAGACCAAAACCACACCAGGAGCGATGCTGAAGGCGATGCGCGAGAAGCCGCCGCTCGTTCAGTGCATCACCAATTACGTCGCCATGAACATCGCCGCGAATGTCCTGCTTGCATCGGGCGCCTCGCCCGCCATGGTGCATGCCGCCGAAGAAGCCGGCGAATTCGCCGCGATCGCTAGTGCGCTGACAATCAATATCGGCACGTTGTCGACGCAATGGATCGACGGCATGCAGGCGGCTGCGAAGGCGGCGACATCAACCGGCAAACCCTGGGTACTCGATCCGGTCGCCCATTATGCGACGGCTTTCCGCCGCAATGCGGTCGCCGAACTGCTGGCGCTCAGCCCGACCATCATTCGTGGCAACGCGTCCGAGATCATCGCGCTTGCCGGCGGAGAAAGCCGCGGTCAGGGGGTCGACAGCCGCGATCCGGTCGAGCAGGCGGAAGGTTCGGCGCGATGGCTCGCTGAGCGGCAGCGGGCGGTCGTTGCCGTGACCGGCGCCGTGGATTTCGTCACCGATGGTGAAAGGGCCGTGCGCATCGAAGGCGGATCCGTCTTGATGCCGCAAGTCACCGCGCTCGGCTGCTCGCTCACCTGCCTCGTCGGCGCCTTTGCCGCGACGGCGCCGGAGGATATTTTTGGCGCGACGGTCGCAGCGCTCTCAACCTTCGCCATCGCCGGCGAGGAGGCCGCCCTTGGGGCGGCCGGGCCTGGGTCCTTCTCCTGGCGCTTCCTCGATGCGCTGGCCGCGCTCGACGCCGAAACGCTTGACGCCAGAGTAAGGATATCGGTCGCATGAAGGCTTTCGACCTTTCGCTCTATCTCGTCCTCGACCCCGATCTCTGCGCGGGGATCGGCATGGTGGAGACCGCGCGCCTTGCCGTTGCCGGCGGCGCGACCATGGTGCAGTTGCGCGACAAACATGCCGGCACCATCAGGATGATCGAGACCGGCCGCGCCTTGAAACAGGCGCTGGATGGGACCGGCGCCCTCCTCATCGTCAACGATGACGTCGAGGCGGCAGTCGCCATCGGCGCCGACGGCCTGCATATCGGCCAGGAGGACATGGATGCGCGCAAAGCGCGGGCGATGGTCGGTGCCGACATGATCCTTGGCCTGTCGGTCGAGAGCGAGGCGCTTGCAAACGCCGTCGATCCTGGCTTGGTCGACTACACCGGCGTCGGGCCGGTGTTTGCGACACCGACCAAGGCCGATCACAAGCAGCCGATCGGTTTTGACGGCCTTGCAAGGCTGGTAAAGGCCTCGCCAGTGCCATCGGTCGCGATCGGCGGGCTCAAGGCGGATCATGTTGTCCAAGTGTTCGCCGCAGGCGCCAGTGGGCTTGCCGTCGTCTCCGCCATCTGCGGCACGCCCGACCCGGAAGCCGCTACGCGCCGCATCGCTGCAGAAATTCGAAAGGTGCGCGCATGATCCGCAACGTTCTCTCGATCGCCGGTTCCGATCCCTCCGGCGGCGCCGGCATCCAGGCCGATCTCAAGGCCTTTTCCGCCCGCGGCGTCTACGGCATGGCGGTGCTGACCGCGCTGACGGCGCAGAACACGCAAGGGGTCAGCGGCGTGCATCTGGTGCCGCCGCAATTCGTCGCCGACCAGATCAATGCCGTCTTTGCCGATGTGCGCGTCGACGCGGTCAAGATCGGCATGATCGCCAATGCCGGCATCGCCGACGCTGTTGCCGGCGCGCTGACTGACCACCGCGACATTCCGATCGTCATCGACCCTGTCATGATCGCCAAGGGTGGTGCCGCCCTGCTCGCGCCCGAAGCGGTCGACGTGCTAACCCGCCGGCTGCTGCCGCTGGCCACGCTTCTGACCCCGAATCTGCCGGAAGCCGCCGCCCTGCTGCACCAGCCGGTCGCGACAAACCGGGCTGAGATGGCGGAACAGGCCGAGCGCCTGCGGGCGCTTGGCCCGGCCGCAGTGCTGGTCAAGGGCGGCCATCTCGACAGCGACGAGAGCCCTGACGTGCTTGCCACGGCCGCCGGCCTGCACTGGTTCGAAGCCAGGCGTGTGCCGACCAAGAACACCCATGGCACCGGCTGCACGCTCTCCAGCGCGCTGGCGGCCGAACTCGCCAAGGGCGCCTCGGCGCAGGAGGCTGTCGCCATCGCCAAGGATTACCTCGCCGGCGCGGTCGCGGCTGCCGGACACCTCACCGTCGGCTCCGGCCACGGCCCGGTGCAGCATTTTCATGCGCTTTGGAAAGAGGGCGAATAGCCGCTCGCTCAACCAATATTCCGCCAATCGAAACGGCCCGGCCTTTCCGGGCCGTTTTTTTGCGTTCGGCACCTACTTTGCGTTGAAACGCCGGGGACAGCGGCGGGTCGTGCCTTTGGCCGTTTGAAAAACCTTGTTGACAAGCCCGGCCAGATGGCCAAGTCTATGACACTAAAAGGGGATATGTTCCGCAATAACGGAATAACTGGAGGAGTGACGGGTGCCAGACCTGCTTGTGAGCCTATATTCCACTGAGCTCGCCGACCTGAAACGTAAAGCCGACGATGTCGGCGTCTCCATCCGTCCGGCCCTCCCCCCGGAACTGCATCTTATCGTCAGCTGGGTTCGCGAACGGTTCAGCGAGAACTGGGCGAGCGAAGTCGCGGTCGCCTTCTCTCGCCAGCCCGTTGCCTGCCTGATCGCCGTCGAAAGCGGCAAGCTCCTGGGCTTTGCCTGCTATGACACGACGGCGCGCGGCTTCTTCGGCCCGACCGGCGTCGACCCCGACGCACGCGGCAAGGGCATTGGGCTCGCTCTCTTTTCCGCCTGCCTTCAGACCATGAAGACGCTCGGCCACGCCTATGCCTTCATCGGCGATGCCGGGCCAGTCGATTTCTACGCCAGGACCGCAGGCGCAACCATCATCCCCGCCCCCGATAAGGGCATCTACGAAGGCATGCTGCGAAGCGCGCCGAAATGACCATGATACCGGAGTTACAGAATTGTCCTCGACCCCGCTCGCCCTTTTCGTCGGCCTTCCGAATCCCACTATTTCGGATGATGAATTCGCCCTCTTTCGCGAAAGCAATCCGCTCGGCCTGTTCGTCGGCCGGCGCAATCAGCGCGAGCCGGAGCAGACGAGGCGCCTGATCGAGCGCTTCCGCGAAGCCGTCGGCCGCGACGACGCGCCTGTCTTCACCGACCAGGAAGGCGGCCGCGTGCAGCATCTCGATGCCGGCCCCTGGCCGCTCTTCCGCAGCTTCGGCCAGTTTGCCGAACTTGCACGCCGCGATTTCGATCTCGGCAAAAAAGCACTGCGCCTTTCCTCCCAGGCCATGGGTGCGATGATGACGGAACTCGGCCTTTCGAGCGGCTGCTCGCCCGTTCTCGACCTCGTCTTCGAGACGACGAGCGCGGTCATCGGCGCCCGCTCCTTCGGCCCTGATCCCGATTTCATCGCTGCCCTCGGCCGCGAGGTGGTCGATGGCCTTCTCGAGACCGGCAACATGCCCGTCATCAAACATATTCCCGGCCATGGCCGCGCGACGCTCGACTCCCACAAGGAGCGTCCGGTCGTCAATGCCAGCCGCGAGACGCTCACAGCCACCGATTTCAAGCCCTTCGTGGCGCTGAAGGATACGCCCTGGGCGATGGTCGCCCATGTCGTCTACTCGGCCTATGACGCCGAGCTGCCGGCGTCGGTCTCGCCTGTTATGCACGACGTGATCCGGAACGACATGGGCTACGACGGCGTGCTGATTTCCGACTGCATCTTCATGGAATCGCTCTCCGGCACCTTGCCGGAACGCGTCAAACAGGTGCTCGACGCAGGCTTCGACATCGCGCTTCACAGCCACGGTGACGTCAGGGAAAGCGAAGCCGCCTCCAAGGCCGCCCGCCCGCTAACGGACGCCGCCGTGCAGCGGATCGCTGCCGGCAAGGCCCGCCTCGGCAATCTCAAGATCGATGTCCGCGCCGCCCATGCAGAAGTCGAAGACATGTTTGCAAGCGCGCTGGTCTCCTGACCGGCACCTCATCTCTCACCGCATAAGAAAAGGGGAATAGAACATGAAAAAATATCTTCTTGCCGCTGCCGCACTAACACTGCTTTCGGGTTCTGCCATGGCGCAGACGGTCCTCACAGTAAATATCGAACCGGCGACGACCTGGGTTCGCAACTTCAACCCGTTCAACCAGACCTCGTCGCGCCAGTCGACACTCGACTTCATCTACGAGCCGCTGGTCGTTTTCAACCGCTTCGACAGCAACAAGCCGGTCTATCGCCTGGCCGAAAGCTTCAAACTCTCCGACGACCTGAAGAGCATCGATTTCAAGCTGCGCCCGAACCTGAAATGGTCGGACGGCAAGCCGCTGACCGCGGCCGACGTCAAGTTCACCTATGACTACCTGAAGAAATTTCCGGCGCTCGACTTCGTCAGCATCTGGACCTTCATCACCGATGTCCAAGCGGTCGACGGCCAGACGGTGCGCTTCACGCTCGCCAATCCGAGCTCGCTCGCCGCCGAGCAGATCTCGCAACTGCCGATCGTTCCCGAACATGTCTGGAAGGATGTTGCCGATCCCGTCACCTTCGCCAACGAAACCCCTGTTGGCAGCGGCCCACTGACTGAAGTGCCGCGCTTCACCGGCCAGACCTACGACCAGTGCCGTAACCCGAACTACTGGGACAACGAGCACCTGAAGGTCGATTGCATGCGCTTCCCGCAGCTTGCCGACAACAACCAGATGCTGACGGCAACGGCCGACGGCACGCTGGACTGGGGCGTCTCCTTCATTCCCGATATCGACAATGTCTATGTTTCCAAGGATCCGGCGCATTTTCACTATTGGTATTCGCCGAGCAGCATGGTCGCCTTCCTGTTCAATCTGGAAACCGCAAACGAGAATAACAAGAAGGCCTTCAACGACCTGAAATTCCGCCGTGCTGTCTCGATGGCGCTCGACCGCAAGACGATGATCGACGTCGCCGGCTACGGCTATCCGACGCTGAACGAAGATCCCGGCCTGATGGGCGAACTTTACAAGAGCTGGGCGGACCCGTCCGTCAAGGCCGACTTCGGCAAGTTCGCAACCTATGACGCCGATGCCGCCAAGGCCCTGCTCGACGAAGCGGGCTACAAGGACAAGGACGGCGACGGCTTCCGCGACAATCCGGACGGCAGCAAGATCTCCTTCTCGATCATCGTCCCGAGTGCCTGGACAGACTGGATCGACACCGTCAACCTCGCCGTCGAAGGCATGCAGGCGGTCGGCATCGACGCCAAGATCGAAACGCCGGAGGAAGCCGTCTGGACCGGCAATCTCATCAACGGCTCCTTCGATGCGGCGATCAACAGCCTGCCGGCATCGGCTTCGCCCTATTACCCCTACAAGCGCGCCTTCAGCGCTTCGGACAAGGGCAAGACCCGCTTCACCGCGCAGCGCTGGTTCAACCCGGAGGTCGAAAAACGCGTCACCGAGTTCACCCATACCGCCGACCTTGCCAAGCAGAAGGACGCGATGAACAAGGCGCAGCGCATCGTCGCTGAAAACATGCCTGTCATTCCGGTGTTCAACAATCCGAACTGGTATCAGTACAACACCAAGCGCTTCACCGGCTGGTCGACCAAGGAAAACCCCTTCGTCAATCCGTCGATCTCGCGGACCAACCCGGCACGCCTGCTGAACCTCCTGGCTCTCGAGCCGGTCAAGTAGGCATCGCAATCCTCGGGAGCGGCGTAAAGCGCCGCTCCTGTCATGACGGAGTCCCCATGGCTTTCCTGCTTCGCCGCCTCGTCTTCTACATGGCAGCCTTCATCGCGGCAGCGACAATCAATTTCTTCCTGCCTCGTCTGATGCCGGGCGATCCCGTGCAGATCATGTTTTCGAGTGCCGGCACCGAATTGCCGCCGGAAAGCCTGCAGGCGCTGAAGCTCACCTTCGGCTTCGTCGACGGTCCGCTCTGGCAGCAGTATCTCACTTATCTCGGTAGCATCTTCACCGGCGATCTCGGCCGCTCGATCAAATATTTTCCGCTGCCGGTCACCTCGGTGCTCGGCCATGCCCTCGTCTGGACCGTCGGCCTGATGGGCACGGCGACGATCGTGAGCTTTGCGCTCGGCACCTTCCTCGGCATCGTCGCCGCCTGGCGCCGCGGCAGCAAGTTCGATGTCATCGTCTCCGTCGGCGCGATCTTCGCCACCTCGGTGCCGGCCGTCGTCACCTCGCTGATCGTGCTCTTCATCTTCGGCTTCACGCTCGGCTGGTTTCCGAACGGTTATGCCGCCGACCCATCGCTCGATCCGGCCTTCAGCCTGCAATACATCGGCAGCCTCGCCTATCACGGCATCCTGCCGATGGTGACGCTCTGCACCGTGCTGATCGGCGGCTTCACCGTCACCATGCGCAACAACATGATCAACCTGCTCGGCGAGGACTATATCGTCATGGCCCGCGCCAAGGGCCTTTCCGACCGGCATGTGATGCTCTGGTACGCAGCGCGCAACGCCCTGTTGCCGACCGTCTCCAGCCTTGCCATCGCCATCGGCACCATCCTCGGCGGTTCGCTGGTGACGGAGGTCGTCTATAACTATCCCGGCCTCGGCAACATTCTCTACCAGGCGATCCTCGCCCGCGATTACCCCGTCATCCAGGGCCAGCTCCTCATCATGACCGCGACCATGCTGATCGCCAATTTTATCGTCGACGTCAGCTATGTGCTGCTCGACCCGCGGCTGAAGGGAGCGTGAGATGAAGACCCTGCTTCGAAACCGCAAGGCGCTGATCGGCCTGGTCATCATCGCCTTCATCGTCCTCGTCGCGATCGCAGCGCCGTTGCTGACGCAGTACGATCCCGCCGCCCGCACCGGGCGGCCGCATCAAGCGCCATCACTCGACCATATCCTCGGCACCACCCGCATCGGCCAGGATGTCTTTGCCCGGCTGATCTACGGCGCCCGTACTTCGCTTGCCGTCGGCTTCGGCGCCGGCCTGCTGATCACACTCGTCGGCACCGCACTCGGCATCATCTCCGGCTATCGCGGCGGCAAGACCGACGAGATCATCAGCTTCTTCACCAACATGGTGCTGGTCGTTCCGAACCTGCCGCTGCTGCTCGTGCTCGCCGCCTTCATCGGCCAGGCAAGCCCCCTCGTCATCGCCCTCATCCTCGGCGCCACCTCCTGGGCCTGGGGCGCGCGCGTCACTCGTGCCGAAACGCTCTCCGTCAAGCAGAAGGATTTCGTCAAATCGGCCGAGATGATGGGGGAGCCGCAATGGCGCATCATGACATTCGAGATCTTTCCCAACGTGATTTCAATCGTCGGCATCAATTTCATCGGCAGCGTCATCTTCGCGATCATCACCGAGGCGACGCTCGAATTCCTCGGCCTCGGCGACCCGAGAGCGATCTCCTGGGGCACCATGCTCTACAATGCGCAGAAAGCCTCGGCCCTTTCGGTCGGCGCCTGGTGGGATATTCTCACCCCCTGCTTCGCACTCGCCTTCCTCGGCATTGGCATGTCATTGCTGAACTTCGCCGTCGACGAGATCGCCAATCCGCGGCTGCGCACCGGCAATCATCTGAAGCGCTGGTCCCTGCTCGTCCGCTCCGGGGAGGGCCGCCTGTGACGCAGCCGCTGCTCTCGGTGAGGAACCTCACCATCGACTATATCGGCGAGGAGAAGGATTTCCGCGCCGTCGACGATGTCAGCTTCGATGTCGCGCCCGGCGAGGTCTTCGGCCTTGCCGGCGAATCCGGCTGCGGCAAGAGCACCATCGCTTTTGCCATCAGCCGCCTGCACAAGCCGCCGGCGCTAATCCGCAAGGAGAGCCGCATCCTGCTCGACGGTCGCGACGTGCTCGGCCTCGACAAACAGGCACTCAGCGCCTTCCGCTGGCGCGAGGTTGCCATGGTTTTCCAGAGCGCCATGAATTCGCTGAACCCGGTGCTGCGCATTGAGACGCAATTCTACGACATGCTGCGCGCTCACAAGGGCATGAGCCGTGTTGCAGCCCGCGAGCGCACCGCCGAGATGCTGACGCTCGTCGACATCGCGCCGGATCGCATGCGCGACTATCCGCACCAGTTTTCCGGCGGCATGCGCCAGCGCATCGTCATCGCCATCTGCATGGCGCTCGATCCGAAGCTCGTCGTCATGGACGAGCCGACGACGGCGCTCGACGTCGTCGTCCAGCGCGAAATCCTGCAGCGCATCAACGAATTGCGCCGCAGCTTCGGCTTTTCCGTGCTGTTCATCACCCATGATCTCGGGCTGATGGTGCAGTTTTGTGACCGCATCGGCATCATGCTCGGCGGCCAGTTGGTGGAGCAGAACACCGCCGAGGCGATCTACAGGACGCCAAAGCACGACTACACGAAGAAGCTCTGGGCCTCCTTCCCCTCGCTGCATGGAGGAGTGCTGTTATGACAGACGCCATTCTCGCACTCGACCAGGTGACCAAGACTTTCGGCCATGGCTCCGGGGCGGTGCATGCGGCGCGCGCCATCTCGTTTTCGCTGCATGCCGGCCGGGCGCTGGCGCTTGTCGGCGAATCCGGCAGCGGCAAAACCACCTGCGCCCGCATGGCGATGCGCGAATATCTGCCGACATCGGGCCGGATTCTCTACAAGGGCCGGCCTGTCGAGGCGGCGAAATCCGCCGAGATCGCCCGCTACCGCCGCTCGGTGCAGATGATCTTCCAGGACCCATTCGCTTCCCTCAACCCGGCCCACACCATCGCCCATCATCTCCGGCGGCCACTGAAACTGCACCGCCCGGAGATCAAGGGGGCCGAGATCGACGCCGCGATCCGCGAATTGCTGCAGCGCGTCAGGCTCGATCCCGATCTCGTCGCGCCGAAATATCCGCACGAGCTTTCCGGCGGCCAGCGCCAACGCGTCAACATTGCTCGCGCCTTGGCCGTCAAGCCGGAGGTCATCGTCGCCGACGAGCCGACCTCGATGCTCGACGTCTCGGTGCGCCTCGGCGTGCTGAACCTGCTGAACGAGATGAAGCAGGAGATGAATCTCGGCCTGCTCTACATCACCCATGACATCGCCACCGCCCGTTACGTCGCCGAGGATATCGCTGTGATGTATGCCGGCCAGATCGTCGAATGGGGCAGCGTTGCCAAGGTGATCGACAATCCGCTGCATCCCTATACCCGGCTGCTGCTCTCGGCCGTGCCTGATCCGGAGGTCCGGTTCGAGGACCCGAAGGCGCGGCTGAGGCCCGACGAGGTGGAGGACATCCGCCGCCGTTCGGCAGTGCCGCAGGACGACATCGTCGAATTCGAGCCGGATCATTTCATGCGGATGATCTGAGTTCGGCTTGCTGGCCTCATCTAGCGCCCTATGCTAGGGGACGGTCTCTTTCATATGAGGCGAAACCGTCATGCTGCCCTGGATCCAGCTCGATTCCGCAACCATTCCCGGTGAAAACGGCGAATTGCGGCTGAAGCAGCGCGGCAGCGAATTTTCGATCATGCTTGGCGCCAACGAGCTGATGAACAGCCGTCTCAGCGGCTCGGAAGAAGCGCTGGCGACCCTTTCCTGGGATCGGATCAAGTCGCACCCGAAGCCAAAGGTGCTGATCGGCGGGCTCGGCATGGGTTTTACCCTGCGCGCCGCTCTCGCCGTCCTTCCCGAAGATGCCGGCGTCACCGTCGCCGAACTGGTGCCTGCGGTCATCACCTGGGCCCGCGGGCCGATGGCCGAGGTCTTCAAGGGCTGCCTCGACGATCCGCGCGTCGGCATCCATCAGGGCGATGTCGGCGAAGCGATCCGCGCCGGCAAGGCTGCCTATGACGCCATTCTGCTCGATGTCGACAACGGCCCTGATGGCCTGACCCGCAAATCCAACGACCGGCTCTACGATTTCGCCGGCCTTCGCGCCGCCAGCGACGCGCTGCGCCCCGGCGGCGTGCTCGCCGTCTGGTCGTCCGGTCCGGACCCCGATTTCACGCGACGTCTTAAGGGCAGCGGTTTTGCCGTCGATGCAGTCAGCACGCGCGCCAACGGCAAACGCGGCGGCGCCCGCCACGTCATCTGGCTGGCCGTCAAGCCGGTGAAATGACGCTCAAGCAGAAGCGATCCTGCGGGCGGCGTTGATGGCGCGGCGGGCGCCGGAGCGCAGCTGCGCTGTCTCGGCCCCGGCAATGACCAGATCGAAGCCGAATTTCAGCAGTTCGCCGGCCCGCTCCCCGTCGCCGGCGAAGGCGCAGGCGAATTTGCCGTGGGAGCGGCAGCGCGAAACCGCATGCTGCATGGCGCTGTCGATCTCGGCGGCGTTCGGCGCCACCTGGTCGCCGTTCGAGAGCGCGATCGAAAGGTCGGAAGGGCCGATGAAAATGCCATCGATGCCGGCAACGCCGAGGATGTCGTCGATCGCCTCGAGTGCCGCCCGGGTCTCGATCATGGCGATGGCGACGGTGAGCGCGTTGGCGTTCTTCAGATAATCATCGGCCGACAGGCCTGTATGGTTCAGCGCCAGCGAGGGTCCCCAGCTGCGTTCGCCGAGAGGCGGGTATTTGGTGGTCTTGATGAAGGCTTGCGCGTCTTCGGCCGAATTGATCATCGGCGCGATGATGCCGGAGGCGCCGGCATCGAGCAGGCGCGAGGCGGAAGCAAAATCACCGACCGGTATGCGCGCCAGCGCCGGCTTGCCGGCAAGCCGCACCTGGGCGACGGCGTTCGCCGCCGAGGGCATATCCCACATGCCGTGCTGCATATCCAGCACGACGGCATCGAAGGCCTCCTGCGCCAGGTGATTGGCGAGCGTGGCGTCGGGAATACCGATCCAGGCGGAGATCATGCCGCCCCGGTGTTGCCTGATCCGGTCCGCAAAGCCGTCGATTTCAGCTGCGCTCATGCCATTCTCCTCACTTCGACAGGCCGTTAGCCGCCAGATATTTCTGCTCGAGGAACTCGTCGATGTCGAATTCCCTCAAAGCCATGCACGGTTGCCGGGTCATCCTCTCCGGCGCAGTCGTGAAATAATGATTGTCACAGCGAGCCCCGCGACAGCCATGATGCTTCCCCAGAGAACCCAGATGCTTTGGTTGATCATGAAACTGGACGCGGGATAGGGAAAATAGCCGCTTCCCTGAGCGATCCAGATCAGTCCCAAGAGGATCATGAGCAGTCCAACGACGTATCCGACGGTTCGCGACATGCTTTGGCCCTTCCCTATGAATCGATGCCACAATGTCGATCGGCGTCGGTCATGACAAGGCTTCTCTCCTGAGCGCGAACATATTCCGGATGCAATGACGCGCCGGCCTCGGTCTGGATGTCATGTCCTGCCGACTTCATCCACCAGCCAGGTGCTGAGCCTTTCGCTATCAACATTTGCCGATCGCGGCGGTATCAGCCAGTAACCGCGGTCGGGTGCCTCGAGCGGCGGCCCGGCTTCCACCAGCATATGTGTGGAGAGAAGCGTATCGACCAGCCCCATCCAGCCGATCGCCACGCCTTGCTCGCTGAGAGCGGCCTGGACGACCAGCGAGTAAGTGTTGAAACTGACATCACCGCGGCCGGCATGGAGGTCGCGAGTAACGGAGAATTCGGCAAAATAACTTCGCCAGTCGAACCAGGGCGATGGCGTCGGTGAGTCGAGATGGATCAGGATCGCCTTGGCAAGCTGCTGCGGATCGTCGAACGGGCCGTTGCGATCGAGAAAGCCTCGCGTGCAGACGGGCACGACCTTTTCCTGCAGCAGCAGCGATCCGATAGTGCCGAATTCCGCCTTTGTGCCGAAAACCACCACCACATCTGCGTCGTCACCAAAGCCGGGCTCAAGCCTCTGGGTCGCGACGATCTGTATATCCGTTTCCGGGTGAAGCAGGCGAAAGCCGTGCATGCGCGGGATCAGCCAAAGCGCTGAAAAAGCATAGTCGGTTCTCAGTCTGACGACCGGCCTTTGAGCCTCGGTGCCGAAACTGCGCGCCAGGGCATCGATGTCACCAACCGTCTTGGCCGTGACCTGGAAAAGCCGTTCGCCCTCCGCGGTCAACTCGACGCCGCGGTGCTGGCGGCGCAGCAGGGCGACGCCGAACTGCTCTTCCAGCCGCCGGATCTGATAACTGACGGCAGGCTGCGTAAGGCCGAGAACTGCCGCCGCAGCCGAAAAGCTGCCGAGCCTTGCGACCTCCGCGAAGATGCGCATCCATCCCAGCTCAGGCAGGCGGTCTGACATAAAAATTCCTTTTGGCAAATATAAAAAAAAGCTGCCTTTACAAGCATGATGATAGCGGTTTTGATAAGATCTGCAAATAGCAAGGGACGTCCCCCTCCAGGAAGACCGTCCCGGCCTTGGAGACCACAGGAGACAATTTCACATGGCGCGTCCGAATATCCTCATCCTGATGGTCGATCAGTTGAATGGAACGTTCTTTCCCGATGGCCCTGCCGATTTCCTGCGTGCGCCGCATCTGAAATCATTGGCGGAGCGCTCCGTACGTTTCACCAACGCCTATACGGCAAGCCCGCTCTGCGCACCGGCGCGAGCCTCCTTCATGTCCGGACAATTGCCGAGCCGAACCCGCGTCTATGACAATGCGGCGGAATTTGCCTCTGACATTCCGACCTATGCGCATCATCTGCGCGCTGCCGGATACCAGACAGCGCTTTCCGGCAAGATGCATTTCGTCGGCCCCGACCAGTTGCATGGATTCGAGGAACGCCTGACGACGGATATCTACCCGGCCGACTTCGGCTGGACGCCCGATTATGGCAAGCCCGGCGAGCGCATAGACTGGTGGTATCACAATCTGGGCTCGGTCACCGGCGCCGGCGTTGCCGAGATCACCAACCAGATGGAGTATGACGACGAGGTCGCCTACCACGCCGCCCGCAAGCTGTTCGATCTCTCGCGTGGCCATGACGAGCGCCCCTGGTGCCTGACCGTCAGCTTCACCCATCCGCACGACCCCTATGTCGCGCGCCGCAAATTCTGGGACCTCTATGAGGACTGCCCGGCACTTGACCCGACGGTTGCGCCGATTGCCTTCGAGCAGCAGGACCCGCACTCGCAGCGTCTGATGAAAGCCTGCGATCACGACGCTTTCGACATCAGCGATGAGCAGATCAGGCGGGCAAGGCGGGGCTATTTCGCCAATATCTCCTATGTCGACGAGAAGATCGGCGACATTCTCGGCGTCCTGGAACGGAGCCGCATGGCTGAAAACACGATCATCCTCTTTGCCTCCGACCATGGCGACATGCTCGGCGATCGCGGCCTCTGGTTCAAGATGAACTTCTTCGAAGGATCGGCCCGCGTTCCGCTGATGATCGCGGCACCCGGCTGGACGCCCAGACGGATCGACCAGCCTGTCTCCACACTCGACGTGACACCGACGCTCGCCGGTCTTGCCGGGATCGATATCGCCTCATTGAAGCCATGGACCGAGGGCGAGGATCTCGCAGCGCTTGCCGAAGGCACCGGCAGCCGCGGCCCTGTGCCGTTGGAATATGCCGCAGAGGGTTCCGAGGCGCCGCTCGTCTGTATCCGAGACGGACGATACAAACTCTCGCTCTGCGAGAAGGACCCGCCGATGCTGTTTAATCTCGAGGTCGATCCGCAGGAGCTCGACAATCTGGCGGCCGACCCGGCGCATGCCGAGATCTTGGCAAGGCTTGTCGAACAGGCCGGCCGACGCTGGAACCTTTCCGATTTCGACGAAGCCGTGCGCGAAAGCCAGGCGCGCCGCTGGGTGGTCTATGCGGCGCTGCGCAATGGGGCCTATTATCCATGGGATTATCAGCCGCTGCAGAAAGCTTCGGAGCGCTATATGCGCAACCACATGGATCTGAACGTGCTGGAGGAAAACCAGAGGTTCCCGCGCTAGAACAGGATGATTTTAGGCCGGGTCGGCCTAAAATCTAAATCCTGTTCTACATTATATAGTGAGAGCATGATGTCGTCCGAAAACCGCTCACACTTTTCGGCATCATGCTCTAGGAATGAGCAAGAAGCGCTTCTGATTTAAGCCGTTCTGCGCGCGGGCGCCTCGCGCAGAAAATCCTCGATGAACGCCTTCTGCAGAAGGATGCCGTCCCATTCATCAGGGAAGAAGGGCGAGTCGTAGATCAGCGTGAAGGGACCGTCGTAACCGGCTCTCTCGCACATCTCCAGGCAGGTGCGGTAATCCTCGGCATCGAGGCCGGCAGTGCCATAGTCGGCCTTGGCATGGCAGATTTCCGCCCGGCCCATGATGTCGGCAAGGCCTTCATATTTGGCTGGCGCCGCCCAGTTGCCGAGGTCGCCATTGAGGCCGACCTTGCCGTCCAGCCGGTCCAGCAGCCAGTTCATTTCGACTGGCGATGGTAGCAGGTCGAACCAGTTCTCGACGACGACACGCACGCCGCTGCCTTCCGCCTTTCCGGCCAGCCAATTCAGATGGCGGGCGGCGCGGGCAAGGTTTTCCTCCGTCGGCTTCTGCTTGCCGGCAATGACGCGCATCCTCTCAGCCCCAAGGGTTGCCGCGATGTCGATCCACTCCGCCATCCATTTTACGTCGCGTTCAGCCGTCTCCGGATGGCTCGGATCGCCGTCCTCGACCAGCAGCGTCTGGAACAGCACATTCGAGGTCGCCATCGCGTCGCGCAATTCGCTTATATAGGTGGCGTCGAGGCTTTGCAGATGGAAGGAACAGATCTCCAGCCGGTTGACGCCGCGCGCCGAGAGCGCCGCCGGCACATCGATCAGGGCCGCGGCACCCGGGCCATAGGGTTCTTTCGCAGCAGCGCTTTTGTCGGGATCGGGACTATAGGCATGAACGGCGCCGAGCAGCCGATGCAGCGACCATGTCGAAACCGCGAAACGTCCGTTTTGCAAAACCTGCACTTGCTTTCCTCCCGGATCTCCTCATGCCATCAATGGCAACTAAATCCCGGCGGTTCAATTGCCAATTCAGGCAAAATCGTCGCGGATGACCGCCTCGGCCGCAAGGGCAATCCCCAGCAGCGCTTCATCGCGATGGGCGGTGGCCGAAAGCAGCAGTCCAACAGGCATGCCAGCGTCGCCCGTACCGCAGGGAATGGAAACGCCGCACCAGTCGAGGAAATTGCCGAGCGCGGTGTTGCGCAACGTCTTGTTGTTCGTCGCGAAGAACAGCTCGTCATCCTGCTCCAACGGCCCGATCGGCGGCGCGACATGGGCGACAGTGGGAAAGGCGAGCAGCCGGTCGCCGACGAGGCGCTCGACATCGGCGATCAGGCGGCTGCGCGCCTCGAGGATCGCCAGGTAATCGGGCAGCGTCGTCTTGCTTCCGAGACGGGTGCGCATGACGACACGGTGATCCATGCTGTCCGCGTCCGGTCCTGCCAAGCGTTCGCGGTGAAGTGCGAAAGCCTCCGCCGTCACCAGCGGACCATATCTCGTCACCAGATCGAATATCTCGTTGAAGGCGGGGATGACGGTGCGGGCAACCTTGGCGCCGGCCTTTTGAAGACGTCCCAGAGCTGCCTCGAACGCGGCGACGACGCCGGCTTCAGCGCCATCGAAGACGATGTTTTCAGGCACGATGAGTTCCAGCCCTTGCAGGGGAAGCCCAACGACATCGGGCGCCGTCAGGCCGCGCATCGCCGCGTCGATCCAGACCGCGTCCCTGACGCTGCGGCAGAGCGGTCCCAGCGAATCCAGGCTCTTTGCCAGCGGATAGACCCCTGCCATCGCGTGGCGGCCGCGTGTCGCCTTGTAGCCGACGATGCCGTTGAAGGCGGCGGGAATGCGCACCGAGCCGCCGGTATCGGTGCCCATGGCGACCGGCACCAGTCCGGCCGCGACAGCGACACCGGCGCCGGAGGATGAGCCGCCCGGAATGCGCCGGAGATCGGTGCCGTGCGGATTTACCGGCGTGCCGTAATGCGGATTGATGCCGAGGCCGGAAAAGGCGAACTCGCTCATATTGGTGCGTCCGACGGCGACCATGCCCGCCTGCCTGAGCAAAGCGACGACGGCCGCATCTTGCTTGGCCGGCATGTCCTTTGCCAGAACAACGGAGCCCGCCGTCGTCGGTAGGCCTTCGATGTCGAAAAGATCCTTCCAGGCAATCGGAATGCCGTCCAGCAATCCAAGCGAGCGCCCTTCCTGCAGACGTCGCGAAGAGGCGCGCGCCTCCTCCATCCCCCGGCTTTCGGACAGTGTGGTGAAGACCGCCTTGTCGGCATAATTCGCGATGGAATCGAAAACTGCCTCGGCGACCTCGACCGGATCGGCCGCGCCACCTTGAATGAGGACGGAAAGCTGCACGACCGACATCGCGCCGAAGGATTTGCTCATGGGACTATCCAGAAGAAAGATGTTCCTCTCTGGACTACCGCGGATCATTCCGATGAACCAGAGCTTCACGATATTTTGCATTTATTGGTACGATTTTTTGAACACTGCGTTTGAAGATCGCCCCTTCAATTGCCACGATCGAAGACACACATGCTGCTCGCATGCGGAAGCGGTTCGGCACGAGGGTGAGAGTTTGCTCTTAAGAGACCGGCGCCGCATGTGTTGCAGGAGTAATTAAAATGACAGATTGTGAAACTTTAAGCCGTCGCCAGGATATGGTGACCCTCCATGTAAAAGAGGACGAAACCGCCGGTTTAGGCGAGCGCGATTATGTAGATCATGTCAGCGCCCAGAAACTTTCGGCCTTCGAGCGCATTGTCGTGGTCGGAGCGCTGGTTCTCTTGAGCTTTGCGGGTTTTGCCGCATATTCTTCCGGCAATACGGACCCGATGACGACATCGGCCATTGCCGCCCCGGCCGGCGATAACGTGCCGCAGCATCCGGCCTACGGCCATTGCCGCGACAGCAGCCCCTACGCTGAGAGGGTTTGCTGATAGCAAAACATATTGCCGGGCGTGGAAACCTTTGCCCAGGCTGCATCGACAGCAGGAAAAGGGAAAAGGACCATGGCCGGCGACATCGACTACAAGCTTCACCGCTTCATCGACGCCCAGAACGGGATCTATGAGCGGGCGCTCTTGGAGCTGAAAGCCGGGCGCAAAACGTCCCACTGGATGTGGTTCATCTTCCCGCAGATCGCCGGTCTCGGCACGTCGGCGATGGCCGAAAAATATGCGATCCGCTCGGCGGAGGAAGCCGCCGCCTATCTCGCCGATCCCATTCTCTCAAGCCGGCTGCTGCGTTGCGTCGAGGCGATCCTGTCCGTGAACGGCCGATCGGCGCACGAAATCCTGGGCTCACCCGACGACTTCAAGCTGCGCTCGTCGATGACCTTGTTTGCCGCGATCAGCGATCACGGTTCGCCCTTCCACCAGGTGATCGAGCATTTCTATCAGGGAAAATTCGACGAACGGACGATGGAAATCCTTAGCGCCAGCACAGACTGACTTTATGCCGGTCGGCTTAAAATCTGAATGCTGTTGAAAATTAAATAGTTATCGGCCCGGCCTGCTCTCCAGCGTAGCAATTTCCTCGGAAATTTCGCTCAACCGCTGACGCAGATCGCTGTCGGTGCCGTCATCGACCTCTTCCTCGCCGAAACAATAGCGCGCATCATGGAGCTCCAGCTTGGCTTCGAGCTCGGCGCGCTTGGCATATAGGCGTTTGAGATAGACGTAGTTCATCTCCCTGCCTCCACATCGCCCTCGGGTTAGTGTGAAAACGGCATGGAAGCGGTAAGGTTCCCCTCCCCACACACTTGCGGTGCTCAGGCGAAAGAAGCGATCGCCGCGTGGCACGCCTTGGCGAAATGACCGCAGCAGCCGGCAGCGCCCATGGCCTGACGGCTGACGCGTGCGCCCTCGAGCAGCAGCGTCAATGTATCGGCAAGAAGCTGGGGTTCGCGCGCGCCGGCCGCCAAACAGAGCCCGGCCAGGCGATCACGCTGTTCGGCCTTGTGCCGCTCGATCATTTCGTGGGCTGGATGGCCCTCGCCCTTCAGCTCGATGGCGGCATTGGCGAGATCGCAGCCGGCGGGCTCGCCGTTCAGACATTGCGCCCGCAGCTCCACCCAGGCGTCCAGCTGGGCGCGCGGATTGCCGGGATAGGCCGTTTCCAGATCGCGCCAGATGGCACCCGCCTTTTCGGAGGCGCGGCGAAGCGTTTCGCAGACGAGCTCGTCCTTCGAGCCGAAATGCCGGTAGAGCGTCATCTTGTTGGTCAGAGCCGCGTCGGCAATGGCATCGACGCCGATGCCGCGAATGCCGCGCTCGCGGAAAAGCTCCGAGGCGGTCGAGACGATACGCTCCCGCGGCGGGATGCGATCTTCTGGAACGGCTGCGGAGATTTCATTCGAAGTTTCTGATTTTTTTGCGGACGTAGTCCTTGACATCAATGTGACCGATCGGTAACAAATGCATTGTTACTTACCGGTAACACCACGAAACGCGAAAGTCAATGCCGAGGGCATGGCAGCGGAAAGTGGAACACGGGCGACTGCCCACGAAAGGAGGACAACCATGACAAAGACCAGAGATGACCTGACGATATCCGAAGCCCTTCGCGACCCCCTGATCGCCATGGTGTTGCGCGCCGACGGCGTAAAGCTTGAAGACTTCAAGCAACTCCTGGAGACAGCCGCCCGCAAACGCGAACCGCGCTCGACTTCGGTGGGCAATATAATCGGAGCGCTCGCAAGCCGCGCCAATCTGCCGGCAATGCCCTGCTTCGGCTGAAGAAGCCGCCTGACCAGCTTGGGGATCTCTCCCTGCCCCCGTCAAGGGCTGCCGTCTCGACCAGACGGCGGCCCTTGCCGCTTTAAGGCATGTCGCACAAAAGTGTGCAGCGGTTTTGCGGCAACGGCATGCGTAAAAACAAAGACTAAAGCGCAAGGAGTGAATCTGAAAGATCGCGACGCGCTTTAGAGGATCGGCTTGCCGCCGGTTGTCGTGCCGCGGTCTTGCGGCAGTCTAGTTTTCGGACTAAAGTGACTAGAAAATTGGTCATCAAGAGGGCGTCATGGCGAGTGTCAATTTAGCGGAAGCCAAGGCCCATCTCAGCGAATTGCTCAATCGCGTTGAAGCCGGCGAAACCGTCGAGATTTTGCGGCATGGCAAGCCGGTGGCGCAGCTCGTGCCCGTCAAGACGCGCAAAAAACCGATCGATGTCGAGCGGCTGAAGGCATTGACCGCCTCGATGAAGCCGCCGGCCAAGCCGGTCGATTCCGCGACCTTCATCCGCGACATGCGCGACACCGACCGTTACTGATGCTTTATATCGACACGTCAGTCCTCATCGCCGCCTGGACGATCGAAACCCGCACGGACGACGTGCAGCAATGGCTGGCGACGCTTCGATCCGAAGAGATCGCGGTCAGCGGTTGGACGATCACCGAATTTTCGAGCGCCGTCGCGCTCAAGGCAAGAGCCGGACAGATCGACCCGGCCGATCGCGGCAAGGCATTGGCGATGTTCAGAGAATTATGTTCGACGACGTTCGAGATCCTGCCGATATCGCGAGCGCATTTCATCGAAGCGGCACGCATGACCGATCAATTCGACATCGGTCTTCGCGCTGGCGATGCACTCCATCTCGCTGTCGCGCTCGGCAGCGATGCCACGCTCGTCACACTGGACAAGGGGCTGGCGAAGGCTTGCACCATCGTCGGAGCAAAGCACCAGCTGTTATGATGCCACCGGCAGATCAATCCACCATCGCAGCCGTCGACACGATGCCGTAGGGTTATCTTCTGTTGCGATTTGCCTCTACGACAGCTATGCCATAGTAATGTAACATGATCGCAGTTTTATGAGGTGCGTGGAATTGGACGGAAAGACATCATCCGCAGTTTACTCCGAAGATGAGGGTGTTGCCGGCGAGACCGGTGGCAAGGGCGCGCGACGCGCGCGCGTCAGCGGCATCGACCGGGCGCTTCAGGTGATCGATCATCTTTACGAGACCGGATCGCCCGCCGGCGTCTATGCCATCGCCAAGGCGGTGAAGGCGCCGCTGTCGACCGTTTACGTCATCGTCGACGACCTCGTCGAGAAGAACATGCTGACGCGCCAGACCGACGGCTCGATCTGGCTCGGCGCGCGGCTCTACCATTACGGCCTTGCCTATGCCAGGTCGCTGGATTTCATGAGCATCGCTACCCACGAAATGCACGATCTCTGCCGGCAGGCCGGCGAAACCGTGCAGGTCTGCGGCCGTGACGGCGACTATATGCTGGTGCTGGCCATGGCCGACGGCCCGAGCCATTTTCAGGTGGCGTCCCGCGTCGGCACAAGGGTGCCGCTGAACTGGACGGCCTCCGGCCGCCTGCTCGTCGGCCACCTGGCCGAGGAGGAGCGCATCGAACTGTTCAAGCGCTGCGCCCGCTCATCACCGACCGGCCGCGCCGAGATCGATCCGGGCACGCTGTCGGAAGCCGCCGGCAAGGCCTTCGAATCGCGGCTGTCGATCCAGGCTGGGGAATCGGATTATGCGGTTGCCTGCATCGCCTCGCCGATCTGCGATCGCGACGGCCAGTGCGTCGCTACCATTTCCATCGTGCTGCCGGAACAGAAGGCGTTTTCCGACGAGAACCACTATACGGCCCATGTGCGCAGTTCAGCGGAACGGATCGAAAAGCTGATGGGCTGGCGCAACCGCTGAGGATAGCGCCCTTCAATGGATCCTAGAGCGGTTCAGCTTTTAACGGAAGCGCAGAACCACTCTATCCTTTTGTTTTTACGCAATTCCGGACGGAAAACCGCTTTGCACTTTTCCTGGAATTGCTCTAACGGTAGGAATAGCCGTGGCTGTGGCGCACCAGCTTGCGCGCCCGCGGCACATAGCGGCTGGCGGTGAAGGCATCGGTGCCCATCACCGCGTAGCGCGGCTCGAACAGCTTGCTCAGGACCGAAACGTCGCCGTTGGAATCCGTCGCCTCGAGATCGGAATCGACCAGATCGAAAATGGTGAATTCCGCTTGCGAGCCGACCGAAAGCCGGTTCTCCATCGACAGCTTGATGACCGATGCCGGCGCATGGGTAACGGCTTCCACCACCTTGTCGAAAGGCATGCCGACGCTGAGCAGTTTCGACATCGTCGTCGCCAGATCCCAGACCGGAAAGTTCATCGAATGGCCGTGCAGATCGGTCGAGATCGAGAACGGCAGAAGCCCGCGCGCGATCGCCGCCTCGGCGACCTTGAAGGAGAAGGAGGCGCCGCCATGGCCGATGTCGAGGCGGATGCCCTCGGAGGCGCAGCGCTCGGCGAGATTGAAGAGATCCTCGTCTTCCATGATGCTCGACCCGGCCTTGCCGTTGAAGCAATGCGTGACGACGTCGCCGGGGCCGAGAATCTCAAGCACCTCGTCATAGAGCGCCGGCGGTTCGCCGACATGCACCATCATCGGCACTTTCAAGATCTTGGCGATCTTCTTGCCGAGCTTGACCGGCGTAACGCCCCAGGATCCGGTGATGACATGGCTGGCGCGCACCTTGATGCCGACGATGTGCTCACTGTTTTCTGCATAGACCTCGAGAATGCGGTCGAGATCGATATCGCGGATATCCCGTAATTCCGCGACGCGGTTGCAGGCGACGAGGCCGATCGAGCCGAGATTGAGGAAGGCCTTGATGCGCTCGCGCGAGGGCTCGATGATATATTCCCGGAAGCCATGGAAATTCGCCTCACCGGCCGAGCCGGCATCGACCAGCGTGGTGACGCCGCGCTCGACGCCGCATTCGGACGGACGGATGGAAATATCGGTGCCACCGTGCCAGATATGCACGTGCAGATCGACCCAGCCCGGCGAGATGAAGGCGCCTTTGCCGTCGATGCGCGTCACATCCTGCGAGACGGAAAGCGACGGACCGATCTCGGCGATCCTGCCGTCGGCATTGACGAGAATGTCGGTTGCCCCCTCTGATGGGCCAGAACCGAAAGCCATCGGTTTGACATTGGTGAGGAGAAGCGGCTTCTTCGCCTGGTCGCCGGACATGACATGCATTCCTTTCGAAGTCTCGGACCGGATCGCTCCTCGGTCATCCGTCTGCGGGTCATTATGGAAGAGCAATGGGTAGCGAAAGATGCACAAGGGCATCTGGGTCGCCACAATTCCATAGTTATGTTATATAAGTCTTTATAATAGAATAAAGCCGAGGACGCCGCTGTCAAGAAAAATGACGCGGTCGTCATCGCTGAAGAAACGTGAGCGGCGCGCTCCATCCGAGGCGCGCCTAGTTTCGAAGAGCGGGCGAATTCGCGTTTTTTTCAATCTCGAAGAATAGAATAGTCAAGCCGTTCCAAGTGATCCGGATCGGCGATGGCGTCGATCGCGGCGATCCTGCCGTCGACGATCGTCAGCGCCACGACGACGCGAAGCTGGCCCTTGATCTCCACGACGAATCCAAGCTCATCGTCGACGATGGCGATTTCGGCTGCCTGCGCCCGACCCTTGAAGGCTTCGGCCACGTGAGCTGCGCCGCGCATTTCGCCAATGGTGCCGAAGCGGGCGGCCGTCGCATCCGGCCGGAAGACGACGTCAGGGGCAAGCACCGCGATCAATCCCTCCAGATCGCCATTGCGCGACGCCGTCAGAAAGGCCTCGGCGATCGTCCGCTTGCGGCCGAAATCGACATCAGGCGCTTCATCCACCCCCTGCACCCGGCGACGGGCGCGGCTTGCGAGCTGGCGGGTGGCGGCGGACGAACGGCCGATGATCGGCGCGATCTCGTCGAAGGGCAGGTCGAACATGTCGTGCAGCACGAAGGCGACACGTTCGGCGGGCGCCAGCGTCTGCAGCACGACGAGCAGCGCCAGCCCGACCGAATCGGCAAAGGCGGCTTCGCGCTCGGGATCGTTCGCCGGATCGGCGATCCCGGCATGGACAGGCGCCTCCAGCGGCTCCTCGCGCCGGGTCTTGCGGGCGCGCAACATGTCGAGGCAGATGCGCGCCACCACTGTCGCCAGCCAGCCACTGAGATTGCCGACCCCTGTCGTATCGGTGCGGCTGAGCCGCAGCCAGGCCTCCTGAACGGCATCCTCCGCCTCGCTGCGCGAGCCGAGCATGCGATAGGCTGCGGCCCTCAGATGCGCTCTGTTCGACTCGAATTCTTCAGTCAGCCATTTTTTCTCGTCCATTTGTCACATTCCTCCGCTGCATTCCGTCAAGGCCATGACGAATGAACCCCGGCCGATGTGACAGCGCCGGCGGATCGTCAAACAGTAAACCTATAGAGGAGACTTATCATGCAGGAGAGAATGGGAAATCCCGCCCTCGTCCTTCCCGCAGCCATGCAGGCGCTGGCGGCTCTCAGCAAGGTGCCGGCCGAAACCGGCCTTTCGCCCAAGCTGCTCGAACTCGTCAATCTGCGCGCCAGCCAGATCAACGGCTGCAGCGTCTGTGTCGACGGGCATCCGCGCATCGCAAAGAAGCTCGGCGAAACCGACGAACGGCTCTTCGCCATCGGCGCCTGGCGCGACTCGCCTTATTTCAGCGATGCCGAGCGGGCAGCCCTTGCGCTGACCGAGGCGGTGACCCGCGTCAGCGACCGCGCCGACCCTGTCCCGGATGATATCTGGGACGAAGCGACCCGGCATTATGACGGCAAGAGCCTTGCGGCACTTGTCATCGCCATCGCCAACATCAATGTCTGGAACCGGCTGAACATCGCCACCCGCCAGATCGCCGGGGCCTGGAAGCCGTAAGGGCGAGGTTGCCGGCAGCGCGTCACCCCTGCGCTGCCGGCAACCATCATCTCTAACCAACATGGCTTCAGGCCATGCGAAACAATCGATCGTTCAGATGATGCCGCCGCCGCCGGCAGCGGATGCCGGGCGTTCGGCCGCTACCTTCTTGCGATAACCGCTGGCGCGGTAGACGGCGATCGGGTCGATTGCGCCGCCGGCCCTGCGACGGGCTTCGGCCAGAATCGGCTCGACATCGGCGCGATAGGCGCGCTTCAGCGTTTCCGACGCCATCAGCGCGTCATTGTCGTCCTGGTAGCCGGAGAGCGCCTTGCGGTCGACGAGCAGCGCCTGCGCATAGGCGCGGCGGATTTCGTTGGCGCTGTTGATCAGGCTTTCGATCGGGTCGGTGACATTGTGCGACTGGTCGATCATATGGGCCGGATTGAAGTCGTTGACGCCGCGCTGTTCGGCATCGACCAGCTCGTTGAAGACCAGGAACAGCCGGTAGGGATCGATCGCGCCGGCGTCGAGATCGTCATCGCCATATTTCGAATCGTTGAAGTGGAAACCGCCAAGCTTGCCGAATTGGATCAGCCGGGCGACGATCATCTCGATATTGGTGTTCGGCGCATGGTGGCCGAGATCGACGAGGCAATAGGCCTTGGGACCGAGCGTCTGGGCGATCAGGTAGTTGGTGCCCCAATCCTGCACGATCGTGGAATAGAAGGCCGGCTCGTACATCTTGTGCTCGGAGAACAGCTTCCAATCGTCGGGCAGCGCCTTGTAGATATTCGCCATCGAGGCGAGGTAACGCTCGAAAGCCTTGGTGAAATGGCTCTGGCCGGGGAAGTTCGAACCGTCGCCGATCCAGACCGTCAGCGCCTTGGAGCCGAGCGCCTTGCCGATCTCGATGCATTCGAGATTGTGCTCGACCGCCTGCGCCCGCGTCGCCGCATCGGTGTGGCTGAGCGAGCCGTATTTGTAGGAACGGGCCTGGCCGGGCGCATCGGAAAAGGTGTTCGAATTCATTGCATCGAAGCCGAGGCCGAGCGCATTGCCCTTGGCCTTCAATTCGCTAACATCCGCCTTGTCCCAGGGAATATGCAGCGAGACGTTCGGCGTCGCCCGCGTCAGTTGGTTGATGACGGCGCAATCGTCGAGCTTGTCGAAGATGCCGCGCGGCTCGCCGGTACCGGGGAAACGGGCAAAACGCGTGCCGCCGGTGCCGACGCCCCAGGAGGGAACGGCAACGAAGAATTCCGCAACCTTCCGGGTGACCGCCTCGATATCGACGCCGCGACGGGCAAGCGTCGCGCCCAGTGCCTCGTAATCGGCTTTCAGCGCGGTTGCCCGCTTGTCGTTGTCAGTCGCGACCAGATCTGGCGCAATCCTGGAATCTGTCATCTATTCCTCCCTGGTCGCGAACCATAGGGGCACGGTTCGCGTTCAAACGCTTACATGTCTTCAAACGAAGGAGCTACGATGGACGTTGTCCGCATTCTTCTTGCGATCATCCTGCCGCCCCTTGGCGTATTTTTGCAGGTCGGGATCGGCCTGCATTTCTGGCTCAATATATTGCTGACACTCTGCGGCTATGTGCCGGGGATCATCCACGCAATATGGGTGATCCTCCGGAAATAGCTCTATCCGTTCGCTTTACGCGCTCCGGAAGCAAAACCGCTGCACATTGCTGCTGGAATTGCTCTAGCGCGTAAAACTCTGCACGTTGCCGGCATCGACGTTGATGATATTACCGGTCGATTTTGCCGAAAGGTCCGATGCGAGGAAATAGATCGCCTCGGCGATATCTTCCGGAAACACGTTGAGTTTCAACATCGAACGCTTGCGGTAATGTTCCTCGAGATCGTCCACCTCGATCTTGGACGAGGCGGCGCGCTGCTCGCGCCATTCGCCGCTCCAGATCTTCGAACCGCGCAGGACCGCATCCGGGTTGACGGTGTTGACGCGGATGCCTGCATCCGCGCCTTCCAGCGCCAGGCAGCGGGCGAGATGGATTTCGGCAGCCTTTGCGGTGCAATAGGCCGACGCGTTCGGCGAGGCGGCAAGACCGTTTTTTGAAGCGACAAAGATGACGTTGCCGCCGAGCGCCTGACGGCGGAACAGTCGGAAGGCTTCACGCGAGACAAGGAAATAGCCGGTCGCCAGAATATCGATATTGCGGTTCCACGTCGCCAGCTCGGTCAATTCGATCGGCGCGGAGGAGGCAATGCCGGCATTCGAGACGAGGATATCGATGCCGCCGAATTCGACGCAGGCTTCCGCGAAGGAGGCGATCACCGCATCTTCCTTGGTGACGTCGAGCCGGACGCTGCGCACGGCGTCGGCGCCGAACTTCTTGACGAAATCGGCTTCGGTGCCCTCGAGTGCTGTCTGGTCGATATCGGCAAGCACCACGCAGGCGCCTTCGCCGACGAGGCGCGCGGCCGTCGCCCGGCCGATGCCGCCGGCGCCGCCGGTGACGAAGGCGACGCGGCCGGCAAGGCTCTTCGGCTTCGGCATGCGCTGCAGCTTGGCCTCTTCGAGCAGCCAATATTCGATATCGAAGGCTTCCTGCTCCGGCAGGCCCTGATATTCGGAGACCGTCGAGGCGCCGCGCATGACGTTGATGGCGTTGACGTAGAATTCGCTGGCGATGCGGGCCGTCGCCTTGTCGCGGGCAAAGGACAGCATGCCGACGCCGGGAACGAGGAAGATGACCGGATTGGCGTCGCGGATGGCGGGCGAATTGTCGTGCTTGCAGTCGTTGTAATAGCGGGCGTAGTCGGCGCGGTAGTCCTCCAGCGCCTTGTCGAGACCGGCAACGATCGCGTCGACATCCGGCTTGGCCGGGTCGAAATCGACGATCAACGGGCGGATCTTGGTGCGCAGGAAATGGTCAGGGCAGCTGGTGCCGAGCGCGCCGAGCGGACGCAGATCCCGGGAATTGACGAATTCGAGCACGGCGTCCTGATCGTCGAAATGACCAAGCTTACGCTCCTGCTTGCCGATGCGGCCGCGGATCTCCGGCATCAGCCGGGCGGCGATGGCGCGGCGCTCAGTGACGGCCAAGCTCTGTGCGACCGCGCCGCCGAAAATGGTCTTGCCTTCGGTCTTTTCGGCAAACCAGACGATCGCCTTGTTGATGATATCGAGCGTCAACTCGTAGCAGGCCTTGGCATCGTTCGCCCAGGTGAAGAGGCCGTGGCTCTCGAGCACGACGCCCTTGGCATTCGGGTTTGCGGCAACGAATGCGCCGAGGTCGAGGCCGAGCTGGAAGCCCGGACGGCGCCAGGGCAGCCAGCCGATCTCGTCGCCGAAGATCTGCTGCGTCAATTCCTTCGAATTCTTCGACGCGGCGATCGCGATGATCGCATCGGGATGCATGTGGTCGACATGAGTGAAAGGCACGAAACCGTGCAGCGGCGTGTCGATCGAGGCAGCGCGGGCATTCAGGTTGAAGGTGCAGTGCGGCAGGAAGCCGACCATGCGGTCTTCGTCCTCAACGCCCTTATAGATGCCTTTCAGCGATTCCAGCTTGTCCTGGTAGAGCGTCGCGAAACCGTCGAGCTTGATCGTGCCGACGTCGCCGCCCGATCCCTTGACCCAGAGTACCTTGACCTTGCCGCCGGTCAGCGGATCGGTTTCCAGCACCTTCGCCGAAGTGTTGCCGCCGCCATAATTGGTGATGCGCTTGTCGGCGCCGAGCAGGTTGGAGCGATAGAGCAGCTTGCCAGGCTCATCGAGGCCCGCCGCATAAGCATCATCCCACCGGTTTTCCAGAACCCGGACGTTCGCCGCCATGTCATCCTCCCATATGAAATCTTCATCGAGACGCAAAGTTGGCGCCCCTTTTCGCTGACGGTATCGCTCATCAAAACGCAGCTTGTCAATCGAAAACGATCAAATTCGATTATTGTGCAGCGCAATATGAAAATTTATGATCGTTTTTGATTGACACATTCTCATATGTGCGAAATAAACGATCGAAGGAGGAGCCCCATGCACGAACGCGAACGCCATCGCATCATTCTGAGCGCCGTTCAGGAAAAGTCCGTCGTGACGGTTCAGGATATTTCCGAACTGACCGAGGCTTCCGAGGCGACGATCCGGCGTGACATCGCGGCTCTTCATGTTCAGGGCAAGATCCGGCGCGTGCGCGGCGGCGCTGAAGCGGTGCATCCGCCGCAGCTTGGCAATCTCGCCGGCCGCCCCTTCCGCGTTTCGGAGTCCGTCAACATTGACAAGAAACGCGCAATCGCCCGCCAGGCCGTCGAGCTTTGCGATCCGGGCGACGCGATCATCATCAACGGCGGCACGACCACCTTCCAGATGGTGCATTTCATGGCGGCGCACCGCTTGCAGGTGATGACCAATTCTTTCGCGATCGCCGAACATCTGGTCAAACATTCGAAGAACACGGTGACGGTGCCGGGCGGCGCGATCTATCGCGAGCAGAGCCTGATCCTCTCCCCCTTCGACAATGACGCGATCCGCAATTTCTACGCCCGCCGCTTCTTCATCGGCGCGCAGGGCGTCGGCCCGCTCGGCATCATGGAAGCCGACGCGCTGATCATCCAGAGCGAACAGAAGCTGATGCATCAGGCCGACGAATTGGTCGTCATGGTCGATTCCAGCAAGTTCCATCGCCGGTCGAGCCTCATTCTGTGCCCGCTCGAGCGTGTGTCTACGATCATCACCGATGACGGCATTCCAGAGGAAGCCGTCAGGATGATCGAGAATGCCGGCATCAGGCTCATCGTTGCGAGCCCGGTCGCCCAGGCAATCAAGGAGGATTCCTCGTCGGTCGCATAAGGCGCCGGGGAGGTGTGAAGAGTGTCAATCAAGTGGGAGGATGAAAGCATGAAACTCGCAAAGAAACTCGCAATCGGCGTGGCATTTGCCGTCGCCATGATGGCCGGGACAGCCAGCGCCGCCGACATCAAGATCGGTCTCGTCGTCAAGTCGCTCGGCAACGGCTTCTTCGATGCCGCCAATAAGGGCGCACAGGAAGCCGCCAAGGAACTCGGCGGCGTCGAGGTCATTTATACCGGCCCGACGACAACGACGGCCGAAGGCCAGATCGAAGTCATCAACTCGCTGATCGCCCAGGGCGTCAGCGCCATCGCCGTTTCGGCCAACGATCCCGACGCGCTCGTTCCGGCGTTGAAGAAGGCTGCACAGCGCGGCATCAAGGTCATCTCCTGGGATTCCGGCGTCGCGCCTGAAGGCCGTATCCTCCAGCTCAACCCGTCGTCCAACGAGCTGATCGGCAAGATGTGCCTGACGCTCGTCAAGGATCATCTCGACGGCGGCAAGGGTGACTTCGCCATCCTGTCGGCCACGACCACCTCGACCAATCAGAACATCTGGATCGACCAGATGAAGAAGCAGCTCAAGGATTTCCCGGGCCTCAACCTCGTCACCACCGTCTATGGCGACGACCTATCGGACAAGTCCTATCGTGAAGCCGAAGGCCTCTTGAAGGCGAACCCGAACATCAAGGTCATCGTCGCTCCGACGACGGTCGGCGTTCTCGCCGCTTCCAAGGTCGTCGAAGACAAGGGGCTTGTCGGCAAGGTCTACGTCACCGGTCTCGGCCTGCCGTCCGAAATGGCCGGCGCGATCAAGTCGGGCGCGACGAAGGAATTCGCCATCTGGAACCCGATCGATCTCGGCTATTCTGCAACGCAGATCGCCTATCGCCTCGTCAAGGGCGAGACCGACGGCAAGCCGGGCAGCGAGATCGAAGTCGGCCGCATGGGCAAGATCAAGGTCGGCGACAACGGCGAAGCCGCCATGGCCGATCCGTTCGTCTACAATGCTTCGAATATCGACCAGTTCTCCAAGGTCTTCTGATCCGAAACCACCGCATTAAAGCCCGGCGGCCTGATGGCCGCCGGGATTCTCATTCGACACTGGTAGAAGCTTGATGAACGCTGCCTTTCAACAAACCGCCACGGACAGCAAAACCGGTGATGCGCCCGCCATTCTGGAAATGCGCGGCATCTCCCAGATCTTTCCGGGCGTGAAGGCGCTCGACAATGTCAGCATCGCGCTGCATCCCGGCACGGTGACCGCGCTGATCGGCGAAAACGGCGCCGGCAAATCGACGCTCGTCAAGATCCTGACCGGCATATACAGGCCGAACGAAGGCGAGATCCGGGTCGACGGCCAGCCGGTGACCTTTGCCAGCGCCCAGGCAGCAATCGACGCCGGCGTCACCGCCATCCATCAGGAAACCGTGCTGTTCGACGAACTGACGGTTGCCGAAAACATTTTCCTCGGCCATGCGCCGCGCACGCGTCTGCGCACCATCGACTGGCAGGCGATGAACAGCCGCGCCAAGGCACTGCTGACCGCGCTCGAAAGCAATATAGATCCGACAATCCGGCTGAAGGACCTCTCGATCGCGCAGCGCCATCTGGTGGCGATCGCGCGCGCTCTGTCGATCGAGGCCCGCATCGTCATCATGGACGAACCGACGGCAGCCCTTTCCCGCAAGGAGATCGACGATCTCTTCCGCATCGTCCGCGGCCTGAGGGAAAAGGGCAAGGCGATCCTCTTCATCAGCCATAAGTTCGACGAGGTCTACGAGATCGCCGACGATTTCGTCGTCTTCCGCGACGGCCGCGCCGTCGGCCAGGGCCGGCTCAAGGAAACGCCGCAAGACGAGATCGTCCGCATGATGGTCGGCCGCGACGTCGAGAATGCCTTTCCGAAGGTCGATGTTGCCATCGGCGGCCCGGTTCTCGAGATCCGCAATTACAGCCACCGCACCGAATTCCGCGACATCTCCTTCACCCTGCGCCAGGGCGAGATTCTCGGCATCTACGGCCTGATCGGCGCCGGGCGTTCGGAACTGTCACAATCGCTCTTCGGCATCACCAGGCCGCTCTCCGGCAAGATGATGCTCGAAGGCCGCGAGATCACCATCCATTCGCCGCAGGACGCGATTCGCGCCGGCATCGTCTATGTGCCGGAGGAACGCGGCCGCCACGGGCTGGCGCTGCCGATGCCGATCTTCCAGAACATGACGCTGCCGTCGCTTACCCGCACCTCGCGCCGGGGCTTCCTCAGGGCGGCAGAAGAATTCGCGCTCGCCCGCAAATATGCCGAGCGGCTGGACTTACGCGCAGCCGCCCTTTCCGTCCCGGTCGGCACGCTCTCCGGCGGCAATCAGCAGAAGGTCGTCATCGGCAAATGGCTGGCGACCGCGCCGAAGGTCATCATCCTCGATGAACCCACAAAGGGCATCGACATCGGCTCGAAGGCGGCCGTGCACGGCTTCATCAGCGAACTCGCCGCCGAGGGCCTGTCGATCATCATGGTCTCGTCCGAACTGCCCGAAATCATCGGCATGTCGGACCGCGTCCTGGTGATGAAAGAGGGGCTCGCCGCCGGGATTTTCGAACGCGCCGAGCTGTCTCCGGAAGCGCTGGTGCGCGCCGCCACTGGCAATGCATGAGGCCCGCAATGCAAGGTAAGAGCATGGCAAGACTGATCAGAAAACGCGAAACCCTGCTGTTCCTCATCATCGTCGTGATGATCGCGATCTTTTCGACGCGCGCTGCCGATTTCGCAACGCCGGAGAATCTCGCCGGCATTTTCAACGATACCTCCATCCTGATCATCCTGGCGCTGGCGCAGATGACGGTCATCCTGACGAAATCGATCGACCTGTCCGTCGCCGCCAACCTCGCCTTCACCGGCATGGCGATCGCGATGATGAATGCCGCCTATCCCGATCTGCCGCTCGTCGTGCTCATCCTTGCCGCGATCGTGATCGGCGCCTGCCTCGGCGCTATCAACGGCTTTCTCGTCTGGGCGCTCGAAATCCCGCCGATCGTCGTCACGCTCGGCACGCTCACCATCTACCGCGGCATGGCCTTCGTGCTCTCGGGCGGGGCGTGGGTGAACGCCCACCAGATGACGCCGGTCTTCTTGTCGGTGCCGCGCACGCCGATCCTCGGCCTGCCAGTTCTCGGCTGGGTGGGCATCGTCATCGTGCTTCTGATGTATGTCCTGCTCAGATACACCCAGTTCGGCCGCTCGGCCTATGCGACCGGCGGCAATCCGACCGCGGCCGTCTATGCCGGCATCGATACGGGCTGGACGAAATTCCTGGCCTTCGTCCTGTCGGGCGCGCTAGCCGGCCTTGCGAGCTATCTCTGGGTGTCGCGTTATGCCGTCGCCTATGTCGATATCGCCAACGGCTTCGAGCTCGACAGCGTCGCGGCCTGCGTCATCGGCGGCATCTCGATTGCCGGCGGCGTCGGCTCGGTCGCCGGCACCGTGCTCGGCGCGCTTTTCCTCGGCGTCATCAAGAATGCACTGCCGGTCATCGGCATTTCACCCTTCACGCAGATGGCAATCTCCGGAACCGTCATCATTCTCGCCGTCGCCTTCAACGCCAGGCGCGAGCGCAACCGCGGCCGCATCATCCTGCGCGACCGCGCCGCAGCCGAGATCAGAACGGAGGCCGTAGTATGAGCACCGTGTCCACACACGAAAAGCGGGTCATCCCCGACCGCCTCGGCACACCCTTCCGCCGCATCGCCGCGAGCTGGGAAGTGCTGCTCTTTGCCGTCGCCATCCTGATCTTCATCTTCAATTCGCTGGCCTCGCCCTATTTCCTCGATGCCTGGAACCTCTCGGACGCCACCTTCAATTTCACCGAAAAGGCAATGATCGCCTTCGCCATGGCACTGCTCGTCATATCGGGCGAGATCGACCTCTCGGTCGCCGCGATCATCGCGCTCGCCTCGACGGCAATGGGCGCGGCAGCACAGCTCGGCATCGGCACACCGGGCCTGGTCGCGATCGGCATCGGCACCGGCCTTGCCTGCGGCATCTTCAACGGCGTTCTGGTCTCGGTGCTGAAACTGCCGTCGATCGTCGTCACCATCGGCACGATGAGCCTTTTCCGCGGCATTTCCTATATCGTCCTCGGCGACCAAGCCTATGGCAAATACCCGGCTGATTTCGCCTATTTCGGCCAGGGCTATGTCGTCTGGGTATTCTCCTTCGAATTCGTGCTCTTCATCGTGCTGGCGATCCTCTTCGCCGTGCTGCTGCATGCGACGAATTTCGGCCGGCAGGTCTATGCGATCGGCAACAACGACTTCGCCGCCCGCTTCTCCGGCATTCCGGTCGAGCGCGTCAAATTCATCCTCTTCCTGTTGACCGGCGTCATGAGCGGCGTTGCCGCCGTCTGCCTGACCTCACGCCTCGGCTCGACCCGGCCGTCGATCGCCCAGGGCTGGGAACTCGAGGTCGTCACCATGGTCGTGCTCGGCGGCATCTCGATCCTCGGCGGTTCCGGCACCATCGTCGGCGTCGTCATCGCCGCCTTCGTCATGGGCCTCGTCACCTTCGGCCTCGGCCTGCTGAACGTGCCCGGCATCGTCATGTCGATCTTCATCGGCCTGCTTCTGATCATCACCATCGCCATCCCGATCATCGCCCGTCGCATCAAGGTCATGAGCTCCCGATGACTTTAGAAAAACACGCCTTCAAGATGCAGCTCAATCCCGGCATGGAAGCCGAATACCGCAGGCGGCATGACGAGATCTGGCCGGAACTGGTCGATCTTCTGCACAAGTCGGGCGCCAGCGACTATTCCATCCATCTCGACCGCGAGACCAACACGCTGTTCGGCGTGTTGACGCGGCCGGCCGACCACACGATGGCGAGCCTGCCGGACCATCCGGTGATGAAGAAGTGGTGGGCGCACATGGCCGACATCATGGCGACCAATCCCGATAATTCGCCGGTCCAGAGCGACCTGGTCACCGTCTTCCATATGCCATGAACGCCACCTCCTATCGCCGCATCGCCGTCCTCGACATCGGCAAGACGAATGCCAAGGTCGTCGTCCTCGACAGCGAGACGGGCGCCGAGATCGCCGTCCTGAAACGGCCGAATATCGCGATCAAAACCGGTCTCTATCCGCATTACGACGTAGAGGCTCTCTGGTCCTTTGCGCTCGATGCACTGAAGAGCCTTGCGCGCGAACCTGGCTTCGACGCCATTTCGATCACCACCCATGGTGCATCCGCTGCACTGCTTGCCCGAGACGACACGCTTGCCATGCCTGTCATCGACTACGAACACGAATATCCGCAGGAAATCCGCGACGCCTATACGGCGCTCCGCCCCTCCTTCGACGAAACCTTCTCGCCGCACCTGGCGATGGGTCTGAACGTCGGCGCGCAGCTGCACTACCAGAAGACCGCCTATCCCGAGGAATTCGCCAAGGTTGCGACCATCCTCACCTATGCGCAATATTGGACGGCGCGGCTGACGGGTATCGCCGCCAATGAGCTGACCTCGCTCGGCTGCCACACCGACCTCTGGAACCCGAGGGAGGGCCACTATTCCTCGCTCGTCGACAGGCTTGGCATTCGCGACCTCATGGCGCCGATCCGTTCCGCTTTCGATGCGCTTGGCCCAGTCCTGCCGGATATAGCCACGGAGCTCGGCCTCGCCGCACCCGTGCCGGTCTATTGCGGCATTCACGATTCCAATGCCTCGCTGCTGCCGCATCTCGTCCATCGCGAAGCACCCTTCGCCGTCGTCTCCACAGGCACATGGGTTATCAATTTCGGCGTCGGCGGCGATCTCGGTCACCTCGATCCGAAACGCGATGCGCTCGCCAATGTCGATGCTTATGGCCGCGCCGTCCCCTCCTCGCGTTTCATGGGTGGCCGGGAATTCGAGATCCTGTCGGCCGAAATCGGTCCTGTCGGCGAAAAAGCCGCTCAGGCGGCAATCGGCCCGGTTATCGGCAAGGGCATGATGCTCCTGCCGAATATCGCGCCCGGTTCCGGACCCTTTCCGGGAAAGACAAGCCGCTGGATCGGCGCCCAAGAGGCAAGCCGCGAGGAGCGCTCTGCCGCTGCCTGTCTCTATCTCGCTTTGATGACCGATGCCTGCCTCGGCCTGATCGGTGCCAAAGGCCCCGTTATCGTCGAAGGGCCTTTTGCCCTCAATGGGACCTATCTCAAGCTGCTCGCCGCCCTGACCGGCCGCGAGGTCATGGCCCTTCCGGGCTCGACCGGCACCAGCCAGGGTGCTGCCCTTCTCACCGGCATCCGGCCGGTATCGGGTGCCGAGACGCATATTCCGCCGACCGATATCCCAGGACTGACCACCTATCGCGATCGCTGGCACGCAGCGATGGAATAGGACCTTTTCCAAGAACGGCCTTGTTCGTCCTCGTCTTGCCGCTAGTGTGGCACTCCAAAATCATGTCGAGGAGATAGCATGACAGAGACATTCGATCCGCGCGCCCTTGCCGCCCGGCTTCACAGCCTGCGCCAGGCCGGCCTGCAGGAGGCCACGGACACTTTCGCGCTGCCAGCCGATCTGCATCAGGCGATGGAGGCGCAGAATTTGCTCACTGCTGCGGACCGTATTTCGAGCAATGCCTGGAAAGTCACGGTCTCGCCGCAGGGCCAAGCGGTCGCCGGTACGCTGTATCCCTATGCCAAAGCCGTTTCGGGCGCGGACATTCCCTGGTATCCGGGCCTGAAATTCGAGACCGAGATCGCCGTCCGTCTCGGCAGCGACCTGCCGGTCCGCGCGGGCGTTCCCTACAGCCGCGCCGACGTGGTCGAGGCGATTTCCGCTGTCTATCTCGGCGCCGAGCTGCTGGTCAGCGCTGTGAAGGAAAGCGGCAGCGTTTCGTTTCTGCTGTTCGTCGCCGACCGCCTCGGCAATAGCGGCTATGTACTCGGCCCGGAGGTCGAAAAAAGAGTTGTCGACACCGTTGGGGGAACGCCGCTCAAGGTCACCCATGCCGGCCGTACGATTTATGATGGTCCGGCGCAGCATCCGAAAGGCGACGTCCTCACCTGGCTCGTCGATTACGCCAATGACGGCTTGCGCCCCGAGACATCGCTGAAATCAGGTGCACTCATCACGACAGGCACGTTGAGCGGCGCGATCGAACTGACCGAACCCGGCGAGATCGACATCCTGCTCGGCGACATCAGGCTCAGCTTCTCGGTGTCGAAGGGTTGATTTGACGCCGCGGTGCTTACGCCTTCTCGCGGAACATCTCGATAATGGCGGAAAAGTCCCTTCCGCCATTGCCCTGCTTCTCGAAGAGCGCGAAAAGCTGTGCTGCTTCCGCGCCGAGCGGGGTGGAGGCGCCGCTCGTCAGTGCCGCTTCTTGTGAAAGCCTGAGATCCTTCAGCATCAGTGCTGCGGCAAAACCCGGTTTGTAGTCATTATTCGCAGGAGAGGTCGGCACCGGTCCGGGCACCGGGCAATAGGTATTGATCGACCAGCACTGGCCCGACGAGGTCGAGGCAACGTCGAACAGCGCCTGATGCGAGAGCCCAAGCTTTTCGGCGAGCACGAAGGCCTCGCAGACGCCCACCATCGAAATGCCTAGGATCATGTTGTTGCAGATCTTCGCCGCTTGGCCGGCGCCGGCCTCGCCGCAATGGACGATCTTCTTTCCCATCGCCTCCAGGATCGGCTTTGCCTTGGCGAAGGCGTCTTCCGAGCCGCCGGCCATGAAGGTCAGCGTGCCTGCGGTCGCCCCGCTCGTGCCGCCGGAGACCGGGGCGTCGAGCGACAGGCAGCTTGCGGCCTTGGCCATCTCATGCGCTTTGCGGCTGCTTTCGACATCGATGGTCGAGCAATCGATCACCAGTGTACCTTGCGCGGCGGACTGCAGGATATCGGTCCAGGCCGTCAGCACGTGTGTGCCCTGCGGCAGCATGGTGATGATGATGTCCGCGTCCTTGACCGCCTGGCTGGCATGGCTTGCCGGCTTGACGCCGCTCTCCTCGGCCGCCTTCAGCACCGAAGCCGCGAGATCGAAGCCGAGGACCTCGTGACCTGATTTGACCAGATTGGCGGCCATCGGCCCACCCATGTTGCCGAGGCCGATGAATGCGATCCTTGCCATGGTCTTCTCCTATCGATTGTCTTCGAGGATCATCGCTGCCGCCTTTTCGGCGATCATGATGGTCGGCGAATTGGTGTTGCCCGAGGTGATCGACGGCATCACCGAGGCGTCGGCGATCCTGAGCTTGCCGAGCGCCCGGAGTCTCAGTCTGGGGTCGACGACGCTGTCCCTGTCGGCGCCCATGCGGCACGTGCCGACAGGATGGAAGATCGTCGTGCCGATCTCGCCCGCCGCCCGCTCCAGATCGGCCTCCGTCTGATAGGCAGGCCCCGGCTTGAATTCCTCCGGCCTGAAACGGGCAAACGAAGGCTGCGCGACGATCTTGCGCGTCAACCGTATTGAACGGACAGCTATGTCACGATCGCGCTGCGTCGAGAGGTATTTCGGGCTGATCGTCGGCTGAGCGGCAAAATCCGGGCTGGACAGGTGGACCGAACCGCGGCTTTCCGGCCTCAGATTGCAGACGCTCGCAGTAATCGCCGGGAAAGGATGGACGGGATCGCCGAATTTTTCCAGCGAGACCGGCTGCACGTGATATTGCAGATCAGGCGTTTCCCGGTCCGGGCCTGATCGGGTAAAGATTCCGAGCTGGCTCGGCGCCATCGCCATCGGCCCGGAGCGGCGGACGAGATATTCGAGCCCGATCGCCGCCTTGCCGATGAGCTTTGTCGCCTTCTCGTTCAGCGTCGGAACCCCCGTCACCTTATAGGCCAGACGCAGCTGCAGATGGTCCTGCAGGTTCTCGCCGACACCCTTGACCTCGGTGACGACATCGACGCCGGCCCGCTGGAGAACCTCGCCCCTGCCGATGCCTGACAGTTCCAGGATATGCGGCGAACCGATCGATCCGGCTGACAGGACGGTTTCTTTCGCCGCGTAGGCGCGTTTCGCTACGCCCCGATGCTGGAATTCGACACCGCCAACGGCACCCTCCTCCACCAGCAGCCGCCGAACCTGCGCCTTGGTCAGCACGGTCAGGTTGGAGCGCCTCATCGCCGGTCGCAGGAAGGCCTTCGAGGTATTCCAGCGAATGCCGGAACGCTGGTTGACGTCGAAATAGCCGGAGCCCTCGTTGCTGCCGCGGTTGAAATCCGCAGTCTCCGGGATGCCCGCTTCCCTGGCAGCCTGCTGGAAGGCATCGAGCACGGCCCAGCGCACGCGCGCTTTCTCGATGCGCCATTCACCGCCGGCACCATGCATCTCGTCTTCGCCGCGATAAAAGTCCTCCGACTTGCGGAAGAAGGGCAGAATATCGTCCCAGCCCCAGCCGCTGCAGCCCATCTGCCGCCAGAGGTCGTAATCGCGCGCCTGGCCGCGCATGTAGATCATGCCGTTGATCGACGAACAGCCGCCGAGCACCTTGCCGCGCGGATAGCTCAGCGCCCGGCCGTTCAATCCCGCTTCCGGCGCCGTGGTGAAGCACCAGTCGGTACGCGGATTGTTGATGCAATAAAGATAACCGACCGGAATATGGATCCAGTGGTAGTTGTCGCTGCCGCCGGCTTCGAGCAGCAGAACCCGGCTCCTGCCGTCGGCGGACAGCCGGTTGGCGAGCACGCAGCCGGCGCTGCCTGCCCCGACGATGATATAGTCGTAACGATCCATGCCCCGCACGAGACTCCAGATGCTTGCCGCTTCCCCCTCCCCGCGGCACGGGGAGAGGAAGAGTCGCAGCGCCGCCGCCCGTCTCTTTTCCGAAAGAGTAATTCTTTCCGGAAAGAGAGAGGTCCGCCCGTTCAGCGGCGATAGACGAAGCCCAGTTTACGCCCTAGCCGCGAGGCGTAGAATTCGCCGATGATGCCGCGGCGGAAGATCAGCACGCAGACCATGAAGACGATGCCGGTGATGATCGTCACCGGGAATTCGGAGGTAGCGAGGTAGTTTTCCAGCACCACCACAAGCCCGGCGCCGAAGAGCGGGCCGATCAGCGTACCGATGCCACCGAGCAGCGTCATCAGGATCACCTCGCCCGACATCTGCCAGGCGACATCGGTCAGCGTCGCGAACTGGAAGACGATCGATTTCACCGCGCCCGCGAGCCCGGCAAGCGCCGCCGACATGACGAAGGCGCCGAGCTTGTAGCGCGCCACGGAATAGCCGAGCGAGATCGCCCGTTGCTCGTTTTCGCGGATCGATTTCAGAATCATGCCGAAGGGCGAATTGATAAAGCGCCAGATGATCAGGATGCCGACCAGGAAGACGGCCAGCACGAAATAATACATGTTGGTCGAGCTGTTCAGATCGATGAAGCCGAAGAGATGGCCGCGGGGCACGGACTGGATGCCGTCCTCGCCCTCGGTGAACTCCGCCTGCAGGCAGAAGAAGAAGAACATCTGCGACAGCGCCAGCGTGATCATCGCGAAATAGATGCCCTGGCGGCGGATGGCGAAGAAACCCATGACGAGACCGAGAAACGCCGCACCCGCCACGCCGATCAGGATGCCGAGTTCCGGCGGCAGGCCCCATTCTTTCACCGTATAGGCGGTGAAATAGGCGGCACCGCCGAAGAAGGTGGCGTGGCCGAAGGACAGCAGGCCGGTATAACCGAGCAGCAGGTTGAAGGCGCAGGCAAAGAGCGCGAAGCAGAGCAGCTTCATCAGGAAGATCGGATAGAAAAAGAACGGCGCCAGCAGCAGGAGCAGCAGTCCGGCAAGCAGGAAACCCGCCTGCACCGAAAGGGCGGTTCGGCTTTTTTCCGTTTGGATGGTTTCGGTGATGTCAGCCATGTCAAGCATCCCGTCCGAAGAGGCCCGCGGGCCTGATGAGAAGCACGATCGCCATGATGACGAAGATCACGATGTTGGACGCCTCGGGATAGAAGACCTTGGTCAGGCCCTCGGCAATGCCGAGCACGTAACCGGTGATGATCGCGCCCATAATCGATCCCATGCCGCCGACGACGACGACGGCGAAGACGACGATGATCATGTTCGAGCCCATCAGCGGCGAGACCTGGTAGATCGGTGCCGCCAGCACGCCGGCAAAGGCGGCGAGACCGGCGCCGAGCGCATAGGTGAGCGTCAAGAGCACCGGCACGTTGACACCGAAGACCTGCACCAGCACGGCGTTTTCGGTGGCGGCACGCAGGTAGGCCCCGAGTTTGGTCTTCTCGATCAGCAGCCAGGTGCCGAGGCAGACGACGAGCGAGACGACCACCACCCAGCCGCGATAGATCGGCAGGAACATGAAGCCGAGGTTGGCCCCGCCGGCAAGAGCCGCCGGCGTTGCATAGGGCTGGCCGGAAGAGCCGTAGAGATAGCGGAAGGTGCCCTCGACCGCGAGCGCCAGTCCGAAGGTGAAGAGCAGGCCGTAGAGCGGATCGAGATCGTAGAGCCGGCGCAGGAACAGCCGCTCGATGATTGCACCCGCAAGGCCGACGATCACTGGCGCCAGGATCAATGACGGCCAGTAGCCGATGCCGGCATAGGTCAGCAGCAGGTAGGCGACGAAGGCGCCGAGCATATATTGCGCGCCATGGGCGAAGTTGATCACCCGGAGCAGGCCGAAAATGATGGCGAGGCCGAGGCTGAGCAGCGCGTAGAACGAGCCGTTGATCAGGCCGATCAGCAACTGGCCGAACAACGCCTGCAGGGGAATGCCGAAGATGATCGTCATCTGGTCATACTCCCAGAACCTTGTGCAGCGTATCCATGCGCTGCGGCAGTTCACCGACCGGGAATTCCGACACCATCTGCCCATGATCCATCAGATAGAAGCGATCGGCAATACGGCTGGCGAAACGGAAATTCTGCTCGACGAGCAGGATCGTCATGCCGCGCTCCTTCAGCGTCTTCAGCACCTCGCCGATGCGTTGGACGATAACAGGGGCAAGCCCCTCCGTCGGTTCATCGAGAATGAGCAGCCTGACGCCGGTGCGGAGGATTCGGGCGATCGCCAGCATCTGCTGCTCGCCGCCTGACAGTTTGGTGCCTGGGCTGCCGCGGCGCTCATAGAGATTGGGGAAAAGCTCGTAGATCTCGTCGAGCGTCATGCCGCCGCCTGCCACGACAGGCGGCAGCAGCAGGTTTTCCGAAACGGTGAGCGTCGAGAAGATGCCGCGCTCCTCCGGCACGAAGCCGATGCCCCGATGCGCCGTCTTGTGCAGGGGCACCTGCATCATATCGCTGCCGTCAAAGCTGATCTTGCCCTTACGGGCCCGTACGATGCCGGTGATGGTGCGCAGCGTCGTCGTCTTGCCGACGCCGTTGCGGCCCAGAATGGTGATCGTCTCGCCTTCGGCAACGCGCATGTCGACGCCGTGCAGGACGTGGCTTTCGCCGTACCAGGCATTGAGCCCCTGGACTTCGAGGAGAGTGGCCATCAATGCTCCTCCGTGCCCATATAGGCCACACGCACACGCTCGTCCTGGCTGACCGTCGCATAATCGCCCTCGGCGAGGATCTCGCCGCGCTGCAGCACGGTGACATGCTGGCAGATATTGGCGACGACGGAGAGATTGTGCTCGACCATCAATACGGCGCGGTCGCGGGCGACCTCGCGGATGATCGAGGAGACGACGCCGACATCCTCCTGCCCCATGCCGGCCATCGGCTCGTCGAGCAGCAGCACTTTCGGATCCAATGCCAGCGTGGTGGCGATCTCCAGCACGCGCTTGCGGCCATAGGAAAGATCGGCGGCGATGTGATCGCGCTCCTTGGACAGTCCGACGCTGGCGAGCAGCTGCTCGGCGCGCTCGTTCAGCCGGTCGAGCGCCGAGAGCGGCCGCCAGAACTGCGTGGAAAGATTGTTCGGCCGCTGCAGCGCCACGCGGACATTGTCGAGAACGGTCAGATGCGGGAAGACCGCCGAGATCTGGAAAGAGCGGACCAGCCCCATGCGCGCCACCTTGTCGGGCGGCGTTCCGGTGATGTCAACGCCCATCAGGCTGATGGTGCCTGAGGTCGGCTGCAGGAACTTGGTCAGCAGGTTGAAGACCGTCGTCTTGCCGGCGCCGTTCGGGCCGATCAGCGCATGCACGCTGGCGTCATGCACGTCGAGATCGACGTTCTTGACGGCCGTGAAGCCGCCGAAATCGCGGCGCAGGCCGCGGGCGGACAAGACCACCCGCGGCTTTTCCTGTGTTTCAATTGCGGAAACCGCCATCGTGCTTACTTTACCAGATCGCAGCCGCTCTTGGCGGGATCGATATAGGCTTCCTTGCCGGGAATGGTGGCGAGCACGTTGAAATAATCCCACGGCTCCTTGCTCTCGGAAGGCTTCTTGACCTGCAGCAGATACATGTCGTGGATCATGCGGCCATTGGCGCCGACCGTGCCGCCGCGGCCGAAGACGTCGTCGACCGGCATTTCATGCAGCTGCTTGGCGACGGCTTCCGTTTCGTCGGTGCCGGCCTTCTGCACCGCCTTCAGATATTGTGTTACCGCCGAATAGGTGCCGGCATGGATCATGTTCGGCATCTTGCCGGTGCGGGCGAAGAACTTCTTGGCGAAGGCGCGGCTCTCGTCGTCGCGGTTCCAGTAATAGCCTTCCGTCAACGTCAACCCTTGAGCCGCCTCAAGGCCGAGACCATGGACTTCGGCGAGCGTGAAGAGCAGCGCCGCCAGATGCTGGCCGCCCTGGGTGATGCCGAATTCGGCCGCCTGCTTGATGGCGTTCGCGGTATCGAGGCCGGCATTGGCAAGGCCGATCACCTTGGCGCCGGACGATTGCGCCTGCAGCAGGAAGGACGAGAAGTCCTGGGTCGACAGCGGATGGCGGACGGCGCCGACGACCTTGCCGCCGCTCGCCTTGACGTAATCGCTGGTCTGCTGCTCCAGCGAGTAGCCGAAGGCATAGTCGGCCGTCAGGAAGAACCAGCTGTCGCCGCCCTGCTTGACGAGCGCGCCGCCGGTGCCGACGGCGAGTGCATGGGTGTCGTAGGCCCAATGGAAACCGTAAGGCGAGCAGGCCTTGCCGGTGAGATCCGTCGTCGCAGCACCCGTGACGATGTCGATCTTCTTCTTTTCCTTGCCGATCGCCTGCACGGCGAGCGCCACCGACGAGGTCGTCAGTTCCATGATCGCATCCACCTGTTCGGTGTCGTACCACTGGCGGGCGATGTTGGAGGCGATATCAGGCTTGTTCTGGTGATCGGCATCAACGATCTCGACCGGAACGTCGAGCACCTTGCCGCCGAAATCCTCGACCGCCATCTTGGCGGCTTCGACGGAGGACTTGCCGCCGAAATCGGCATAGACACCCGACTGGTCGTTCAGGATGCCGATCTTGACCTTGCCGTCGGTCGCGCTCTGCGCGAGCACCGCAGTGCTGCTCGCAAGCAGAAATGCAACTGATGCAATGAGATTCTTACGCATATTCTCTCCTCCCAGAGATTGGCCAGATTGCGGATCTGTTCAAATTTGGCCAGTCGCACTCCTCAGGACGACGGACCCTCACCTTACGATCACGGAAATCCCGCCCTGAGGCAACGGGTGATTTACAACTAATTCCAAACAGTATCTGTTCATTTTTGAACAGAGAGGATCGCGATGAACAATCCACCGCAGTTTACTTGGGACGATCTGCAGTTTTTTCTAGCCGTCGCCCGCACCGGACAGCTGTCGACGGCGGCCCGTCAGCTGCGTTCCAGCCACGCCACCGTCTCACGCCGCATCGACCGGCTGGAGTTCACCCTCAAGGTCAAGCTGTTCGAGCGCAATCCGCGCGGCTACGTGCTGACTGCCATGGGCACGCGCTTCGTCGAGACGGCCGAAAGGATGGAGCAGGAGACCGAGCGGCTGCGCGCCGACCTCGCCGACGGCTCGATGGCGCAGCGCGGCCTTGTGCGGCTGAGCGCGCCGGAGGGTTTTGCCAATTTCTTCTTCGCAACCGTGCTGCCGCAGTTTGCCGCCCAGCATCCGCATCTCTCGCTGGAATTGGTGACGATCCAGCAGATCATGTCGCTGTCGCGCAAGGAGGCCGATCTTTCCGTCGTGCTCGACGAGCCGAAGGGCGGGGCTTATTTCGCCGAGAAGCTGACGGACTACCACCTGCAGGTCTACGGCTCGCGCGACTATCTGGCGAAAGCCGCGTCGATCACCTGTCGCGAAGACCTGCTCGGCCATCCCTTCGTCAGCTATATCGAGGAGATGATTTTCGCGCCGGGCCTGGATTATCTCGGCGATGTGCATCCGCGCATCAAGCCGCAGTTCCAGAGCTCCAGCATCTTCGCGCAGCTCACTGCCACCAGAAACGGCCTCGGCCTCTGCATCCTGCCCTATTTCTTCGCCAGCCGTTATCCCGAACTCGTGCGCGTGCTGCCCGAAGAGATCGACCTCAAGCGCCATTACTGGATCACCTGCCATCGCGACCTGAAACAGGCGCCGCGCGTGCGCGCCGTCATCGATTTCCTGCGCGAGGCGGTGCGCGGCGAAGATGCGCGCTTCGTGCCGCCCTATGTCACGGCCGCCGGCCCTGCGCGCAGGACAAGAGCGGACGTTTAATTAGAGCATGATGCCGTCCGAAACCGCTCACAGCTTTCAGCATCATGCTCTGGTTACTTCAGGAATTCGGCCCGGTGCGGGGTGAATGCATCGATCAGCCGGCCCTTTTCCAGCGCCTTGACGCCATGCACCAGATTGGGGGGCACAATGAAGCTGCCGCCCTGCTTGAGCACCTCGGTCCGGCCATCGATCGTCACTTCGAAACTGCCTTCGGCGACGTAGCTTGCCTGGATGTGCGGATGCGAATGGGCCGCGCCCACGGCGCCGCTTTCGAAGGCCACTTCCACCAGCATCATCTCGGGCAGATATGTCATGATGCGCCTGACGACGCCGGGCTCGGGATTGACCCATTCGGCGCCTTCGGCCGATACGAACAGATCGCTTGACGACATTTTCCGCCTCCTCGTTCCAGAATCGATCGCGGGCAAAGTGGATCATGCCGACGCTTTTGAAAAGATGGCGCGGCCGGTCTTTTCGAGACTGCCGCCTTCTGTTGACGCGGTCGGCTGGCGGGTCTATGGCCAACTTGAGCGAGGCAAGCCAGACCGGGATGAGGAGACGCGGCCATGCAGCATACGCGCGAAGTTTTCGACTGGGCCGATCCGTTCCGCCTGGTGGAGCAGCTGACCAGTGAAGAGCGCATGGTGCAGGACACCGCCCGTGCCTATGCGCAGGAAAAGCTTGCTCCCCGTGTTCTCGACGCCTTCCGCAATGAAAAGACCGATCCCGAGATCTTCCGCGAAATGGGCGAACTCGGCCTGCTCGGCCCGACGATCTCGCCCGATTATGGCGGCGCCGGCCTCGGTTACGTCGCTTACGGCCTGATCGCCCGCGAGGTCGAGCGGGTCGACAGCGGTTACCGCTCGATGATGAGCGTGCAGTCCTCGCTCGTGATGGTGCCAATCGAAACCTTTGGCTCCGAGGCGCAGAAGCTGAAATACCTGCCGAAACTCGCCACCGGCGAATGGATCGGCTGCTTCGGCCTGACCGAACCCGATCACGGCTCCGACCCCGGCTCGATGGCAACACGTGCCAAAAAGGTGGACGGCGGCTACAGCCTGACCGGCTCGAAGACCTGGATCTCCAACGCGCCGATCGCCGATGTTTTCGTCGTCTGGGCAAAGACCGAGGACGGCCTCATCCGCGGCTTCATCCTCGAAAAGGGCTGGAAAGGACTTTCGGCGCCTGCGATCCACGGCAAGGTGGGCCTGCGCGCTTCGATCACCGGCGAGGTGGTGATGGACGGGGTGTTCGTGCCTGAGGAAAACCTTCTGCCTGATGTGACCGGCCTCAAGGGACCGTTCACCTGCCTCAACTCCGCCCGTTTCGGCATCGCCTGGGGCGCACTCGGTGCTGCCGAGGATTGTTATGCGAGAGCCCGGCAATACACGCTCGAGCGCAAGCAGTTCGGCCGGCCGCTCGCCGCCAACCAGCTGATCCAGAAGAAGCTCGCCGACATGGCGGCGGAAATCTCGCTCGGCCTTCAGGGCTGCCTGCGGCTTGGCCGCATGAAAGAGGAAGGCCATCCGCCGGTGGAACTGACCTCGATCCTCAAGCGCAACAGCTGCGGCAAGGCGCTGGAGATCGCGCGGGCGGCCCGAGACATGCTCGGCGGCAACGGCATCTCCGACGAATTCGGCATCGCCCGTCATCTCGTCAACCTCGAAGTGGTCAACACCTATGAGGGCACGCACGACATCCACGCGCTGATCATCGGCCGGGCGATCACCGGCATTGCCGCTTTTGCGAACTAGCGCATTGGCGCGAAAGGGCGAATTGCCACGCGCCTGACAATGTGCAACCTTCCCTCACGACGGCAAGAGCCGGCAAAAGGGGGATCATGCATGTTTCTGCTTCTTGCATTGCTGATTGGTGTCATTGCCGGGCTTCGCGCCATGACGGCGCCCGCCGCCGTCGCCTGGGGCGCAGCACTTGGATGGTTCGATGTCTCGCAGACGCCGCTTGCCTTCATGGGTTACCAATGGACGCCGTGGATCTTCACGCTTCTCGCCGTCGTCGAACTGATCACCGATCAGCTGCCATCGACGCCGTCGCGTAAGGTGCCGGTGCAATTCGGCGCCCGCATTGTCACGGGCGCGCTGGCCGGCGCCACGATCGGTGCCGCCAGCAGCCTGCTTTTCGGCGGGCTGATCGCCGGCGTGATCGGCGCCGTCATCGGCACATATGGTGGCGCCGCCATCCGCAGCAGGCTTGCCGCCTCCTTCGGCAAGGATCTGCCGGCCGCTCTCATCGAGGATGCCGTCGCCGTCATCGGCGCGGTGCTGATCGTGGGGGCCGTCGCATGAAAAGCTTCGACGCCATCGTTATCGGCGCCGGTCAGGCCGGCCCCTTTCTTGCCGCCAGGATGGTCGAAAAGGGCATGAAGGTGGCGCTGATCGAACGCAAGTTCCTCGGCGGCACCTGCGTCAATGCCGGCTGCATGCCGACGAAGACACTGGTCGCCAGCGCCCGCGCCGCTCATGTCGCAAGAAACGGCGCTGCTTACGGCGTCAATATCCCTGGCGAGATCGCCATCGACATGAAGGTGGTCAGGGCGCGCGCCGCAACCGTGACCATGAACGCCCGCAACGGCCTGATCGGCTGGTTCGCCGGCATGGACGGCATGACCGTGATCTACGGCCATGCCCGTTTCGAGGACCCAAAGACCGTCAGCGTCAACGGCGAGACGCTGACTGCGCCGCGCATCTTCCTCAATGTCGGAGCGCGGCCGGTCATCCCCGACCTGCCTGGGATCAACGATATCGATTACCTCACCAGCACCTCGATCATCCATCTCGACATGCTGCCACGGCATCTGGCCGTGATCGGCGGCAGTTATATCGGGCTGGAATTCGCACAGATGTATCGCCGCTTCGGCGCCGAAGTCAGCGTCATCGAGCACGGCCCGAAGCTCGCGTCGCGCGAGGACGAGGATATATCCGACGCGATCGCCGATGTCCTGCGCTCGGAGGGCATCGACATTCATACCGGCGTCAGCGACATCGCCTTTGCCAAGAGCAGCGACGGAATAACGGTCGCCACCGATTCAGCGAGGATCGATGCGAGCCATGTGCTGATTGCCACCGGCCGCAAGCCGAACACCGACGATCTCGGCCTCGATGCCGCCGGCGTCATCACCGACGGACGCGGCTTCATTACCGTCGACGACAGGCTTGCCACCAATGTCGACGGCATCTGGGCGCTTGGCGATTGCAACGGCCACGGCGCCTTCACCCACACCTCGTACAATGATTTCGAGATCGCCGCCGCCAATCTGCTGGACGGCGACGATCGCAAGGTGTCGAGCCGTATCCCGGCCTATGCGCTCTATATCGACCCGCCGCTTGGCCGTGTCGGCATGACGGAGAAGCAGGCGCGCGCCTCGGGACGAAGAATCATGATCTCGACCCGGCCGATGAGCCGCGTCGGCCGCGCCAACGAGCGCGGCGAGACCAAGGGCTTCATGAAGGTGATCGCCGACGCCGAGACCAAAAAAATCCTCGGTGCGGCGATCCTCGGCATCGAGGGCGACGAGGTGATCCACGGCATCATAGACGCGATGAATGCAGGAACAACCTATCCCGCCTTGCAATGGTCGGTGCCGATCCATCCGACGGTGTCGGAGCTGATCCCGACGCTGCTTGGGGATTTGAAGCCGGTTTAGCTGTAGAAACCCCGGGCCGAGGACAGCTGCGTGTCTATCGAACTGCTGATCGAGCACTACGGCCTGTTGGCGATATTTCTGGGCGCAGCCTTCGAAGGCGAAACAGCTGCCTTCCTCGGCGGCGTGATTTCTCACCGCGGGCTGCTGACCTATTGGTCGGCGTCGCTCGCGGCAACGGCGGGCTCCTTCGCCGGTGATCAGTTCTGGTTCTTCGCCGGCCGTTATGCGGCGCGATGGGGGCTGGTCCGGCGGCTGATGGAAACACCGGCGCTGGCGCGCGTAACCCGGCTTCTGGAAAGATATCCGACCGGCTTCATCCTTGCGTTTCGTTTTCTTGTGGGGTTGCGGACGATCAGCCCGATCGTCATCGGGACGACGCGAATACCGACCGGCAAATTCATCATCCTGAATGCCGTGGCCGCGCTGGTGTGGGGGCAGCTTTTCACGGCGCTCGGTTATCTCTTCGGGCACGGCATCCAACAGACATTGGGCCACCTTCCCCTTCATCGTCATCTGCTGATCGCAGTCGGAGCCGCGGCTGTCGTTGCAGGCGCGGCTCTTGCCTTTCGGAAGATAAAACTGAGTGCCAGGCACTCATAGCCGTATGGCGTCCTAGAACAGGATGATTTTAGGCCGGGTCGGCCTAAAATCTGAATCCTGTTCTAAATTTATATAATTGGAGCATGATGTTGTCCGAAAACCGATCACACTTTTCGGCATCATGCTCTACTCCATCACGATCTGCAGCTTCACGTCGCTCGGCCGCGCCTCAACGGCGCGATCAAATGCCTTGATCGAATCTTCGAACTTAAAGGTCTCGGAAATCAGCGGCTTCAGATCCACTCTTCCCGAGCCGAGCAGCGCGATGGAGCGATCATACTGGTGCGCGTAGCGGAACACCGTCTCGATGCGGATTTCCTTGGTGGATGCCGTCGAGACGTCGAAGCCGATCGGGTTGACCGGCAGGCCGACGACGACGATGACGCCGCCCGGGCGCGGCAGCGCCATGATGGTCTCCCAGGCCTTCGGCGAGCCGGAGCATTCGAAGACGACATCGGCGCCCCAGCCGTCGGTCAGCCGGGCAACCTCTTCGGCCAGGTTCTTCTCGCGGATATTCACCGGAATGACGCCTTGGTACTGTGCGGCGATATCGAGCTTCGGCTGGGCAAGATCGGCGACGATCGCGCGGGCGCAGCCGCCGGCAAGCGCCGCGATCGCCACCATAGTGCCGATCGGCCCAGCGCCGAGGACGACGGCAGTATCACCCGGCGTAATCTTCGCCTTGGTGGCCGCCTGCATGCCGACGGCGAAGGGTTCGACCATGGCGCCTTCGGCAAAGCTGACATTGTCGGGCAGCTTGAAGGTGTAGTTGGCGGGATGCACTACCTCTGATGTCAGCACGCCGTGGATCGGCGGGGTCGCCCAGAAGGTGACTGCCGGGTCGATATTGTACATGCCGAGCCGGCTTGCCTTGGAATTCGGGTCGGGAATGCCGGGCTCCATGCAGACGCGGTCGCCGACTTTGAGATGCGTGACGCCGGCCCCGACCTCGATCACCGTGCCCGCCGCCTCATGGCCGAGCACCATCGGCGCGTTGACGACGAAGGGGCCGATCTTGCCGTGGGTGTAATAATGCACGTCCGAACCGCACACGCCAACCGTGTGGATCCTGATCTTCACCTCGCCAGGGCCGGTTTCAAGCGGCAGATCGATATCGCGAAGCGCAAGCTCATGCTGGCGCTCGAGGACAAGCGCACGGACTTTGGTCATCGTCGGTTTCCTTCCCTAATGGCTTGCCCATGACTCCATCGGGCAGCGTCGAAGCCGACTATAAGGCCCGAAGCCTTCCCAATTCAACCGGATTGCGATGGCTTTTGCTCAACAAGTGAAAAAATGCTCAAGCAGATCTGCCGGAGGTTCAGAGCCCTGCCGCGGCCCGTCCGAAACTCGCCAGCCTGGTCCGATGGCGAGCGGCCGCGTAACGGCATTTATAAGATTTTTATATTGATGGCCTGTCGTCCGTCTCGAACCTTTATGCCCTTCGGCTCCATATTGATGGCCGAGAGATCGAAAAGATCATCTCCACGCCAGAAAGCATGAAAGGCGGCCTCCCGGCGCCCTTTGTCTTGTCTGACTCCAACAAGAACAACAGGAGTCACGATCATGATGGATATCATTCTACTTGGCACCGCGATCATATTCTTCGCGCTGTGCTTTGCCTACACCCGAGCCTGCGACAGGCTTTGACAGGAGAACCGACGATGACCCTCGATTATGTCTTGAGCGGTGCCGTAACCGTGTTTCTCACAGTTTACCTCACCTACGCTCTCCTTCGCCCGGAACGCTTCTAAAAGGAACTGGCGCTTCTGAGGTCGCGCATGCGCGACCGAGAAGCAGCCGGGTATTGAAAGTTACCCCAAATGACCCTCAACGGATGGCTTCAGATCCTGCTTTACTGCGGGATCGTCCTCGTACTCGTCAAACCGCTCGGCGGTTACATGACGAGTGTCTTCAACGGCGAGCGCACTTTCCTGTCACCGGTCCTCGTTCCGATCGAACGGGGGCTTTACCGCCTTGCCGGCACCAGCGATGGCGAGGAGCAGCATTGGACCTCCTATGCCTTCGCCATGCTGATGTTCAGCCTGCTCGGCGTCATCGTGCTTTACGCGCTGCAACGTCTGCAGGCCGGCCTTCCCTATAATCCAGCCGGCATGGCCGCCGTCCCGCCCGAGCTTTCCTTCAACACCGCCGTCAGCTTCGTCAGCAACACCAACTGGCAGAATTACGGCGGCGAAAGCACGATGTCCTATCTGACCCAGATGGCCGGCTTCACGGTTCAGAACTTCGTCTCTGCGGCGACCGGCATCGCCATCGCGCTCGCCTTCATCCGCGCCTTCTCGCGCGCGTCGGGCAAGGCCGTCGGCAATTTCTGGGTCGATATGACCAGGGCGACCTTCTATGTGCTGCTGCCGATCTGCATCGTGCTGACACTGGTCTACGTCTATCTCGGCGTGCCGCAGACGCTTGGCCCCTACGTCAATGCGACCACGCTCGAAGGCGCGCAGCAGACCATCGCCGTCGGGCCTGTTGCATCGCAGCTCGCGATCAAGATGCTCGGCACCAATGGCGGCGGCTTCTTCAACGCCAATTCCGCCCATCCGTTCGAAAACCCCGATGCGATCTCCAACCTCATCCAGATGGTCTCGATCTTCGCAATCGGTGCGGCCCTCACCAATGTTTTCGGCCGCATGGTCGGCAATCAGCGCCAGGGCTGGGCGATCCTTGCCACGATGGGCATCCTGTTCACCGTCGGTGTCGGTGTCACCTATTGGGCAGAAGCCGCCGGCAACCCGCTGATGCATGCCTTTGGTCTTGGCGGCGGCAATATGGAAGGCAAGGAAGTCCGCTTCGGCGTCGCCCTATCCTCACTCTTTGCGGTCATCACCACGGCGGCCTCGTGCGGAGCGGTCAATGCGATGCACGGCAGCTTCACCGCACTCGGCGGCCTCGTTCCGCTGATCAACATGCAGCTCGGCGAAGTCATCGTCGGCGGTGTCGGCGCGGGTTTCTACGGCATCCTGCTGTTCATCATCGTCGCCGTCTTCGTCGCCGGCCTGATGGTCGGCCGCACGCCGGAATATCTCGGCAAGAAGATCGAGGCGAAGGAAATGAAGATGGCCGTTCTCGCCATCCTCTGCCTGCCGCTCGCCATGTTGGTCTTCACCGCGATCGCCACGGTGCTGCCTTCCGCCGTCGCCTCTATCGGCACTGCCGGCCCGCACGGCTTCTCCGAAATCCTCTACGCCTATACCTCGGCTGCGGCCAACAACGGCTCGGCTTTCGGCGGCCTGACGGGCAATACGCCCTGGTACAACGTGACACTCGGCATCGGCATGCTCGCGGGGCGCTTCCTGGTCATCATCCCGGCCCTTGCCATCGCCGGCTCGCTGATCGCCAAGAAGACAGTTCCGGCCTCGGCCGGCACCTTCCCGACGGACGGTCCGCTCTTCGTCGGCCTGCTTGTCGGCACGATCCTGATCGTCGGCGGCCTGACCTTCTTCCCGGCCTTGGCGCTCGGCCCCGTCGTCGAGCACCTGGTCATGATCGCCGGCCAGACCTTCTGAGGTGATGTCATGATCCTCCGTCACAGGCTTCGCCACGCCTTCCACCCTCGTTCCGGTGCGCCGGGACGAGGGAATGGCCCGAGACCCCAAGCCTCCGACATCATCCTGGTGATGATGGCAGGCCTCCTCGTCATCGCCGCCATCTTCAAAATCTTACAGGGCTGACCGGCTGCCGGTTCGCCATCCTCGTTTCAAAGCTGGAGTCTCTTATGAGCCAGGCAAAATCCGCGAGCGTCATGGATTCTCGCATCCTCATTCCGGCCGTGGGGGCCGCTTTCAAGAAGCTCAACCCCCGCGCGCTTGCCAGAAACCCGGTCATGTTCGTCGTGGCCACGGTCTCGGTGCTGACCACCGTTCTCTTCCTACGCGATCTGGTGGCGGGCAACGGCAATCTCGGCTTCTCGTTCCAGATCAATCTCTGGCTCTGGTTCACCGTGCTGTTTGCCAATTTCGCCGAAGCCGTCGCCGAAGGCCGCGGCAAGGCGCAGGCCGATTCGCTGCGCAAGGCGCGCACCGAAACCCAGGCCAAGCTGCTCACCGCCAATAACGGCAGCGGCTACCGCATGGTGCCGGGCACCAGCCTCAAGGTCGGTGATCTCGTGCTCGTCGAGGCCGGCGATATCATCCCGTCGGACGGTGAAGTCATCGAAGGTGTGGCCTCCGTCAATGAAGCGGCGATAACAGGCGAATCCGCCCCTGTTATCCGCGAATCCGGCGGCGATCGCTCGGCCGTGACCGGCGGCACGCAGGTGCTTTCCGACTGGATCCGCGTGCGCATCACCGCCGCTGCCGGCTCGACCTTCCTCGACCGGATGATTGCGCTCGTCGAAGGTGCAGAGCGCCAGAAGACGCCGAACGAGATCGCGCTCAACATCCTGCTTGCCGGCATGACGCTGATCTTCGTGCTTGCGACGGCGACGATCCCGAGCTTTGCCATCTATGCCGGCGGTTCGATCCCGATCATCGTGCTCGTCGCCCTCTTCGTCACTCTGATCCCGACGACGATCGGCGCGCTGCTCTCAGCAATCGGCATCGCCGGCATGGACCGCCTCGTCCGCTTCAACGTGCTCGCCATGTCCGGCCGCGCGGTCGAAGCCGCCGGCGACGTCGACACGCTGCTGCTCGACAAGACGGGCACGATCACGCTCGGCAATCGCCAGGCGACGACATTCCGCCCGGTTCGCGGCGTGTCCGAACAGGATCTCGCCGACGCCGCTCAGCTCGCCTCGCTTGCCGACGAAACGCCGGAAGGCCGCTCCATCGTCGTACTTGCCAAGGAGAAATATGCGATCCGCGGCCGCGACATGGCAAGCCTCAAGGCGACCTTCGTGCCCTTCACCGCCCAGACCCGCATGAGTGGCGTCGATCTCGAAGGCGCCTCGATCCGCAAGGGCGCGGTCGATGCCGTGCTGGCCTATGTCAACGGCGACCCATCCTCTAAAAACGGCAGCGAGGTCGTGCGCGAACTGCAGTCGATCGCCGACGAGGTCGCCAAGGCTGGCGGTACGCCGCTCGCCGTTGCCCGCGACGGCAAGCTGCTCGGCGTCATCCAGCTGAAGGACATCGTCAAGGGCGGCATCCGCGAGCGCTTCACCGAGCTTCGCCGGATGGGCATCCGCACCGTGATGATCACAGGCGACAACCCGCTGACGGCAGCCGCCATCGCCGCCGAGGCCGGCGTCGACGACTTCCTCGCCCAGGCGACGCCGGAGATGAAGCTGGCGCTGATGCGCGAGGAACAGTCGAAGGGCAAGCTCGTCGCCATGTGCGGCGACGGCACCAACGACGCGCCGGCGCTCGCCCAGGCCGATGTCGGCGTCGCCATGAACACCGGCACCGTAGCCGCCCGCGAGGCCGGCAACATGGTCGATCTCGATAGCGATCCGACGAAGCTCATCGAGATCGTCGAGATCGGCAAACAGCTGTTGATGACGCGCGGCGCGCTGACGACCTTTTCGATCGCCAACGACATCGCCAAGTACTTCGCCATCATCCCGGCGATGTTCCTGACCTTCTACCCGCAGCTCGGCGTGCTCAACATCATGGGATTGTCGACGCCGCAAAGCGCCATCCTGTCGGCGATCATCTTCAACGCGCTGATCATCATCGCGCTGATCCCGCTGTCGCTGAAGGGTGTCCGCTACCGTCCGATCGGCGCCGGTGCGCTGCTGTCGCGCAACCTGCTGATTTATGGTGCCGGCGGCATCATCGTCCCCTTCATCGGCATCAAGGCGATCGACATGGCTGTCGCTGCCCTCGGCCTTGCCTAACTGAACATTCGAAGGAGTAAGACAATGTTGAAAGAACTTCGTCCGGCGGTCGTCATGATCGTTGCCACCACCGCCATCACCGGCCTGCTTTATCCGCTCGCCATGACCGGTGCCGCCCAGGCCCTCTTCCCGACCCAGGCGAACGGCAGCCTGATCGAGAAGAACGGCCAGGTGATCGGCTCGACGCTGATCGGCCAGGCCTTCACCAGCGACAAATATTTCCACGGCCGCCCCTCGGCCGCCGGCGACGGTTACGATGCGGCAGCCTCCAGCGGTTCGAATCTCGGCCCGACCAGCCAGAAGCTGATCGACCGCGTCAAGGGTGACTACGAGGCAGCCAAGGCGGCGAACCCGACGGCCGATGTCCCCGCCGACCTCGTCACGGCTTCGGGCAGCGGCCTCGATCCCCATATCTCGCCGGAAGCGGCCTATTTCCAGGTGGCGCGTGTTGCCAAGGCGCGAAGCCTTGATGAGGTCAAGGTCAAGGCGCTGGTCGACGGTGCCGTTCAAGGCCGCAAGCTCGGCATTCTCGGTGAACCCACAGTCAATGTTCTGGCGTTGAACCAGAGCCTTGATGCTTCTATGACTCAGTGACCCTGGCAGGCTGGGCGCCCCTTTCTTCCCTCATCCCTGCGCTGGTCACAGGGATGAGGGATAGGGAGATGTAGCCCGTCCTCGGCAGCCATCTGCAGAAAGACATACGCATGCCAGACGACAATCGCGACCAGGCCGGCAGGCCCTCGCCCGATGCGCTTCTCGAAAAAGCCCGGGCTGAGACGCGCGGCCGTCTGAAGATCTTTCTGGGTGCCGCCCCCGGCGTCGGTAAGACCTACGAGATGCTCGTCTCCGGTCGTGCCAAGATCGCCGACGGTCTCGATGTCGTCATTGGCGTCGTCGAGACCCACGGCCGCAAGGAGACCGAGGCGCTTATCGCCGGCTTCGAGATCATCCCTCGCGTCGAAATCAGCTACAAGGGCCGGGCGCTCGAGGAAATGGACCTCGACGGCATCCTCGCCCGTCGGCCTGATCTCGTGCTGGTCGACGAACTCGCCCATACCAATGCCGAGGGCAGCCGCCATCCGAAGCGCTATCTCGACGTGAGAGAATTGCTCGATCGCGGCATCGACGTCTATACGACGCTGAACATCCAGCATGTCGAAAGCCTCAACGATGTCGTCTCGCAGATCACCCGCATCCGCGTGCGCGAGACGGTGCCGGACTCGATCATCGACCTTGCCGACGACGTCGAGATCATCGACCTGACGCCGGATGATCTGATCAAGCGCTTGCATGACGGCAAGGTCTACATGCCGCGCACCGCCGAGCGGGCGCTGACCAACTACTTCACGCCGGGCAACCTGACGGCGCTCAGAGAACTTGCGCTGCGCAAGACCGCCCAGCGCGTCGACGACCAGTTGCTCACGCATATGCAGGCTCATGCCATATCAGGCCCCTGGGCGGCGGGCGAACGCGTTCTCGTCTCGGTCGATCACCATCCGCGCTCCGCCTCGCTGGTGCGTTATGCCGCCCGCATGGCCTCGCGGCTGCGCGCGCCCTGGGCTGCGGTCTATATAGAGACCAACCGCTCGATCAATCTGTCGGAAGCCGAGCGTGATATCGTCGCCGCGACGCTGCGCCTTGCCGAGCAGCTCGGCGGCGAGGCGATCACCCTTCCCGGCCGCGAAGTCGCCGAAGAGCTCGTCCGGCACGCCACCGCCAACAACGTCACCCATATCGTCATCGGCGCTCCGAAGAAGCCGACATGGCGCGACTGGTGGAGCCGCTCGATCACCGACGAGCTGATCCGCAAGACCGGCGAGATCAGCGTCCATGTCATTTCAGGCAGCGAGAAGGACGGCACCACCGCACGCGGCGTCCGGGCGGCTGCCACCGCGCCGCCACTGGATTTCAGGGCCTATCTTCTGGCGACCGGTTATGTCGCCATCGCGCTCGGCGTCGGCGTCGTTCTCGATCAGGTGCTCGACGTGCGCAACCTCGCCCTCGTCTTCCTGATGGCGGTACTGACCTCCGCCGTCCTCCACGGCCTGCGGCCGGCCCTTTACAGCTGCATCCTCAGCGCGCTGTCCTTCAACTTCTTCTTCCTGCCGCCGCGCTACACGCTGACGATCAGCGATCCGGAAAGCGTGCTCGCGCTCTTCTTTTTCCTGGGCGTGGCCATCATCGCCAGCAACCTGACCGCGACCGTGCAGCGCCAGGCCGCCGCCGCCCGCCAGCGGGCGCGGACGACGGAAGATCTCTATCTCTTCTCGAAAAAGCTCGCCGGTACCGGCACGCTCGACGACGTGCTTTGGGCGACCGCCTTCCAGCTCGCCTCGATGCTGAAGGTCCGCGTCGTGCTGCTGCTGCCGGAAGAGGGCAGCATCGCCGTCAAGGCCGGTTATCCGCCTGATGATACGCTCGACGATGCCGATATCGCCGCCGCCCGCTGGGCCTGGGAGCACAATCACGCCGCCGGCCGCGGAGCCGATACCCTGCCCGGCGCCAAACGCCTCTATGTGCCGCTGAGAACCGGGCGCACTGCCGTCGGCGTCATCGGCCTCGACAGCGACCGGCGCGACGGACCGCTGCTGACGCCGGAGCAACAGCGGCTGCTCGATGCGCTCGCCGACCAGGCGGCCCTTGCCATCGAACGCATCCAGCTGGTCGCCGATGTCGACCGGGCAAGACTTGCGGCCGAAGCGGACCGGTTGCGCTCGGCCCTGCTGACATCGATTTCGCACGACCTGAAGACCCCGCTTGCCGCCATCCTCGGCGCCGCCGGCACGCTACGCGATTATTTCGCCTCGATGCCGGAGGAGGATCGCAGCGACCTGCTGTCGACCGTCGTCGACGAATCCGAACGCCTCAACCGCTTCATCGCCAACCTGCTCGACATGACCAAGATCGAATCCGGCGCGATGGAGCCGAACCATGCGCTGCACTATGCCGGCGACATCGTCGGCAGCGCGCTGCGCCGGGCCGCAAAGATCCTCGACGGCCACAAGACAGAGATGAGCATTCCCGCCGACCTGCCGATGGTGCGCGTCGATCCTGTTCTCTTCGAGCAGGTGATCTTCAACCTGCTGGACAATGCCGCGAAATACGCGCCCGAGGGATCGGTGATCCAAATCGGGGGCTGGGCCGATGCCGACAGCGTCGTCGTGCAGATTTCGGACGAAGGCCCGGGCATTCCGCCGGCCGATCTCACCCGCGTCTTCGACACCTTCTACCGCGTGCGCAAGGGCGATCAGGTGCGCGCCGGCACGGGGCTTGGCCTTTCCATCTGCCGCGGCTTCATCGAGGCGATGGGCGGCACGATTACCGCCGGCAACCGGACGGGCCGTCCCGGCGCCGTCTTCACCATCCGCCTGCCGAAACCCACCGACATTCCGAAACTGGATGAACTCAGATGACCGGTTCAGCCGTCAAAATCCTTGTCGTCGACGACGAGCCTCCGATCCGCAAGCTGCTCCGCGTCGGCCTGACCGCGCAGGGCTACGAGGTGCAGGAAGCGCCGAACGCCAGTGCTGCCCGTCAGTCGGTCGCCGACGTCATGCCCGACCTCATCGTGCTCGACCTCGGCCTGCCCGACAAATCAGGCCACGACCTGCTGCAGGAGTGGCGCGACGAAGGGCTTTCTATGCCGGTCGTCATTCTCTCCAGCCGCACCGACGAGGCCGGTATCGTCAAGGCGCTGGAAAGCGGCGCCGACGATTACGTCACCAAGCCTTTCGGCATCAACGAGCTCGGCGCCCGCATCCGCGTGGCGTTGCGCCACCGCCTGCAGCAGCAGGGGGAAAAGGCGATCTTCCAGACCGGCGGGCTGTCGATCGATCTCGTCAAGCGCATCGTCAAGGTCGACGGCACGGAAATAAAGCTGTCGCCGAAGGAATACGACATCCTGCGCGTGCTCGCCCAGCATGCCGGCAAGGTGCTGACACACCAGTTTCTTCTACAGCAGATATGGGGGCCGGCGGCTGATGTGCAGTATCTGCGCGTTTATGTCCGGCAGCTGCGGCAAAAAATCGAGCAGATTCCGGACCAGCCGCACTATATCACCACGGAGACCGGCGTCGGCTACCGGCTCAGGGAACCGGACTGACGTCCCTTCCCTCCTGCTGCCCGAACAGTATCGAGCCCGAACAGCATCGAGAATGACATGAACCTTCCCAACATCATCCGCCCGGAACACACCTTCATCGGCGTGTCGGTGCAGACCAAATGGCGCGCGCTGCAGACCATCGCCGACAAGGCCGCCAAGGCTTTCTCGGTCGACGGCCAGACCATCCTGAAGGCGCTGGAAGCGCGTGAGAAGCTCGGCTCGACGGGGATCGGCAACGGCATCGCCATCCCGCATGCGGCGATCGACGGCATGACCAGCCCGCGCGGCCTGCTCCTCCGCTTCGCCCAGCCGCTGGATTTCGAGGCGATCGACGATATCCCGACCGACATCGCCTTCGTGCTGCTCTTCGGGGAAAACAATCGCGGCGAATATCTGAACGTGCTTTCCGCAATCGCCAGGCGGCTGCAGTCGGACGGCACGCTTGTCGCCATGCGCAAGGCAAGAACGGTCGACGAATTCTATTCCGATTTCATCGCCGATTCACGGGTGTGAGTCCAAATTGAATAGCGGGAGCATGATGTCGCCTGAAAACCGCTCACACGTTTCGGCATCATAAAAAAGGCGCGGCCCGAAGGCCGCGCCCGCTCGTCTGCAATCAGACTAAGTTAGAGCGGTTCAGCTTAACGCTGAACCGCTCTAATCCTTGGATTTTACGCAAGTCCTGACGGAAAACCGTTTCGCACTTTTCCTGGAATTGCTTTAGAAATCGCGCTGGAAGCGCAGGAAGCCGAACACTTCGTCGTCGCCTTCGTCCTCATCGTGATATTGCACGCTGAGCTTCGAACGCAGGTCTTCGACGATCTGGTAGTCGATGGTGACACCGGTCGTGTAGGCGCTGCCGCCGGTGAAGCCGTTGCCGTCAGCCTCGAGAGCGATGTTCTCGAAGTACTGGAAGCCCGGGGTGACCGACCACTTGTCGTTGACCTTCAAGGCATATTCTGCTGCGATCGTCCATTCGGACTCTTCGTAGTAGTAGTTGGCACCGCTTGCCCATACGCCGGCAATGCCGAGCGTGCCCGGGCCGATGTCGGCATAGACGATACCGCGGACAGCGACTTCGCTGGTGTCGGTGTCATAGCCGGCAAGCAGGTAAGCGCTGATGGCGCCGGCCTTGTAGGAGACCTGGCCTGCGACACCGAAGTTGTTCGGGCCTTCGCCCGGCTTGGTGGCGTAGTCTTCTTCGAGTTCGTCGACCGAAATGCCGGCCGCGAAAGCGCCGTTCTCGTACTGATAACGGATCGAGTTGTGGGTCGTCTCGTTGCTGGCGAGCGTATCGGTCTCGCCGCTCATGTCGTCATCCCACCAGCTGTACAGTTTACCGGCGCGGAAACCGGCAATGTCGAGATAGCCTTCATCGAGCAAAGCTTCCTGATCGGAGGCATTGTCGACATTGTAACGCAGCGTGATGACGCCGGTGAGCGTACCGTACTCGGTGTCGTTCTTAGTCTGGAAGGTGACCTGACCGCGAGTCCAGAAGTTTACGTCGGAATCGCCGGAGATCTGCTCACCGAAGCGCACTTCGGTACGGATGTAACCGCCGATCGAAAGGCATGTTTCCGTCCCCGGAATATAAAAATAGCCGGTACCGTAGGCGTCGCAAACGCGAACATATTCCACGGGCTCGGGTTCCGCCGCCACGATGGCGTCGGCTGCGCGGGCTCCGGAGGCCGCGGCAAGGGCGGCAACGGAGGCAAAAAGGATAGTTCTGATATTCATTTTAAATGGCCCTTAACAGGTTTGGAATGCGAGGCGCACTTCAAGGGTTGCCCCCGCGTAGCAGTCGGCGAATACGACCGCACGGGAGCCATATAGGAATCCGCAAGTGTCATCGCGGCAAAATCTTGGCAAAAATCTGCATCACCATGTCGTTTTCGTGGAGGAACTGTGGCCGAAAAAACACGGGTTCGTGGCAGGCAGCGCCCGGCGCCCAATTGGCCGCGGCCAACTTCGGCACGTCCATTTCCAAATTGCCCCTTAAATGGAATGGCATTCTAACAGCCATGCCGGAACCGGAAGAACCTTTGTTTCATTATACGACCGAGTTGATAGAGTTAAGACAGAAAACAGGAGGGTTCCCCATGCAGACACAACGGCTCACCCGGCTCCTCGCGGCGGCGGTCATGGCAGGCAGCTTCGCGATCGGAAGCATTGCTCCGGCATTCGCAGATCAGACGCTTCTTAACGTTTCCTACGATCCGACCCGCGAATTGTATAAGGATTTCAATGCCGCCTTTGCCGCCAAGTGGCAGAAGGACAACGGTGAAACCGTGACGATCCAGGCTTCGCATGGCGGTTCCGGCGCCCAGGCCCGCTCGGTCATCGACGGCCTCGACGCCGATGTCGTGACACTTGCCCTCGAAGGCGATATCGACGCCATCGCCAAGGCGACCGGCAAGATCCCGGCCGACTGGAAGACCAAGTTCCCCAACAATTCGACGCCCTATACGTCGACGATCGTCTTCCTCGTCCGCAAGGGCAACCCGAAGGGCATCAAGGATTGGGGCGACCTGGTCAAGGACGACGTGCAGGTCATCACCCCGAACCCGAAGACATCGGGCGGCGCCCGCTGGAACTTCCTGGCCGCCTGGGCATGGGCCAAGCAGGCGAATGGCGGCGATGAAGCCAAGGCGCAGGAATACGTTGCGAAACTGCTGCAGCATGTTCCGGTTCTCGACACCGGTGCTCGCGGCGCCACGACCACCTTCGTCCAGCGCGGCCTCGGCGACGTGCTACTCGCCTGGGAAAACGAAGCCTATCTTTCGCTCGAAGAACTCGGTCCCGACCAGTTCGAGATCGTGACGCCGGCCTTCTCCATCCGCGCCGACCCGCCGGTTGCTATCGTCGACGGCAATGTCGACAAGAAGGGTACGCGCAAGGTTGCCGAAGCCTATCTCAACTACCTCTATTCGGACGAAGGCCAGAAGATTGCTGCCAAGCACTACTATCGGCCGACCAAGCCGGAAGCCGCCGATCCGGCTGACATCGCCCGCTTCCCGAAGCTGACGCTCGCGACCATCGACGACTTCGGCGGCTGGAAGGACGCACAGCCGAAATTCTTCGGCGACGGCGGCGTATTTGACCAAATCTACAAGCCGGCCCAATAATAGACTTCATGAAAGCATATAGCCCCACGCGGTGGCGGTTCAAACGGCCGAGCGTCATTCCGGGTTTCGGAATGGCGCTCGGCTTTACCTTGACCTGGCTCACCCTTCTGATTCTCATCCCGCTCTCGGGCCTTGCCGTCCGGTCGAGCGCACTCGGCTGGGAGAAATTCTGGTCGATCGCGCTCGATCCGCGCACGCTGAACGCGCTGCGCATCAGCTTCGGCAGCGCCTTCATCGCCGCGATCGTCAATGCCGTCTTCGGTATCATTCTCGCCTGGGTCCTGGTGCGTTACCGCTTCCCCGGCAAGCGCATCATCGATGCCATGGTCGACCTGCCTTTCGCGCTGCCGACCGCCGTTGCCGGCATCGCACTGACGACGCTCTATGCGCCGAACGGCTGGATCGGCCAGTTCCTGACGCCGCTCGGCATCAAGATCGCCTTCACGCCTGCCGGCATCGTCGTGGCGCTGATCTTCGTTGGCCTGCCCTTCGTGGTGCGCACCGTGCAGCCGGTCATGGAGGAGATCGACAAGGAAGTGGAGGAGGCCGCGGCAACGCTCGGCGCCAACCGCTTCCAGACGATTTTCCGCGTGTTGCTGCCGGGGCTGGCGCCTGCCGTGCTCACCGGCTTCGCGCTCGCCTTTGCCCGCGGCGTCGGCGAATACGGCTCGGTCATCTTCATCGCCGGCAACCTGCCGTTCAAATCGGAGATCGCGCCGCTGCTGATCATCATCAAACTCGAAGAGTATAATTATGCGGCAGCGACCGGCATTGCGGCGATCATGCTGATCATCTCGTTCGGCATGCTGCTGGTCATCAATCTCATCCAGAGCTGGAGCAGACGGAGGTACGGCTATGGCGCTTGATGCGACCGCTCAACCAACAAAGCTGCGTTCGGTGACCACCGAAAACAGGATCGCGCGCTTCAGCCTGATTATCCTCTCGCTCGTCTTCCTGTTGCTGATCCTGCTTCTGCCGCTCGCAGCCGTCTTCGTCGAGGCTTTCCGCAAGGGGGCCGGCCCGTTCTTCCAGGCGCTCGCAGACGCCGAGACCTTCTCGGCGATCCGCCTGACACTGATCGTTGCCGGAGTCAGCGTGCCTCTCAACCTCGTCTTCGGGGTCGCGGCTGCCTGGGCGATCGCCAAGTTCGAGTTCAAGGGCAAGGCTTTCCTAACGACGCTGATCGACTTGCCGTTCTCGGTCTCGCCCGTCATATCGGGCCTGGTCTTCGTTCTGCTGTTCGGTGCCAATACCTGGCTCGGCCAGTGGTTCAGCGCTCACGACATCAAGATCCTGTTTGCCGTGCCGGGGTTGATCCTCGCCACCATGTTCGTCACCTTCCCCTTCGTCGCCCGCGAGCTGATCCCGCTGATGCAGGAACAGGGAACGGCTGACGAGGAGGCAGCCCTTTCGCTCGGCGCCAGCGGCTGGCAGACCTTCTGGCACGTGACGCTGCCGAATATCAAATGGGGCCTGCTCTACGGCGTGCTTCTCTGCAACGCCCGCGCCATGGGCGAATTCGGCGCCGTCTCGGTGGTATCAGGCCACATCCGCGGCCAGACGAACACCATGCCGCTGCAGGTGGAAATTCTCTATAACGAGTATAATTTCACCGGCGCTTTTGCGGTCGCCACGCTTTTGGCCTTGCTCGCGCTCGTAACTCTTGTTTTGAAGACGCTGCTGGAAATGCGCTATAGCGCCGAAATCGCCGCCAGCCGGCGGCACTGAAGGATTTGGAATGGAAGTACGCGTTCAAAACATTCGCAAGGAATTCGATCGTTTTCCGGCGCTGCACGATGTCTCGCTGGACATCCGCTCCGGCGAGCTGATCGCACTGCTCGGCCCTTCGGGTTCCGGCAAGACGACATTGCTGCGGCTGATCGCCGGCCTCGAAAGCCCGACGGAGGGGCTGATCTTCTTCGGCGACGAAGATGCCTCGAAGAAATCAGTGCAGCAGCGCAACATCGGCTTCGTCTTCCAGCACTATGCTCTTTTCCGCTACATGACGGTGCTCGAAAATGTCTCCTTTGGCCTGAAGGTCAGAAACAGTGCGCGGCGACCGCCGAAGGCCGATATCCGCAGGCGGGCGCTGGAACTGCTCGACCTCGTCCAACTTTCCGGTCTCGAAAAACGCTACCCAGCCCAGCTTTCCGGCGGCCAGCGCCAGCGTGTGGCGCTCGCCCGCGCCATGGCCGTCGAGCCGAACGTGCTGCTGCTCGACGAACCCTTCGGCGCGCTCGACGCCCAGGTGCGCAAGGACCTGCGCAAATGGCTGCGCGATATCCACGATCGCACCGGACATACCACAGTCTTCGTCACCCACGACCAGGATGAGGCGCTGGAGCTTGCCGACCGCGTCGTCGTCATGAGCCAGGGCGCGATCGAACAAGTGGGCACGCCGGACCAGGTTTACGACAATCCGAATTCTCCCTTCGTCTTCGGCTTCATCGGCCAATCGAACTGCCTGCAGGTCGAGATATCAGACGGCGACATTCGCTTCGAAGGCCGCTCGCTCGGCCTTAATGCCGAAGGCGAGCCGGATGGCACGGCGCAGCTCTATTTCCGCCCGCATGACGTCAGGCTCTGCGAATCAGCTGAAAACTGTATCGCCGGCCAGCCGGTCTCCAGCCGCCGCGTCGCCGGCACCCGCCATATCGAATTGGATATCGGCAACGATCGCCCGCATATCGAGATCGAATTGCCGCCGAGCGAGGCCGACAGGCTCGACCGCAACCGGGTAGCCTTCAAGCCGACCCGCTGGAAACTGTTCCGCGGCTGATGGAGATTGGTGACGCTGTAACACCTTGAATTCTTGCATAATTTTATCCCTAAATCGATTCCGATTTAGGGAATTATGCAGGAGGCCATCGCCGGAATCGTATTTGGCGAGAGTCCCTTAAGGTTTTTGTTATCTAAGGTTGTTTGTATTTCAGTCATATGACGAGTAAAACGTTTTCGCTTAATCATTAAGGGCTGGACTAATCCCATAGGAGGCACCTGGCGTTGAGGGCGGAGATTTCCTTTGGAAAATCCCTGATCGGGATTTTGTTCGTAGGACTGGCAGCTGCAAGCTGCACAACGACATCGAAACCGGCGGCAACGGCGGCGAACACCAAGACGAAGCAGGGCCAAGCGGCGAAAGTCACGTTCAATTATACGGCCAAAGACCGCGAGTGCCTGCAGCGCGCCATGTATTTCGAATCGCTGCATTCGGACGAGGACGGCTACATGGCTGTCGGGACCGTTGTCATGAACAGGCTCACCTCCGGCGCCTATCCCACATCGATCTGCGGCGTGGTGGCCCAGAAAAGGCAGTTCGCGCCCGGCGTGATGACGCGTGAAGTCAAGCCGCAGGCAGAAACCGAGCTTGCCAGCGCGGCCGATGCAATCCTTGTTAAAGGCGCACGCCATCCTGCGGTGAAGGACGCGATGTTCTTCCACACCGATGGGCTGAAATTCCCCTACGACAACATGCACTATGTGACGGTTGCCGGCGGCAACGCCTTCTACGAGAAGCGCGACTCCAACGGCATGCTTCAAACGCCGCCGCCGCTGCCCTCTTACGAGGTGGCGATGAACTATGTGCCCGGCGAAAGCATGCTGCCACCGCAATTCGAGGCATTGATACCCTCGGCGGTTCCCGTTCCTCTGCCGGCTCCGGACCCCATGGCTACGGCGAGCACGGGGCAGATGCGGATCACTGCGCCGGTGACCGCGCCGGAAACATTGCCGGTAACATCGGTCGAGCCCGAGCCGGGAATGCCCATCGCGATCCCGACGCCCCGGCCCGCCTATGACAGCGTGATGCTGCGTGAAAGCCTTCCGGCGAACGGCGGTTAATCAACCGCCCTTCCGGTTTGAGAATGAGGTGGAAGCGTGTTTTGGTTTCCGCGCAATTCCGGACGCAAAACCGCGGCGCGCTTTAGGCGCGCTCTTCCCAGACCTTCGCCAGTTCCACGATCGTCCTGACCGCCTTTTCCATATCCTGGCGGCTCACCCATTCGAGCGGCGAGTGGAAGGCATGGCCGCCAGCGAAAATATTCGGGCACGGCAGTCCCATGAAGGAAAGGCGCGAGCCATCCGTGCCGCCGCGGATGCTGCCGCGCACTGGCGTCATGCCGGCCCGGCGCACCGCCTCGATCGCATTCTCGACGATCTCCGGGTGTCGATCGAGCACCACCTTCATGTTGCGGTACTGCTCCTTCACCTCGAAGCGATAGGTCGAGCCGGGATAGCCAGCCATCACTTCCTTGACGATGGCTTCGAGCATCGTCTCCTTTTCCGTCAGCCCCTTGTCGGTGAAGTCACGGATGATGAAGCTCAGCGACGCCTTTTCCATCGAGCCGATCACGCCGGTCGGATGGATGAAGCCCTGCCGGCCTTCCGTGGTCTCGGGGGCAGCATCCCTCGGCAGCCGGTCGATGATGGCGCCGGCGATCTTGATGGCGTTTTCCATGCGGTCCTTGGCGAAACCGGGATGGATTGCCACACCTGATATGCTGATCTCCACGCCGTCGGCCGAGAAGGTCTCATCCTCGATATGGCCGGCCGTCTCGCCGTCCATCGTATAGGCGAAGTCGGCACCGAGTTTCTTCAGGTCGACCTTGTTGACGCCGCGCCCGACTTCCTCGTCGGGCGTGAACAGGATCTTGATCGTCCCGTGCCTGATATCTGGATTGCCGACGAGCATCGCAGCCGCGGTCATGATTTCGGCCAGTCCGGCCTTGTCGTCGGCGCCGAGCAATGTCGTTCCATCGGTCGTGACGATATCGTTGCCGATCTGGTTTTGCAGTTCGGGATGATCGCTGACGCGGATCGCCCGGCCCGTGTCGCCGGCAAGCTTGATATCCCCGCCCGCGTAGTTCCTGACGATCTGCGGCTTGACATCGGTGCCGCTGAAATCGGGCGCCGTATCCATGTGCGAGCAGAAACAGATGACCGGCACCGTCTTGTCGCTATTGGTCGGAATGGTCGCATAGACATAGCCGTGTTCATCGAGATGCGCGTCCGCCAGACCGATCTTCAGCAGTTCGTCGACCAGAACCCGGCCGAGATCCTTCTGCTTGGCCGTGGTCGGCTGCGTCGACGAAGCAGGGTCGGACTGCGTGTCGATAACGACATAACGGAGAAAGCGGTCGAGAACAGTGTCGGTCATGGCATCCAATCCAGCAAGATCACACGCACGATATAGCCCTCCTGGGCGATGCGGCAAAAGATTTTTCCGCTCGCAGCACGTGAGGGTTTCGCCATTCAATCCGTCTCTCAGCCACCACCGCGGCAGCGAGCAACCTACCTCAACCACTCAGTCGGCGCGTTTTCCTTCGCCGTCAAAGACATGCAGATATTGGGCCGGGAAGGCCACATTGACCTTCGGACCTGCCTTCAGCGCTTCGCGGTTCAGCGTGAAGATCTTAAACGGCAGGCCATGCAGGGCAAGGTGCAGGATGATGCCGAAGCCTGTCGGTTCGACGAGTTCCACATCCGCTGCAAGCCCCGCCCCGCCATCGCTCATCAGCACATGCTCCGGCCGGATGCCGAGCGTCACCTTTGCTCCGTCGACAAGCGGCAAAGGCTTTGCAAGCGGCACGATCGTGCCGTCCTTCAGCTTCACGCCGCCGGCATCATAGGTGGCCTCGAGGAAATTCATCCCCGGCGAGCCGATGAAGCCGGCAACGAAGAGATTGGCGGGGTGGTCGTAGAGTTCCAGGGGACTGCCGACCTGCTGGACCACCCCGCCATGCATGGCGACGATCCGGTCCGCCAGCGTCATTGCCTCGATCTGGTCGTGGGTCACGTAGATCGAGGTCGCCTTCAGGTCGCCATGCAGTTTCTTGATTTCGGCGCGCATCTGTTCGCGCAGGCGCGCATCGAGGTTGGATAGCGGTTCGTCGAACAGGAAGGCCTTCGGCTGGCGCACGATGGCGCGGCCCATGGCGACGCGCTGTCGCTGGCCGCCGGAAAGCGCCTTCGGCCTTCGTTCGAGCAGCGGATCGAGGCCGAGCTTGGCGGCGGCCGCTGCGACCGCGCTGGCAATCTTCTCCTTCGCCACCTTCCGCAGCCTGAGGCTGTAGCTCATATTGCCGGCGACATTCATATGCGGGTAAAGCGCATAGGACTGGAACACCATGGCGATGTCGCGATCCTTGGGATGCAGCTCGTTTACCCTGTTGCCGGCGATGCGGATCTCGCCTGATGTGACCTCCTCCAGCCCGGCGATCATCCGCAGCAGCGTGGACTTGCCGCAACCGGACGGGCCGACGAGCACGACAAATTCACCGTCCCGGATTTCGAGGTCGACGCCGTGTAGCACCTGCACATGGCCATAGGCTTTGCGGATATTCTGGATATCGATCGATGCCATTTGTTTAACCCTTGACCGCGCCGGCCGTCAGGCCCTGGACGAGATAGCGCTGGATGAGCAGGAAGAAGAGGCCGGCCGGAATGAGCGCCATGACGCCCGCCGCCATCATCTGCCCGAAATCCACCGAGAATTTCGAAACGAAGGTGAGAAGGCCGACGGGGAAGGTCGCCGCGTCATTACCGTTGATCAGCATCAGCGCGAAGAGCAGCTCGCTCCAGGCGGCGGTGAAGACGAAACCGAGTGTGGCGGCGATCCCCGGCAGCGTCAGCGGCAGGATGATCTGGCGAAACGCCGTGAACTGCGTCGCCCCGTCGATCTTCGCCGCCTCTTCGAGATCCCTCGGGATGCCGTCGAAGAAGGACTGCATCAGGAAGGTGGCGAAAGGCACGTTGAAGGCGGTGTAGACGATGACGAGCCCGGTCAGGCTGTTGGTCAGATGCAGGGGCGACAGGATCTTGAAGATCGGCGCCACCAGCATGACCAGCGGGAACATCTGGGTCAGCAGCATCAGGGCGACGATCCAGTACTTTGCCCGGAAATTGAAGCGCGACAGCGCGTAGCCGGACAGAGAGGCGCAGATCGTCACGGTGACGGCCGTCGAGGCCGAGACGATCAGGCTGTTCTTGAAGAAGGTCGGAAAGGCGCTGTGCCTCAGCACGAAGGCATAATGATCCCATGTCGTGCGCGACGGCCACATCCGCACGCCCTCGCTATAGAGCAGGTCGTTCGGCGTCACCGACACCTTGAGCAGCCAGAACAGCGGAAAGAGCGCGAAGGCGATGTAGCAGAGGATCGCCAGACGGTGTGCGATGGTGGGAATGACGGATCGTCTCATGATCTCAATCCTTGTTCAGCAACGTCTGCCGGAGCAGGATGATCAGCATCGAATAGGCAAGCAGCAGCACGAGCAGCACCAGCGCGATCGCCGAGGCATAACCGAAATCGAGCCGCCTGAAGGCTGTCGTGAAGATGTAACTGGCGACGATCTGCGTCCGGTCGGCCGGCCCGCCATTGGTCATGACGACGATGAGATCGGCGAAATTGGAAATCCACACAGTGCGCAGCAGCACGGTGATGGCGATCGTCGGCGCCAAAAACGGCAGGGTGATCGAGCGGAAGCGCTGGAACCAGCCGGCGCCGTCGATCGATGCCGCCTCATAGAGATCGCGCGGGATCGCCTGCAGCGCCGCAAGCAGCGTGATGGCAAAGAAGGGAATGCCCCACCAGACATTGGCAACGATCGGTCCCCACATCGCATAATTGGGATCGGAGAGGATATTGCCCGGCTCATGCATCAGCCCAAGGGCGAAGAGCCAGTGCGGGATCGGCCCGATGACGGGATTGAACAGCCAGGCCCAGTTGAGGCCGGCAAGAAAGGACGGCACCGCCCAGGGCAGGAAGACCAGCGCCTGCGCGATTGCCCTGCCCTTAAAGGGTTTGTCGAGCAGCAGCGCCAAGATCAGCCCGAAGACGAATTGTAGGACAACGGAGGCGCCGGTCCACCACAGCGTGTTCCGCAGCGCCCCGTAGAAGGCGGCATCGCCGGCAAGCTCGCGGAAATGATCGAGCCCGATGAAGCCGCCGGAAAACGGATTGAGCAGTTGGATATCGCGGAAGGCGTAGGAAATCCCGACGGTCAGCGGCACCAGCATCACCGCGATGATCAGGATCAGCGACGGCGCGCTGTAGAGATAGGGCTCCGAAGCATCGGCAACGCGACGCAGCCATGGCCTGCGGTCGCGACGCATGTCGAGCGTATCGGCGGAAATGGTCATCAGCCAGAAGTTCCCATTCGCGGCGTTCATGCGCCGTCTGTGTCATCAAAAAAAGCGGCGGCGGCCTGTTCCGAGGCCGCCGCCGTCGATCCGTCGCTTATTTCTTGGCGAGGAACTTCTGCTGCGCCTTGGTGAGGTATTCCGCCCACTGGTCGGCCAGATCCTTCGCCGAGATATCGCCTAGCAATGCCTGCTGCGAGGTCTTGATCGCCAGCGAATCCTTGAAGAAGGCGAATTCCTCGAGGTAGGTCGGCATGACTGTTGGTACCGTGTTCGGGTCCGCCAGTTCCTCGAACCAGCCCTTGAACTGGTCACCGGCATAGAAGGGATCCTTCTCGGCCGCCGTATAGGCCGGCAGGGCGCCGATGCGCTTGTTCCACTCGATATTGCCTTCCGGCCCTTCGAGGGTGGCGATCAGCTTCCAGGAGAGATCCTTGTTGCTGCTGGTCGTGAACATCGACCATCCGCCATAGCCGATCGTCGGGAAGGACTTGCCGTCGGGACCCTTCGGCAGCGGCATGACGCCGAAATCCTCTTTCTTCATGCGCTCGGCGATGGCGATCAACGCATCCGGATCCTGGTCGAGGAATGCGCAGGTGCCGGAATAGAAGCCGGCGACGACTTCGTTGAAGCCCCAGTTAACGCTATCCTTCGGCGCATAGCCCTTCTTGTAGAGATCGACCATCCATTCGATGCCCTTGGCCCAGCCGGGGCTATTCATCGTCGAGGTGCCGTCATCGTTGAAATACTTGTTCGAGCCGGCCATCGAGGCGGCGAAGATCATCCAGCCGTTGAGGCCGCCCGCTCCACCGCGCATGCAGTAGCCGTATTTGCCGGACAGTTTGGAAACCTTTTCCGACGCGGCGGTGAATTCTTCCATCGTCTTCGGCGGCGCGGCGACGCCGGCTTCGGCAAGCAGCTTCTTGTTGTAGAACATCGCCCGGAGATAGAAGCCGTAGGGCAGCATATAGGCGGTGTTCTTGACATCGCGGCCGAGTTCGAGCGCGCGCGGCGTCAGCTCCTTGGTGTGCTCCCACTTTTCGAGGTAGGGCTCCAGGCTCTCGAGCATGCCGTTATTGGCATAGAGCGACAGCCAGGTGTCGGGCATTTCCATTACATCGGGCACGTCGCCGGCGGACACCATGGTCGCGAACTTCTGGAACGCTTCGTTCCAGGGCAGCGAGATGATGTCGACCTTGGTGCCGGGATTGGCGGCTTCGAATTTGCCGACGATCGATTTCAGCGTTTCGGTGCGCTCCGGGCTGGTGATGACTTCGACGAGCTTGAGCGTCGTATCGGCAAAGGCCGTGCCCGCCATCATCGAAGCGAAGAGCGTCGAGATTATTAGTTTTTTCATGGCTCAGTTCCCCCTTATTAGGTTTCTCTCGGGTTTCAGGATTGTGAGGCGGCGGCGAGCGCCTCCTCGATGTCTCTCCACAGAGCCTCGGTTCCTTCGAGGCCGACATGGAGACGTACGGATCGCGCATGGATGCCGAAGGCATGTGCGGAATTCGGCTGTGCCTTCTGCTGAAGCACCACCTCGCCCGGTACGATCAGGCTTTCATGTCCACCCCAGCTTACGCCCAGTTTGAAGAGCTTGAGGTGATCGGCGAAGGCGCGGATATCGACGCCTTCGCGGAATATGAACGAAAACAGGCCCGAGGTGCCGTTGAGGCCGGCAGGCAGGCGGTTGGCGAGCCCCGGATGGCAGACTGTCTCCACCACGTCGAGCTTCTGCAGGCGCCTGGCGATTTCGAGAGCGGATGCCTCATGGGCCCGCATGCGCAGCGGCAGCGTGCGCAACCCGCGGATCAGGAGCCAGGCGTCGAACGGCGAAAGCTTGCCGCCGAGATAAGGATAGGCCTCTGCCTTGACGCGCGCAATCATCGCCTTCGAGCCGGCGATGACGCCCGCCACCACATCGCTGTGGCCACCGAGATATTTCGAGGCCGAATGAATGACGAGGTCGACGCCGAGCGTCAGCGGCCGCTGGAAGAACGGGCTTGCCCAGCTGTTGTCGATCATCGAGACGACGCCATGTTGTCTGGCGAGTGCTGCGAGCGCGCCGACATCATGCGCTTCCATCACCCAACTCGTCGGGCTTTCCATGTAGAACAGTTTGGCGCCGGGCAGCGCCTGGGCGACCGCTTCCTCGTCGCGCCCGTCGACATAGGTCACCTCGATCTTCATCCGCTTCAGGATGGTGCCGAACAGGCGGAAGGCATCGGGATAGACGTGCTTGACGGCAACGATGCGGTCGCCCGGCTCGACGAAGCTCAGCACCGCCGACGAGATCGCCGCCATGCCGCTGGCAAAGCCCAGCGCATCCTCGGCACCTTCGAGCTTGGCCAGCATTTCCTCGAAGGCACGCACCGTCGGGTTCAGGCCGCGCGTATAGATCGGCCGCACCTTCTCGCCGCGATAAGAGGCGATCATGTCGTCGTAATCGGAAAAGGTGAAAAGCGAGGTCTGGAAAATCGGCGGCACGACGGCGTCTGCGAAGTTGCCTTCGTCATGAGCCGTGATGAGGGAAGCAAGATCGAACGGTTCTGCGCCGCTGCTCATTTGGACATTTCCTTGATGTCTTCCTCGACGATGTCGAGAATTTTCAATGTTTCGGCGCGCGCCGCCTCGGGATCTCCGGCAGCGATCGCGTTAAAAAGGGTGCGGTGAAAGGGAAAGGACCGGCGCGCGAAATCCTGCCGGTCGAACGGATGCTCCCAGAAGCGCTCGAAGGTCTCGCGCATCTGTTCGAGAAGCTGGCGAAACAGCGGATTGTGGGTGGCGTCGTAGACGGCGAGATGGAAGGCCAGATCCTCCGGCCCGGAAGTGCCCTTCTCCAGGTGCACCCGCTCCATCGCGTTCAGCTTTTCCTCGATGACGACGAGATCCGTGTTCGTGCGTCGCCGCGCCGCAACCATGCCCGCTTCGCATTCGATGCCGCGGCGAACCTCCAGCGTCTGCAGCAGCACGTCGCGCAGATGAACCGTGTCAAACGACAGCGGCATATGGATCGTCGCCCTGGAAACCGGCTTCAGCAGATAGGTGCCGCTGCCCTTGCGAGTCTCGATGACGCCGAGCGCCTGGAAGTGGCGGATCGCTTCGCGAATGGTCGAGCGGCCAACGGCAAGGGCTGCCATCAGCTCGCGCTCGGCCGGCAGCCGATCGCCCGCCTTCAATCGTGCTTCCTCGACATAGTCCGCCAGCGCATCGGTCACCTGACGCGCGCGGTCCAT